>JAZDLP010000259.1:0-11140 GCA_043801885.1 Planctomycetota bacterium | reverse complement strand
GCAAGCTTTGCGCAGTGAAATTCTGAGGGAGAGCCGGATGCGGGAAATCCGCCTGTCCGGTTCGGGAAGCGGGAAGGGGAAACGGAGCCTTGTCTACTGACACGTCACCGCGCCCTTTTTCGACTTCATTGCTGATTCATTAAATTATTTTCTCGGCAACCAAGTTTTCTGGATATTCCATTATCTCCACATCCCCATTATCTCCTTATCCCCTTTCTTACACATCTGACGTATAGGCTGAACGGTTACTTTAATAATGATTCTGGTCACTGGCGTCTCTGGTTTTGTAGGCAATCACGTTGCGCGTGCGCTGCTTCAACGCGGTGAAACGGTCCGCGCATTGGTCCGCAAGACCAGCAATCTGACTTTGATTTCCGATCTAAAAATCGAGCTGGCGACGGGCGACTTGCGTGATCCGGCTTCACTCGCAGCCGCTGTTAAAGGTTGCTCCATGCTCTTTCACGTCGCTGCCGATTATCGCTTCGACGTCTCCGATCCGAACGAAGTCTATAAGTCGAACGTCGAAGGCACACGCAATCTGCTTGAAGCCGCCGGCCACGCGGGACTGAAGCGCATTGTCTACACTTCCACCGTTGGCTGCATCGGTTTTCTTCCCGACGGCAGCGCTAATGAAGACTCGCCAGTCTCGATTGACCTGATGATCGGCGCTTACAAGCGCACAAAATTTCAAGCTGAGCAAATCGCGTTAGAGTTGGCCAGGAAGGGCTTGCCGATTGTGGTAGTCAACCCGACTACGCCGGTGGGAGAATATGACGCCAAACCTACGCCGACCGGCGAGGTGATCTTGCGTTTTCTGCGCCGCCAGATGCCCGCGTTTATGGATACCGGTTTGAACTTGATTGATGTGCGCGACTGCGCGCTCGGTCACGTGCTCGCGGCCGAACGCGGGCGAGTCGGCGAACGCTATCTGCTCGGTTGCAAAAATATGACGCTGCTGGACATCTGCCAGGCGCTGAGCCGAATTTCGGGACTGCCCGCGCCCACACACAAGATTCCTTACGCCATAGCTTATCTGGCGGCTCTGTTCAACACAAAATTTTCATTACTGATCGGCAAGACGCCGACGATCTCGCTGGAAGGCGTGCGCATGGCCAAAAAACGCATGTGGGTGCGCTGCGACAAAGCGATCAAAGAACTGGGGCTGCCGCAGACTCCGCCAGAAGAAGCGCTCGCCCGCGCCGTGCATTGGTATTGGGAAAAAAACTACGCGCCAAAACCAAAATAAAGCATTGACGCCGCTAGGTATATTTGCTATCATTGATAGCAATATTTGGTGAATGCGTTTTGGAGGAAGTGCAATATGGCAAAGAGACAGATTCTCATTCGGGATATGCCGGAATCCTTGTATGAATGGATTGAGAGTGAACGCCACGCAAGCCGTGTATCGCAAAAAGCGTTTTTGTTAAAGGTGCTCGAAAATGCCGCCACGCATTCTTCGGCGGATATCGGAATAGTCGGCTCATCAGCATTCAGTCGAATGACCATGGTATACTGGAAGAGCAAGAAGTTCTGGTTGGGCAAGTTACTCGAACACCCGGAGATCATGACGCAGGGACGCACACTCGATGAATTGGAACAGAACATCCGCGAAGCGTTCCTGCTGATGGCGCTTGATGAAGTGCCTGAGAAATACCAAATCCGTGAAGTGGTGATGGCATGAAACGACGTGAACTACTTCGACGGCTTCAAAAGGAAGATTGTGTTCTTCTTCGTTCTGGCGGCAAGCATGACATCTATGTGAACAGTAAGACGGGAAAGAAGCAACCAGTGCCTCGCCATAGCGAGATTGACGAGCATTTGGCCAAACACATCTTGCGCTACCTCGGATTGAAGTAATAGTGAATATGCTTGAACGACAAAAGAATTGCAGTTTGATAGTTACAAATGAACATTCTAGGTATTGAAACTTCTTGTGACGAGACGGCGGCGGCGGTTGTCGAAGACGGCTCGCGTATCCTCTCTAATGTCGTCGCTAATCAATTCGATCTGCATCGCCCTTTTGGCGGCGTGGTGCCAGAAGTAGCCGCTCGCGCGCATACCGAACGCATCACCGCCGTGATTGATGAAGCAATGACTATTGCCAGTTGTACGCCCGCGCAACTGGATGGCATCGCAGTCGTGAACGGTCCCGGCCTGGTGGGCGCGTTGTTGGTGGGTATCTCAGCCGCCAAGTCTCTGGCCATCGCGTGGGACAAACCACTGGTCGGCATCAATCACATTCTGGGGCACGTGTATGCGGCGATACTAGCGGGGTTCAATCGTTTTCCGCATGTCTCGCTGATCGTCTCCGGTGGCCACACTTGTCTTTATCGCGTCAATAACCTGACAGATATCGTCGTTCTGGGTCAGACCACTGACGATGCCGCGGGCGAAGCGTTCGACAAGGTCGCCAAGATGCTCAACCTAGGCTTCCCCGGTGGCCCGGCACTATCAAAACTAGCCGACCAGGCGCGGCCTGATCAGCGCAAATTTTTCCTAAATATAAACAAGAAACTTGACGATACATCTAAAGAGGGCGCACTCTCGTTGAATTTCAGTTTCTCAGGCTTGAAGACGGCGGTCTATTATAATCTGCGCGGGACGACATATGGCCGCGGTCCTTTGCGTGTCTTGACTGAAGATGAACGCGCAGAAGTGGCAGCAAGTTTTCAAGAGGTGGCTTGCGAGATGATGGTGTCGCGAGCATTAGCCGCTTGCGCGCGCGAAAATATCCGTGCTCTAACTATCGGTGGAGGTGTGGCGTGTAATCGGCGGTTGCGGGAGATGTTAAAAGAACGGGCCGCCGGCACGGAAGTCTTTTTTCCGCCTCCGGAGCTGTGCAGCGACAACGCGGCCATGAGCGCGGGGCTGGCGTTTCATCGTCTGCGCAAAAACGAGCATGATACGCTGGACCTCGACGCCGACCCGACACCGAGCCGCGCCTGAACTCGCGCAATACTGCGCATGATTGAAAAAATGTTGAATGAAATAGTTTATGTGGCGTCTTAAGTTAGACTGATGTGTTGTGTGTGAAGTGGGATTTTACAGGAGATAGCAATATGAAACGTATCTGGATACTCGGTTTGGTCGTTCTGTTCAGTCTGGTCGGCGTGCTGGATCGCGTCGCAGCGTCTGAAGGCTTTGATGATGTCGTCAAGCTACTCAAGTCCGGCGTCAACGATGAGGTCTTACAGGCTTACATTGAGGCTTCGCCGGTGGCTTACGACTTGACAGTAGATGAGATACTGTTCCTGAACGATTTAGGTACCTCATCTAAAGTAATCACTGCCATTGTTCAGCGCGGCAAAGATTTGCGCGAAGAATTAGTTATCACTCCGCCTGCGCCGCCTGACAATGAGACCGTCGTCACGCCGCCACCGCCACCTCGCGTCGTTGCTCCCGTTGTGGATGAACTGGTAATTGGTCGGCCCACTGCGCCAGTCGCGGAAGTGAACCGTCCGCCTGAAAGAGAAGTTGTCCGCGAAGTCGTGCGTGAAGTTGTAGTCGAACGTCCGGTCATAGTTGAACGGCCAGTCGTAGTTGAACGGACGGTCGTAATCTCCAGTCCTGTGGTAGTGGTTGCGCCACCGCCTGACGAATTGAATATTTCCTTCTTTTATGACGCGCTTTCGCCTTACGGCAGTTGGGTCTCTGTGGAAGATGCATGGTATTGGCGGCCCACGGTGGCTGTCGTGGATGTGAGTTGGCGGCCGTACTGCCATCGTGGTCATTGGGTTTTAACTGACCATGGCTGGACATGGCATTCAGATTACTCATGGGGCTGGGCGCCGTTCCATTATGGTCGTTGGGTGTGTCATCACACGCATGGCTGGGTCTGGGCGCCGGACACTGTCTGGGGTCCGGCCTGGGTCAGTTGGCGCCACTCCAACGATCATCTGGCTTGGGCGCCGTTACCACCTACGGCTCGCTATGAAGTAGGCGTCGGCCTTCATTTTCGAGGCAAGCATGTTGGAGTGGACTTGGAATTTGGCCTGAAATCCCATGATTACACTTTCGTGTCGATGCGCCACTTCACCGAGCCGATGCTCTTCAGTCACGTAGTGGATCATCGTCAAGTTGCGCCGATTTATAATCAAACCACGATCATTCAGAATAATTATATCTATAACGACAACCGTATCATTAATACTGGACCGACAGTGGCTAAAGTAAGTCGCGCCACGGGGCGCGAGATTCGCCCGACGCGCATTGTGGATGCGGATGTGAAACCCGGACAGCCGATACACGGCGCGCGATTGCAGAAGAACACGCTGTCGGTCTACCGACCGACTGTGGCCGCCACGGCACCCGAGACACCACCCGCAGTGATTGCTCGACGCGAAGCCACTCAGAAACGTCAGGAATTGGCTCGAGAAAAAGTCGTTGCGCGCAAAGAAGCCACTGAGACTCGTCGCGACGCGCAACAGCAGACCGTTGAAGCTAAAAAAGCGAAAACCGCTCAAGAACAAGCTCAGCGCAAGACACAGCAGGATGCTCTGGAACAACAGCACAAGATCGAAACCGAAGCGCAGAAACAAGCTAAAGCTGCAGCCGCCGCTCAACGTAAAGCCGAAGCGTCAGCACGCAAGCAGACGAACGCCGAAAGCTCCGATGCCAAAGCAGTGGCGCGCGAACAAGCTCGCCGCGACGCAGCGGCACAGCAGGACGCTCTGGAACAACAGCACAAGATCGAAACCGAAGCGCAGAAGCAAGCTAAAGCTGCCGCCGCCGCTCAACGCAAAGCCGAAGCGTCAGCACGCAAGCAGACGAACGCCGAAAGCGCCGATGCCAAAGCTGCGGCGCGTGAACAAGCTCGACGCGACGCAGCGGCACAGCAGGACGCGCTGGAACAACAGCACAAGATCGAAACCGAAGCGCAGAAACAAGCTAAGGCTGCAGCCGCTGCTCAACGTAAAACCGAAGCGTCAGCACGCAAGCAGACGAACGCCGAAAGCGCCGATGCCAAAGCTGCGGCGCGTGAACAAGCTCGACGAGACGCATCGGCACAGCAGGACGCGCTGGAACAACAGCACAAGACCGAAAGCGAAGCGCAGAAGCATGCTAAGGCCGAAGCCGCCGCTCAACGTAAAGCCGAAGCGTCAGCACGCAAGCAGGCGCAGCCGAACGATTCGGTTGTTCAGCCAACAGATGACGACGGGCTGAGTCGAGTTGCTCAACGCAAAGCTGACGCCGAGGCGCAGAAGCAGGCTAAAGCCGAATCCGCTGCCCAACGCAAAGCTGAAGCCGAGGCGCAGAAACAGGCTAAAGCCGAAGCCGCGGCTCAACGCAAAGCTGATCGCAAAGCGCGCAAGGAAAAGAAGAATGGCGACGACAACTAATCCGTTGCTTTACTTCGCTGTCTTTTTTTCTTCTGGCTTGCAAAATCGCTTATATTGAGAACCTTCGACGGCTAATGACCAAGCTCATCTGCCGCGATTGCTATACTGCGCGCAGTATAACGGAAGCGAAGATATCCAACTTTATTTTGGAGAAATATATGCCACCAGATATGCCCAAAGTTAGTTCGTTACAGATGACGCAGGATGATTTGACGTTGGTGGACATATTGCTTTTCGCGCGCCGACGCTGGCTGGTGATCTGTACCCCTGCGCTGATCGCTACGGTAACAATTGCAGTGATTGCAACCATGCGGGCGCCAGTTTACCAGAGCACGGCAATCTTGGACGTGCCAAGCGAGACTACGCCTGAGCTTAAGCGTTTTCTGCCCACTCCACAGGCGTACTTGCTCGTATTAGAGTCGCCCACAACAAAGAAAGAGCTTGCCTGTCGCTTGAAGGCCAAGCAAGTAATGTCGGACAACGCCAACTATGTTCTGCGCGCGCGGATTACTGCCGCAGCGCCGTTAGCGATGCTGGAAATCACTGCAGAGTCCTCCACTGCCGCGGCGCCAGCCGCGATTATAGAAGAGTGGGCCGAGCTGTTTCAGGAACGCATCCGGCAGATTATCGCTGAAGCGGCCATTGTTAAAAATCAGTCCAGCAAGTCCCAATCGGAACTGCACACTCAACAGATGGCCAGATTGCAGAACCAAGAAATGACAATCGAAGGTGATTTTGTCAAAAAGCTCGCTGATACTGTCCATCGTTTCGAAAAGATGTGCATCGAGCATCGGCAGCAGACCGAAGATCTTTTGTTAGCAGAAAACAACACCACAACCGACGCCACAGCAGCATATGAAACTGAAACCGAGAAGCTGATCAGAGAACCGGATTTCAAAAACTCGTTAACTGCGATGAAAATACATTTAGACGCGCTGCGTAAAACTTATGGCATACTGCAAGAAGAGCAGGCAAAGGTGATGTTTCAGGTTCCGCAGTCGGACGACGCGTCTGAACGTTTGCAGCAACTGACACGAGCCTTGGATAGCTGCGGCGAGAACCTACAGGCGTTGATCAAAAAACTTCAGGAGGAGCAAATCAAACGCAACACCCTGGAACGGAACCGCGTGACGGGACTTCGGAAACTCAAAGACGAGCATGCGACACGCAAAGCAAAAATAAGCGCCTTGCGAAGCACACAGTTGGCCGGCTTGGAACAACAACGAGACGTAATCATATCGTCGCGCTCTCAGTCCAAAAAAGATCGCTTGGCCAGTCTATCTTTGAATATAGCTGCCAAGCAGAAGGTGATTGACGAACTCGGTACGGAATTACCTTCAAATCCACAACAAGAAGTACGAGTACTGACTCCCGCATTTGTGCCTGCGCAACCGCAGCCGCTGGGCCTAACAAAATATATATTGATGGGGCTTTTTGGAGGATGGCTATTGGGCCTGGTGGTGGCTGTCGTTCTGGAAGTCAGCGCGCGGGCATTCCAGCAAAATCAAGCCACGACTTCGGTAACACCGTCATAGTCATTGTGGATTTTAGATTTTAGATTGTGGATTGAAGGAAACCAGAACACCTTTGTTAGAAATTCTTGACTTTGGCGACCAACTTTGAAATTACGATACTTCTTGGTGATGATCTCCACCGGATGCGAGAGAAGATTACTGGGAGCGCTGGCGGCGGTCTGTCTCGCGCCGTGGCTGATAGCCTGTGTTACGGACGTCAATCATCCTCCCGGCACGCGAACGGTACGGATTAGCGCGGCTGTCGTCGTGATTGGGTTAGGGCTTCTGGAGTACTACCGCGCTTGGTGGGGTTTCTATGTATTCCTGGCGCTGTGGCCTCACGCGCTCGTTGTTCAAGAATTGTTGATCAAGTGTGTCTCGCCGCTCTTCGAGGCATTTCCGAAGTGGTGGGCTGGACCTGCGGCCGCGATCCTGGCGATGAGTTATCTGTTCCGCTCATGGGCGAGAGGCAGGCGGGACGCCTGCGGTACGAGCGTTGTAATACTCGACAGCGAGAGCGAATCCTCAAATCGGCGCTGGAGCAATGCGGTTCGCATCGGATTGTGGTTACTGGTTCTCGCCTGGCTCGTCGCGATGACCTGTGCTCTGTTTCGGACTGCGCATCCCGGTCCGGATTGGAAAGTTGAATGCACTGATCTGAGGCATCTCCTGCTGCCTGGCCCCTTCTCCAGTCTCTATCCGCTGCTCTGGACATTAGAGTTTTTACCGTCACTGATATTGGGATTAGCGCTGCTCAATCCGAGCGGCCGGAGCAATCCGGACGGTCGCGCCACTCGCCCGCAGATCGAATTATTGAGTCCAGTCTTGCCAATGCAACGTAGCGCAGGCGTCTCGCCTGCAACATTGGCAAGACTGGACCAAATATTGCCCGTCAATACTTGCGTCTGGATCGCTTGCGCTAGCGGCGCTGTGGCAGCCATGTATTTGCTGTTGCAGTATCTATTCGACTGGCACTGGTCGTTCGATATGACTCCGCCTTCGGGACCGTTTCCAAATCGCAACACCACCGCGCCATTTCTACTTATAACGGCAACGCTGACGATGACTTTGATGGCCAAAGCAAGTTGGACAGCGCGGATCGGCGTTGGCATTGCGGGATTATTTCAAACGCTGATGGCCTTAATGCTGGGATCACGAAATGCCTGGTTGATGTTGGTGATGTTGTTGGCGATACCACTACTGCGACTAAAAAAATGGGCAATGGTTGGAGTATGCGCAAGTCTAATAGCCATCTGCGTTAGCGTAATCCTGTGGGCACCACTGAACAAATTAGCATCGTTCACGCCACAGCGCATACTGACAACGATCGAAGGAGCACGCATTAATAATCTGAAACAAGCGACTGGCGACAGGCAAGGGATTTATCAAGCTGCTTATGAGATATTCAAGACTTATCCCCTTACGGGCTCCGGCCCAGGAACCATCCACATGCTGGCTCATCGCGACTCTCGTTTTGGCGCGTACATTAAAGATGGCGATAATTACTATCCGTTCTTCAGTCATGCCCACTCAATTCCAATTCACTTGCTGGCTGAATGCGGTCTTCTGGGAATGGCCTCTTGGGTGTTGTTATGGCTGATACTTCCAGTCCTAGCTATTAGTCGCTGGAAGGCTGGCTGGTCGTTTGCTACGGCGGTGCTTATCGCGGGTTTGGGCAACTTGTGCGACGCCTGTTGGTTTACTCCTGGCATGACGACGTTCTGCGTGCTATTGTTGGTTTTGGCTTTTCGTAATAATGAGATGTCTTTGACGGCCCATAAGACTAAAACCGGGGCGCGTTAAAATAATGGCTCATGTTGGCAAGTGTGTGCAATAACGTAGGGGCACGGCATGCCGTGCCCCTACGGAGCGCATGGGATTTCACACACTTGCCAACATGAGCCAAAATAATGATTTAATTAGACACTGTAGCACGGAAATCGGCATGCTTTCTGTTTCCCCCCCCCTTGAAAAGGGGGGGACAGGGGGGGTGAAAGTCCGCAACCGAGGCACCCCCCCCTACCCCCTACCCCCCCTTTTTAAGGGGGGGGAATCCCGACTTCGCCGCTACAGCGTCTTTAATTACGTTGATAATGCGATCCTGCTGTTCGGTTGACATATTGGAGCCGGACGGCAAGCAGACGCCTTTCGAAAACAACTGATCAGAAATACTTTCTTTCTCTCCATGCGAATAATAGACACATCCTGTAAACAAGGGTTGTTTATGCATAGGTTTCCAAATATGTCGCGCCTCGATACGCTCGCGGGATAATCTCGATATAAGTTCTGCTGGAGTTATATTTGATTGAGCATCATCAATCAAACAGGCTGTCAACCAATGCGTACTGTGCGCAGACGGCATTTCAGGCATCCATTGAAGCGCTGAAATGTGCGCCAAGCCATCCTGATAGCGTTGAAAAACTTTTCTCCTGGCCTCCACATGACTTTCCAATAACTTGAGCTGCCCTCGGCCCACTCCTGCCAGTATATTGCTCATGCGGTAATTGAATCCAAGCTGTGTATGTTCGTAGTGAGGCGCCGCATCGCGGGCCTGCGTAGCAAGGAATCGAGCTTGCTTTATCAAGCTTTCATTCTCGGAAATCAGCATGCCACCACCTGAAGTGGTAATAATCTTGTTGCCGTTAAAGGAATAAACTCCAAGCAGGCCGAATGTGCCACTGGCTTTGCCTTTATATGTGGCGCCTAGTGATTCCGCAGCATCTTCAATCACTGGCACGCCATGCTGTTGGCAAATGGCTATGATCGGATCCATATCCGCGCTTTGCCCATACAAATTCACTACAATCACTGCCTTAGGCAACTTGCCCTCGCGTTTCGCCCAATCAAACGCTTTTTTCAGCGCCACCGGCGACATATTCCAACTTTCCGGTTCTGAGTCAATAAACACTGGTTGCGCATATTGGTACATAATCGGATTCGCGCTAGCCACAAATGTCAACGACGAACAAAAAACCACATCGCCAGGTACTACATTCAACAGGCGCAAGGCCAAATGGATTGCCGCCGTGCCCGAGCTTAACGCCGCTGCATGCGATATCCCAACATGCGCAGCCAATTCACGCTCAAAGGCATCCACATTTGGTCCCAGTGGCGCAATCCAATTAGTGCGAAACGCCTCATCAACAAACTCACGCTCAAAAGAACCCAAATGCGGTGTTGACAGCAAAATCGGATCGTTCAGCTCGCGCCGCTCCAGCACTTTAATCACTAATCCCGCCTCATTCAGTATCGGCAAGTGATTAATCTGGTGCAAGTTCATCAAACTCAAAGCAGCTTCGCGTGTCACGTTATTCTGTACCACGATAGAATTCATCGCAGGTAATGACGCTAAAGAATCATCCAGAGTTTTGCCTTCAAGCAATAAACGACGAATATCGCCATCCGTAATGGTACGCTCAAAAGCGCCCTGAGGAGACAGCAATAATAAAATGCCAGACCCCTCCTTATTCAGAAGAGCCAACGCATCAAAAATCGTCATCGATCGCCGTACACTAATAGCTTCTAGATTCATAACTCACTCCGGAACTAGTTGTATACGGTCAATTAAATCTTGCCCAACACATTAATAAGTATTGAATTTCTCAGGAACGTTTCGCCCCACAGGAACCTGGGCTAACAACTTTACAATAGCGCTACCCGCCGTGCCATTTCCATATATATTCATAGCAGACATCCGCCCACGCTCTAAGGCTCGTACTATCGCAGATTTGATATTTGCTTGTTGTGCGACACAATCGATTGTATTGATGTTGCGTTGTCTGAGATTCTGGCGCGAGCCGATATTAACTACTGGGGTGCCGAACGATGCAGCCTCAACAATCCCTGAAGAACTATTGCCAACCAATACATCACAGTGCTTAAGCGCCGCTAAGTAAGTGTTCCGAGCTAAATGTGTAATCCGGCGCCAAGAACTCCCACTCACCGTTGATATGGCACTTATTATATCGTGTGATCCGGCGTCGGCGTTGGGATCTAACCAAATAATGTGACGTCCACCGATAATTGCAATGTCGGAAAGTGTGTTGATTAATTCTTGAGTTTGCCGAAACGCATCTTGCGCTTCTGCTACCACAGGATGAAATAACACCAATATAAATGGGACGGCCTTTTTCAGGCCAAGCTGTTGGCAAACCTCCTCACGGGTTTCAGGCAAGCCTTCAGTAATATTATCTAGACTAGGCGCTCCCGTGACCCAGACAAATTCTTCGCGTTCACCCATGCGAATTACTCGTTGCTTTGACTCTTCTGTCGCGACAAAGTGAAAAT
>JAZDLP010000221.1:0-5440 GCA_043801885.1 Planctomycetota bacterium | reverse complement strand
TGGTCTCATGTTATTGCCATTGCTGATTGTTTTGGGCGGATGCGATTTTGTTGTGCAACCTTTGGGTGGTTCAGAAGGTCGCACAATGGTTTACGTCGCCATAGGCAAATTGGGCGCGCCAAACGCCGGTATTATCTGCACACGAATTGGTTGCGTCGTCATTGATCCTATGCTCAGTCCCGTGCTGGGCGACGCTCTGAATGCGCAAGCGCAGGCGAAAAGTCGGATATTCTGGGATAACCTGCATTCGGCAGGCAAGACGCTCAAACGCACTCAGGCGCCGCCGGTACTGTATGTATTCAACACGACATATCGCGCCAGTCATTCATTTGGCAATCAGTCTTTTAATAAGGCTGACGTTATCTCCACCACCAAGGCTAAAGAACGGTTGGAGATGGACGCCATGGCCATGCGCGCTGAATTGCGTGATCAATGGAAAGTGCCAGGTTTGGAGTATCACGCCATCGCTTCCGCCTCGCTGACAGTGGACGAAGGCGCTTTTAATCTCGACACGCCTGACATAAAGATCAGATTCGTCGCTATGGGTAACTGCGTCGGCGAAGGTGACGCAGTCGTCTTCCTGCCCGCGCAAAAAACGATCTTCGCTGGCGACATTGTCATCCCAGGCTACATGCCTTACCACAAGGGCCGCACAGCCACTGTGCGTAATTGGATTGATACTCTGAAGAAACTCGATAAATGGGATATTGATACCGTAGTACCTGGTCATGGTGAAGTGGCCAGGAAAAACGCGATCACGCAGCAGCGCGAGTTTCTCGAAGCTTTGGTCTGCGAAGTTGAACAGGCTATCAAGGCTGGTCAGACTGTCGAACAGGCCGCTCAGTCGGTAAAACTTCCAAAGTACGCAAAATGGGTTCGCTATGACGAATGGCTGCCTGAAAACGTCAAACTGGTTTACTGGGAATTAAAGGCGACTCCGGCCCAGTTGGAACAATTGAAACAGAAGAGCGGTGACGTTGGCATCGGCGCGGTTAAGCCGACTGGCATCGAGCAGCACGATGGATTCCGGAATAAGTAAGCGTTTATCGCAGAGGATACAAGCGCGGGCAAGCCGCAACCAAAAGCGCAAGAAAAAAGAGTTTTAGGCCACAAAGTGTAGAGGGCACGCGTTTGGTTATTCAGTTCTGGGGAGTTCGTGGCAGCATCCCCACTCCATGCAGCACAGAGTTCATTACCAGTCGCTACGGAGGCAATACTACGTGCGTCTCGATTCGCATACCGGGTCAGATCGTCATTCTGGACGGCGGTTCCGGCCTGCGAACGCTTGGTTTGCAACTGACCAAAGAAATGCCGTTCGCGGCCACCTTCTTTTTCAGCCATGTGCATTGGGATCACATTCAGGGCGTTCCTTTTTTTATCCCAGCCTTCATCAACGGCAATAAATTCCAACTATATGGGCCGGATCTGAAGCATAACGGCGCATCCGGTTACTCGATGCTGGAACACGCGCTACGCGCTCAGCAAACTGACGTAAATTTTCCCGTGGCACTCTCGAATATGGCCGCCAAGATACAATTTTCCACGCTGAAAGAAGATCAGACCGTCGAATTGAAAGGCACGGAAAGCACACTGCGGGTAACATCCGGCGCGCTCAACCATCCCGGCGGTTGTTTTGGTTATCGTATCGAAGCGCACCGTCAAGGCGCAGTGAAGACTTTCGTTTACGCCACTGACACGGAACATCTGGTCGGGAATAATCCAAAGCTACAGAAACTAGCGAAGAATGCGGACGTTCTGCTTTACGACGCTCAGTACACCGAGGATGAATATGCCGGACGTGATGGCATTTCTCACAAGAACTGGGGTCACTCCACTTGGCGCCATGGTGTTTTGGAAGCGCAGGCAGCGAATGTCAAGCGATTGTTACTAACTCATCACGATCCTCTGCATGACGACTGGGCCGTCGCGCGAATCGAATACGATGCGCACAAAGAAGGTCTGAAGACTGATTTGGTCGTAAGCGCCGCACGCGAAGGGATGAAACTCGTTTTGTAGACTTTGATAATTCTCAACGCCGAGGATCAGGCGCGGTCACATGCCGTCGCCTAACATGACTGATTCACAGATTCGTTTTTCGACTAGATCAACGAGCGCTTCGTCGAATCCCAAATGTTTTCCAAGAACTACCGTTACTTGTGGCGCTTTTCTGGCTTCCTCGCGCAGAAGCGCGGGAATATCCTGCCGCAGATGAACGCCAAAGTGTAGAAAATATGGAATAACGATTACACGCGTGGCGCCCTGTTGCGCGCATTTGGCGAAAGTCTCTGGAAATAGCGGCTCTGTCTGCGACATATTGCAAACTTCGATCATGCTTCGCCGATATCTGCTCCGCAAACCGGCGGCAATGCGATCCATGTCCTTGCTCGCATCTGGCATGCGACTGCCGTGAGCCAGTAAAATGATCGCATCCATACATTTTGTTCCGTTAACGTAACCGTTCACAGCGTCGCCGCATCGAACGTAGTCGTGGTATCCTGATCCCAGCCATCCCAGAGATAAGCGTTCTCTTTGTGATCCGCGATCAACCGCAATGCGTACCGGACCTGCTCTTCGTATAGTTCGCAGAACGCGCCGGGGCGGTCCATGCCGCCATTCATTTCATGCGCTTCGGCAGGACAAGGCGAGCCGCAGAAGTGGCGCACGGCGCAGCGTGAACAAGGATTGATGTTCTCCACTTTGCGGCCGATGACTTTCAGAAACGCCGGACTCTTTAGCGCCTGTTCCAGTTGGCCTTTGAACAAGTTTCCGCCGTTAAATTCTTCGAGGCCGATGAATTCGCTGCACGGGAACAGATCGCCTTTGGCTGAGAGCGCAAAGAAACACCGTCCACCACCGCAAGGAGAAATATCGCACATCAGCCGCCGGGCCGATGGAGCGACAATGCCGATCAGCACATTAGCAAAATTAGCGACTACAAGCTTGCGGCCGGTCTGCTTGTAGAGCGTATGTGTGCGATCCAGCGCCTTCAAATAATGCCGCGATAATTCGTGGTCCGACGGTTTGATGTCGCGCGCGCCCTGTCGTGTGCAACGCACCGGGTTGAGCATACAGATTGGCACTTCCATCGCGTGCAGGAAGTCAACTGTCTGAGTCAAGGTACGCATATTCTCTCGCGTGACCGTGCAGATGACATTGTAGTTTGGATAGCCTTTCAGCCGCTTCAGCGCCGCGACAACGGATTCGAAGACGCCTTCGCCAGCCCACGTGGTTCGAGTACGATCAGCGATTTTCCGAACGTGGCCGTCGAGCGACAGACCGATGCCAATCTGTCGTGAAGTGAGAAACTCGACTGACTCGGCGTCGAGCAATGTTCCGTTGGTCTGTACGCCGAAACGAAAATCTTTTCGATATTTCTCAATGCCGGCGAAGACGGCTTCGCGCGCGAGCAGCGGTTCCGAGCCATGAAAGACGATTTGAGCCTGGCGACCACGAGGAAGAATTTTCGTGAAGTACTGTTTTAAAATAGCAAGAGCATCAAGCAATTGATCCTTGGACATGTGTACGCCATTTTTACGCATCGCTTCCGGAATATAGCAGTATCGGCAGTTGAGATTGCAGCGCTCGGTCGGGTTGAAGTACACTGCCATCGGCTTTAATTCGAAGCGCAGAGCATTCATCTCGGACATGAATGCCGCTCGCTTGCGCCGATATTGGCGCAGCAGTTCGCCATCAGACACCGCATCGGCCAGTTTGTTTTTTCTGATCAGCGACCAGAATGCCGTGTCCGGGTCAACCAGACCAAAATACTTTGAATGCCCAATGTCAATGGGCTGCAACGTGGGCCCGTTGCCAGTGTTGATGTGGAGTCCTCTTGACGACGCAACGCGGTCAACCAGTTTGTTCTTCGACATGGCGCTCTTTCAAAAAAAATCCGCAGATAACGCAGATGACACAGATAAAGAAATCCGCAGATAACGCAGATGACGCAGATGACGCAGATGACACAGATAAAGAAATCCGCAGATGACGCAGATGACACAGATAAAGAAATCCGCAGATAACGCAGATGACACAGATAAAGAAATCCGCAGATAACGCAGATGACACAGATAAAAAAATCCGCAGATAACGCAGATGACACAGATAAAGAAATCCGCAGATGACGCAGATGACACAGATAAAGAAATCCGCAGATGACACAGATAAAGAAATCCGCAGATAACGCAGATGACACAGATAAAGAAATCCGCAGATAACGCAGATGACACAGATAAAGAAATCCGCAGATGACGCAGATGACACAGATGACACAGATAAAGAAATCCGCAGATGACGCAGACGGACACAGATAAAGAAATCAAAAGATGACCATATTGTGGCGTACAGTTCACCTATGAATGGTTACAAAATCAGCAATCTAAAATAGTTCCGCCCCGGCCTTGACCGGGGCGGATTTAACGGGACATTACTTCACTTTTTTCTCGATCAGAATGTAGTGCGAAAGGCCCGTTCCACTGCTCTTGCACGTCTTGCGATAAGCAATGACATTTTTTTTATTCTTCACTCGCTCCCTCCTTTCTTGAAGTAATTGTTAGCAACGCATGAATTACACTAATCGCCAGCGAACTGCCGCCACGCCGCCCGTTCAGCGCAATAAAAGGCGCGTTGAGAGACATTATCTCTTTTTTGCTCTCAATTACATGCACAAAACCGACCGGCATCGCCACAACCAGCGCTGGTCGGATCTGTTCCTCTATAATTAAGCGATTGAGTTCTAACAAACCCGCGGGCGCATTGCCAAAGACGGCAATGCCGCCGTTCAGAGCGAATTGCGCCTTGCGCACGGCGAAGAGCGAACGCGGCAGACCGGCGGCTTTCGCCTCGCTCGCAACGTCCTCATCGGCGACGTGGCACAAAATGCTTTGCGCGTTGTATTCCGGACAGACGGCTTGCAATCGCGACAGTGACAGTCCGGCGCGAATCATATTGGAGTCCACATACAGTGGCCGACCGGCTGAAAGCGCAGCGCAGGCAATTGCCACGACGTCTGGAGAAAACCGGATTTCGTTCATCAGCCCAAAGTCGGCGGTCGCGTGGATCATTCGTTGAACGATTATCCATTGCGGCGGAGTGAAGTTATGCGACGGCGCTTCTCGGTCAATCGTCGCCAATGATCTCGCTTCGATCTCTTCGCCGCTTAGTGGCGCGGCGTAAAGCGCGTGGACCAGAGGTAGGCATGAGGCAAGTTTCATCATTAGTCAGATGTTTTTATCTTTTGCTAATCCTTCGTAAGATATGCCTTCGGTAAAATTCTTAATATCTTCCATCATCTCTAATATGTTTCTGTTGCGGAAGGGCAAAAAAAATTAAAAGACCGATTACTTGTCGCCTCGTTGATTCTTTTTTGGATGAATAAATGTTAATTTTTGATGTATTGGCAACTTATTCTATCGTATTATCGAAAATCAATTGTTTTTGG
>JAZDLP010000201.1:0-10163 GCA_043801885.1 Planctomycetota bacterium | reverse complement strand
AAACTAATGCAGAGAAGAAGTTCGGTCTTGACCAAGCACTGAGGTGTTTTGAGGAGACTGAAATTTTTATGATGGATACGATTCGCAAAAAAGGTTCTTCTGACTAAAGACGTGTGGGCGCGGTCTGGCTGAGTGCGCAATAGAAGATCGTTTTTCGTGGGTGCCATCGGTCTCGGCTGTTTGAGACCGATGCGTCAGTAGCACAGGCATCCCTGCTTTCAGTGGCACAGGCATCCCTGCCTGTGACGCGCTTGGTATAACGCTTTCGCGGGTGGCCCAGCCCAGAGCGAAGCGGCGGGCTGGGCGCTGAAGGCGCAAGAAGCCCTGAAAAAAACGTTGAATAACACGAGGCGCGGACTTATTCAGTGATCAGTGAACAATGATCAGTGAACAATACGGCTACCAAAACTCTGGTTCGAGCGAATCAACGACATCACAAAAGATATGACGATCAGTCCGATCAGTCAGATCAGTCAGATCAGTCAGATCAGTCCGATCAGTCAGATCAGTCCGATCAGTCCGATCAACCAGATCAACCAGATCACGCAACTACCCGCAATCTGGTTTGGGTCAAACGACGCGACGTTATTAAAAGCATTCACGACGTCGGCCAACGGAACAACCAGTTTGCATCTGCGACCGCTCAAGCGCGGGAACCAGTACGTGCTGGCGCGACTGGGCGGCTCGACAGGCCCGCTGCTGGCGCTGCGGAAAGTTTGGGAGTTCACGATAGACACGCCAGCGCTGGCGAGAGTGATCATCAACGCGGCGACGGGGATAGGAACAACGACGCTGACAGTTCGGCCGCACATCCCGAATGTTGATTTTAATTTTCTTATGGCCGGTCACACAGCCACTTTCGCTGGCGGCAAGATGGCGTTCACGATCAACACTTCAGTGGCTCAATCTTCAATCGGCGAGCGAGGAGTCCAGTCAATCTTCGATGAAAAAACAAGCGAGATGGTTGGTAAGTTCAAGTTTGATCTTGAGATGCCTGCTGAGGAAAGTCTATATTGTTTCACCATGCAGCCGACGCAAGACGGGACAAATTTTGGCGAGGTGAGTAGCCGGGGGAAAGGCTCCGTCCCTGTATCCGGATTCCAGGGACACCCCACTTATCTCTTGGGCAATTAAGTGGGGTGTCCCCGGAATCCATCCTTTATTCCCTAGATTTGAGAAAGAATACGAAATGCTAACGCGTCGGTTTCAGGTGTTTTTTTTCATCGCTGGCATGATCACTACTGTCATTTTTGCCGGCTGGATAGGCTACGTTCTGGGGTGCAAAGCCGGAAAGGAATCATCGCCTGCTGGGGAAGAGCGGCAGTCTGCGGACGTTATACGACGCACGGATGAAATTTTAGTTTCCGACGCTGATGAGAAAATCAAAAATTCTACTGACATGGAATATATCGCTAGTCCACCGAAAAAAGATCGCGTGGATATAGATTGTCGCGGATTCAATTTTCGATGGCTTTCGATTGCTCCGTCAATATCTGTTTTTGTGCCCTACACGCCTATTCTTGACGAATCTAACGCAAAATATTCAACCGATGTTCGAAAAGTGATCGGAATCAAAGCGCCAAGCGCCTTTTTAACAGACACGGAATACTTGGCAGTTGTTCGCGCAGAAATCGCAGTGCCAAGAAGGTACGACGAATGGTTACTTATTGACACTTTGTTTATGAAAAATGGAGTTGTGGTTGAAACATATTATTATGATAAAAAAAGTCAGATTAAAATTGGCGCGAGTATGCTAGATATGGCCGATAAAATTGAGCTTATCAAGATTCGCCGAGCTTTTTATTCCAAAACAGTCTATTGTGTATTAAAGAAAGCGCTTGAACAAAATCAGATAGATGGTCTTTTAAGTGTCAGAGGTGCCGGCATTAGAAAAAGCGCAAACACAATCCCTGTATTCAGGGATGGTAAAACTATTACTCGCTATTACGGTAAAAGTACTTCTGACACATATTTTGGTCCTTGGCACTTCGAAATCGTATCTCGTCAAAAAGTTGATCAAGCAGAAACATGGAGTCATAATTTTTCTGTGTTAGGAATCGCAGCCGTAAATGACATTCGGTATGTATATGTGCTTCTTTCTATCGCGCGAGTTTCGCAGCCTTTGGCGGAGGCTCTGAGTCTTCCAGCGTCTTGGCGCGTGGATGATCCGCCAACGCTTCGTGTTGAAGAATTTCAAGCAAAAGATTACCTGAAACATCCGATTGAATGGGAAAAAGCGCTAACTCATTGCCGGTGAAGATTCCATCGGCGCGAACGCGCCGACGCTACCGAGATAGAGCAACATATAAAAAAAATACTTTTCAGCATTAAGTCCATTATGTTCAAACCCACATTAAATGCCTCTAACTGTACTGTCCAAAAGTTTCTTAAGATTGCAAGGCATTTTGCCGATACATCCCGCATTACTCGCCTGCTCGCTAAAAATACTGTGCTAATGCCATAGACTCCAAAAATTGCTTTTTTTTGGGAACTTTCCGACGCCTTTGTTCGTCTATCATTATAACATGACATGTAAAGATATGATTTATACAGAGCAGAACTTGAGCATGAACGTTGACTCGAACCAAGAGACCATTTGGCCTGCGCAAGCCGTTGGTCAACTCATTACCGAACTGCGCTCCGGAGACATGGATAGTTGGGAACGGCTTTTGAGTCGTTTGGAACGTCGTTGCCTGGCGCTGGCTTGGAGAATTCTAAAGGATTCGCATCTGGCCGCCGACGCGGTACAGGACGGATTTATGCGCGCGCTCCAACCATCCGTAACGACCGTCATTGCGGACACTGACATGGAAGAGCGTCTGCGCAACGCGCTGGCCAGTCTGGATGAACAGACGCGTCTGATCTTTCTACTGGTGCATCAGGAAGGCTTTAGTTACCAGGAAGTGGCTCGTGAGTTTAGCTGGCCGGTCGGCACGGTTCGTTCGAAGCTGCACCGCGCCCGCCTGCAACTCCGCGAACAGTTGTTAAGGAGGTTCGCATGTTGACTTGCGCTCGTACCGTAGAATTGCTCCAGGCGCGCATGGATGGCGAATTGGATGTAGAGGAAGCCATCGAGCTGGGCGCGCACATCAACTCCTGCCTTCCCTGCCAAGAATTAGTCAAAGACTTGGAACAACTTTGCGCATTAACCGTTCAACTACCCAGACATGAAGCCGAAGGCTCGCTGGCGCGGCGTACTCTGGATAACATCTCGCCGCCCGCAGCGGCCTGGCCTGTCATCAGTTGGCGCTATAGTTTAGCGATTGGCCTGGTCGCCAGTGTCGCGGTTGTATTCGTTGCCTTCATGTTTTTCTCGACGCAGCAATCGCAACCACAATCACAACCAATAATTCCAATAAAAGTATCAATTCCCGCTCCGCCAGTTGCTACGGTTGCCAGCATACAATTTGATGGCGACGAACTGATCAAGGATGCGTGTGTGCAACAATGCCTGGCCAAATATCGCCGACAGCAGCGCCTCTCGAAAGAAGAACGCGAACAAGAGCAGCAACTGGCGCAACTGCTGCGCGAATTGCGTTTCCCAAAGAAAGCTGGTAACGCTGCGGCAAAATTAGCGGATATGTCGGCCGACAAAGGCGGACGCATTCTCTGGAATCTTGCCGCCGCAGTTACTGATCCGAGAGTGAGCGCTGAAGTATTCAACGCTATTGCTCAACGTCAACCCGAACTGCGCTTGGCGCCGGTCTATATCGCGGCCTTGGGATCAGCTCAACTGAAACAAAAAGCGACGATTTTCTTGTGCGCCGTTTCGGGCAAGAAGTACGGCCCGTATCCGGAACGCTGGCTTGCTTGGTGGGCTGCCGCAAAAGCACAAACGGAGAAGAAGGAAAGCTGAACATACTCGGTGTGAGAAGAGGGGGACGGAGAGACGGAGAGAAATAGCTTTTACTAAAAAAATCATCAAAAAAATTTATGCTATACAAAGAATTGAAGGATTAATGGCATATAAAGGAGATCGGCATGCTTACTCGAAAAATTTCATTGATTTTATCGGTCATCGTCGCGCTGAGCGCTTGGGCGGAAGAGGCAAAACCCGCTCAAAAAATTGAGCTGCGTTTCTACGACGTCAGCATGCTGACATACGACATCCAGGATTATCCCGGCCCAAATATATCGCTGCAGAATGTTAATTCGAGTCTGCTGCAGGCGGACATACCGACCCTTGGGGTGAAACTGACGCTGACCAACGTCGCAGATATGATTCGAACCCGGATCAGACCGGAAACTTGGGACCCGAAGATGGGAACTAGTATAGAAGAGCGGGGTGGCTTGTTGATGGTTATGCAGACGTCCAAAGTCCACGCGTTGATCGCCCAATTACTCACAAACTTTCACGCTTTTTTTAAGCCACAGATTGTCGTTAGTGGGTTGCTGATCGCCGCCTCGGAACTGCCAAAGGAAACTTACTTAGATGCGACTGCCTTAGCCAAAGCGTTAGGCCCGCAGGGCGCCGCTGGAGCCCTGGCCAGCCCGCGCATCATTTGCTACAACACTCAACGAGTTCATGTGATCAGTGGCAAAGAATTCAATTATATCCGGGACATGGACATTGATGGTTTAGTTTATAACCCCCTAGTCGTCACCGGATTGGAAGGTTATGTCTTCGATGTGCGTCCGACTTTATCAGCCGACAGAAAAGTCATACAGTTGGACCTGCAGTTCACATTAAATCTCAACGTAAATTTGAACGAGACACGCAGCCTGACGTTGGCCAGTCCTATCGTCATGGCCGGCGGCGGAAAGGATGCAGTCCGCTTTCCCATCGAGACGCCGTCTCTTGATGTCCGCTCAGTGCGAACGCAGGTGGCCATTCCAATCGGCAAGTGGGTGCTCGCTGGAACTATGCTCAATACAAACGATGCCAAAGACCGATTCTTGCTGCTGTTTGTCAACGCGAAGATCGCTATGCCGGCGCAAGCCGAGGCTAAATAGGGTAACACTTGGAGATGAGACACATGCATATCAGATTGATAGCACTAAGTATTCTGGCAATTATAGCAACGATGATTCTGGCCGAGGAGAAAAAAGATCGCGACGAGATCGAACTACGCGTCTATGACGCGCGCGATATCGTCAACAGCATTACTGACTACCCCGCGCCCTTTCTCACGATGCGTGGTTTGCGGATAAATACTGATCAGTCACTCGCGAACTCATTTATGCCCGCGCATCATCAGCCCACATTAACCTCTTCCGATCTGGTCGACGTAATCAAAACCAGACTCTTGCCGCTTGAGTTTGCCCCCATGGAGACTAGCCTCGAAGAATCCTTCGGATACCTGATAGTGAACCAGCGACCGAAGGTTCACGAGTTGATCGGCGAGATTATTCGCAATATACGCAACATGGTCAAGCCGCAGATCGCCGTCAAAGCGTTCCTCGTTTCGGCTGCGGAGGCACCGGAGGCGACATACTTTGACGAAGAGTGTTTGGAGAAAGTGTTGCGCGCAGGCACGATACTAGCCAGCTCACGGTTGGTTTGCAACTGCATGCAACGTGTGCATTCGGTCTCAGGCCGGGAGATCGCCTATGTGTGGGATTACGATATTGTGGGTAACAATTATGATCCCTCGGTGTCCGCTATCTTGGATGGCAGCGTTTTCGACGTCCGTCCCACGCTGTCCAGCGACAGCAATTTCGTGGAACTAAACATCTCCTTCATGCAGAATGCGAACGTCGTCAAGCGATTACAGAGCTTAGGGCTGGCTACTCCCTCCGCCGCGGTCGTCGCTCCACTTAAAGCGTCCTCAACGCAAATCAAAGACGAGAAAGGCGTGGTGATCGGCGATCAGCAGGATGCCAAGTCGTTGCTTGGCGGCCAATACATAATTCGCGCGGAGTTTGACTTGCTCTCAGTCGATACTAATTGTGTCAAGACTCAAGTGGTTGTGCCGGCCGGTAAGTGGGCATTGGCCGCCGTGATGAACAATCGCGATCCAAAGATCAAGGAGAAACACCTACTGCTCTTCGTCAGCGCGGAAGTGTTGAATAAAAACGCGAGTACGCAAAACGCTTTTTAGACCAACTTGCCCAAGCCGTCCAAAGCTCCGCCTTCGACGGCCCCGGATTTCTAAAAGTGTAATCGTTCAGCCTATTTTCACCATTATTAACCACGAATGACATGAGCCATAATTTCAATCATCAATCTATTCCGACACGCTCGTTTGACGGCATGGATATATGATGTTACTATTCCTCCATAGTGCGCAACTTTTCAAGGAGATCGTTTATAAAAATAATTCGCTGCCTTTATTGGCGGATAAGGTTGCTTTTGCAATTCCTCGGGAAACAAAGAAAACCCTTGCAAGATTTATGGAATTCTATTTTGAATCCAGATACCCAGAGGAACAGAACGATTTTTATAAAAAGTGCACCAAAGAATTTACTGAGAATAATTTTAAAAATCTCAAGGAGCTATTTACATGGTTGAAAGAGAGATTATAGAAAAGATTGAAAAATTCATAGAAGAGGGGATGGAAATATATTCGGTAGAGTAATCACTATCTGCCGCTCGGGATGCCATTGCACACCCAAGATGAAGCGCGCTTGTGTCGCCGATTCGATAGCTTCGATTATGCCGTCTGATGCCCAGGCAGTAGCGATCAATCCCTGACCGACGCGCGCAAGCTGCACGGCTTGATGATGGCAAGAATTAGTCCGCGCGGTCTGAGCGCCGATGATCCGCGCGATACGACTGTCGGGCGCCAGCTTCACTACATGCCGCCAGAGGCGATGCTGATAAGTTGGTGTCCGCAACAGATACCCAGCACTGGCATGCGCGATTTTTCGAGAATCTGTTTCGCCAGCCCCAGATCAAAATGATGTCGTCGCGAAGGCAGCAGATTCTCGGTCTGTGGATGGCCGCCGTATGCATCGGGATGGTAATCGTCGCCGCCGATTAAGCAAAAACCGTTCAGCGGCACTAACGCCTCAACCAACAACGCCGGATCGGTGTATGGTTGGTCTTTAGCCCTAAAACACAACTATTAGGTAAAAAGCTGGTTTTTCACCCACGTAGAGTATAGTATACAAAGTTTAGGCAATTGTCGTTGAGTACGACGACTGGGTCGCGACAGAGAATAAGGAAAAGGAGACAAAACATACTGTGGTTAAAATTCGCATGCAAAAATTAGGACGTCGTAATCGGTCTTTTTTCAGAGTCGTGGTCATGGATGCGCGTGTTAAGCGACAAGGCGCTTACTTGGAAAAGTTAGGCCAGTACGATCCGCGCGAAAAAGATGTCGCCAAGCGTTTTGCGGTCAATCTTGATCGCGTAAAGTACTGGATTAGCGTGGGCGCGCAGCCCACGGAGGGATTGGGCGTCTTGCTAAAAGCGTCCGGAATGCCATTCGCGCCACCGCTGAAACCCAAGGTGAAGAAAGCTAAAAAAACCGCGCCAACGAAAATTAGCGCCTGAGATGCGTGTTGATATCATAACGATCTTCCCCAGAATGTTTGAGGGGGCGCTGAGTGAGTCAATTCTGCGGATTGCGCAAGAGAAGCGCAAGTTACAGGTGGTGGTAACCAATCTGCGCGATTTCACTACTGACCGTCACAGGAGTGTGGATGACCGTCCTTATGGTGGTGGGCCGGGGATGGTGATAAAAGTTGAACCGATGGTTAAGGCGGTGCGGACGATCCGCGCTCAAATGACCGAAGACCCCGGTCGCTTGCTTTTGATGTGTCCCCGTGGACGAGTGTTTAATCAGGCCTTTGCCTGCGAACTGGCGCAGGCGTCACGGTTAATTTTTCTAGCCGGACACTACGAAGGCTACGATGAACGGATTGTGGAGATTTTGCAGCCGGAGTTGATCTCCATTGGTGATTATATCTTGACCGGCGGAGAACTTCCGGCGCTGGTGGCGCTGGACGCGGTGGCGCGGCTGCTGCCGGGAGTGTTGGGAGATGACAAGTCTGCGCAAAGCGAGTCGTTTGCGCCGGCAAACGAAGGGCTGCTGGAGTATCCGCAGTATACGCGGTCGGCGATGTTTGAAGGCCGAATAGTTCCTGAAGTTTTGATGTCCGGCAATCATGCGCAGATCATTACGTGGCGAAAGAAACAGGCTCGGCGCAAAACAGAACAGCAACGTCCGGATCTACTGAAGCGGCAACAGGAGTGATGACTTCTGATCACTGGGGCGCGGCGCTCTCAGATGTTCACGCTTACGGACGTTCCGTGTCTTCAGCGCCGGGCTGTTTTTCAATCGGGTCTTTGTCGCTCGATCCAGAGGCGGTCGGCATGGCCAGAGCTTCGTACTCATGCGGCAACGGACGTGTCACCAGCGGTGATCGCTTGCGTTGCAGGCTTTCGAGCACGAAATCCCGGCTCCATTTATAGTCGCGGCTTTCAGGGCCGACATGCCACACCCGCAACCAGCCGAAGCTGACTTCGGTCAGACTGAACATCCGTTTGCCGGAATTATCGTGATATGGCGTAGCCTGCACCAGAAACGCGCTGACGTTTTTTTTATTTTTGTCTTCCAATTTGAAGTGCCACAATCGGCCATGTTTTTTTGGCTCAAAGAATTCATAACCGATCAAGTGCATGGAACCTACGGGAATGAAGTCGCGCGTCAGTCCCTCATAACGTTTCAGTACTAAACTGCCATCTTTCTGCTGACGCAACGCTTCAAGTTTCTTGCGATAAGCGTCCACGACTTCGGATTTGCCGAGTCGTTCGTTGCATTGAATCAATTTGCGAATCACAAACCAGTCGCCCGGACCAAATTTGTGCAGAATTTCAAAATGATCGTTGGCTTTTTGGTACTGACCAGAGTCGTAAGCGGACATAGCGGCGTTCAGTCTCGTAGATATGTACTCCGGACGACGCGCCAGAATAGTCTCGTATCGCACCAGAGCTTCGTGATAGCGCCCCAGTTCATCCAGTTTGCGCGCTTCATCGAAGATTCTCTGTAATTCAGCGCGCTCGCGCGGATCCACGCTGGTTCTTTCCTCACAGCCGCAGATGCAGAGCATGAAAAAACAGAGCGTCAGTCGCGCGATTATTGCCGATGAATGTTTCACCATAAAACAAATCCTACTTGGAATTTTGGCAACAGTGTAGTATTGAAAGTCAGAAAAGCAATTCGAAGCGACCGATCTCCAAACCAGCGCGGTTGAGGATTTTTGGAGTAACGTTACGGATCAAAGCACAAGCATCCTCTTCCGAGATTGCGTTCGCACGGCGCAGAGCTTCGAATAGCACGGGGCGCACCGGCGTTCCCGTGCCGTCCTCGATCTTGACAGCCGCACCGATGCCCTTGCCAAGCACACCTGCGGCGAGGTAGCCGGAGCCGCCGGCCTTAGTGAGGACGATGTCACGGCCACCGAGCATCTCGCGGTGGTTCGGTTCTCCGGTCATTTCGGAATGAGCGCATATAGCTCTGGCGATCCGCTCAACAGCTTCGCGTCTCGGTCCCGGCTGGAACGAATCCGGTGTGGCTATCTTCGCGAACGCCTTTGCTGCCGCGCGGATCGGCGTGAAAAAGATCGGAGCGCCACAGCCGTCAGTGGCGATCCCAACGCTTGCGGACCGTATGCCGGCAAGATCACAGAAGCAATCGAGTATTCTCTGTTGGTGCGGATGTGACCGGTCGAGGTAGCTGTCGATCACCTCGCCGAAAAACTGAATGGCGGCCAGCATTCCTGTGTGCTTGCCGGAGCAATTGTCGTTGATGCCCAAACCAGACTTAAGCGCCGATTCCGGCACACTCGCTTTGTTCAACATGGAGCGGACGCCGGCAATCTGTTGCTCGCCACCGGGATGCGACGCGCATATCAGCGCCACTTCGACGTCATCGAATCCGTACGCATCGGCCGCCCCGCACTCGATCACAGGGATTGCTTGTATGATTTTGCAGGAGGAACGCATGCATGCAATAAAATCCGGGTCGCCGGCCGAATACAAGACGCGATCATCGCGGTCGCACACGACCACAGCTCCGCGATGAAAATTGTCTATGTTACCGCTTCTGGTAATCATCGCCAGAGGAACCGTGCCAGTGCCGATCATACCAACCTCCGAAACAAATCAGTTTGTTTTAAAAATTCACTGCGATTTTTTTACTTTTTGGACGATAATTCTATATTAAACTATTTAGTTAGTTTCTGTTTCGTAATCGATCAAAACGCGAATATCTCCA
>JAZDLP010000174.1:0-13880 GCA_043801885.1 Planctomycetota bacterium | reverse complement strand
CTACTTTGGCCGTGTTTTCGTAACCGTTCAGTCCCTTCAAGCAATAAACCGCTAATAAACGCGAATGAACGCGAATCACAGAAGAAAAAAATATTAGCGTCTATTCGCGTGTATTCGCGGTTAATAAGGTGAACATAGACTACACGGTTACGAAATTTCTCCCACGCGGAGTATAAACCAGATTGAATTTCCTGTGCTTCAAGATAGTCTCACTTGTCGGTTTGAGGCGTAGCTTCGCTACACGGTTACGCACGAAGGTAGTTTGCGATAATAGACAAAAGGAGCCGTATCATGACTACAGTGCGTATGCAAGTGGTGGGCGATATATGTCCCACGGATCCGGAGGGTCGGCATCTCCCTGCCTATTTCTTGGAAGGGTTGCGTGGCGTGTTGGGAGCAGACATTCTGGCCGGCAACTTGGAATGCGTGATCGTTCCTACTGGAACCGCATTTGATCCAGCGACAAAGCCAAAGGCGCTATGGACGCCGGAGGCGACCGCTGACGCTCTGAAAGCGGCAGGTTTTCACATCGTTTGGCTGGCCAACAATCATATTCTGGACTTGGGGCCGCAGGGTCTTCTGGACACCAAACGTCTGGTGGAACAGCGAGGCATCCTCACGGTCGGCGGTGGCGCGGATCCGGACGAGGCTCGAAGTCTTCGGATGATCGAACGCAGCGGTCTGCGCGTGGGTTTTCTAGCGTACGCGGAAAATTGCCCACAGCTTTTCGGCCACCGCTATCCCGGTCCGGCCTACAACCTGATGCCTGAAATGGAGGCTGACGTGCGTGCGGCGCGAGCGCAAGTGGACGTGCTCGTAGTGGCGCTTCACGCCGACCTCGAATTCCTCGATTTCCCTTCGCGCCACCGTATGGATTACACTCGGCGACTGGCCAGCTTGGGTGTTGATCTCATCATCGAAGGTCATCCCCACGTGCCACAGGGCATCGAACGGCACGGTCAGTGCCTCATCGCCTACAGCCTCGGCAACTGTTGTTTCCGAATCAGCGATTATATGAAGAGTGGCGGCTCGTGGACCACACAGTCGTTCGTCTTGGAAGTGGAAATGACTCGAAAGGGCGTCGGCGACTACCAGATCATCCCGTTCCAGATTGCAGAGATCGGCCGGCCTGAACCGATTGAGGGAGAGACACTACAACAGTTTCATCACCATTTCGATCAGCTCTGCGCCGACTTAAATGACCCGGAACGCATGGCCGAACATGATCGTGAAATGGTGCGGCGTTACATTGACGTCTATATTAACGGTATGTGGAAAGCATACCAGAAGGGGGGCGCAGACGCGCTCCTCAAGAAATACCTGCCACAGTTCTTCATAGATGATAGGGCTTATCTGGCGCGAGAGATCGTCCGCTTAGCGCAAGAGAACATGCCAAAGTGGGAAGAGCGAGTTTAATTTATTGTAATCGTCGCTTACAGCCGCTCCATCGCTTCGCTTACGCTCGCGCCCTGCACCTCATAAGTACGACTATCGAGTTTCTTGAAGTACGGTTTGTTGCCGAAATCCGGCGCTTGGCCTCGCTCCACAAGTTCCAGGCGCATGCGCACGGGCGGTTTGAATATAAGAGGCTTGATAGTGCGGCAGGCTCGCACTGCCTCGGTTGCCTTCTGCCGAATAAGAGCTTGAGCCCGCGGCAGGGGCAGCAAACGAGCGTATTCGCATCCGAACCCGGTTTTCACCGACGCGGTAATCACGTCGGGGATAAATTGGCGCGCTTCATGACAAGTTTTGTCGCAGCCAGTTACGAGGATGGTGGGTACGCCTGCGTCCCCGGCAATGCCCGCGTCAATAGCGATTTCCCCAGCCAGTTTATCATTAAGCCAGAAATTCTGCCAAGTCTTGGAACTCATAGTATGTTCAAGCACAGCGTCGTCGGTGCCTGCCATGGCGTGATAGCCTAAAAGAACCAGTCCGTCCATATGCGCAATATCCGGCATGCGCGGTCTGCCTCCATTACCTTGGAGATACTCAGCTCGTGGATCAAGCATATCGAAGATGAAATTAAAGCCGGTGGAATGAGTGTCGCGCACTACCACTGCGGTGGCGCCACCGGCAAATAGTCCGTCCACGCAGGCGTTCACATCCTGGCACAGATACTGGCGAGCGCGAGCGTATTCCACTTCGCCGGAACGTATCTGGGTGCTCTTGACAATGCCGCTAATGCCTTCCATGTCGACCATAACAAAAAATTTCATACAACAGCTCCTTTATTAGAAATATATCACAATACTTCACGCGTCGTCATGAGTCTGGTACAGTTTATACTCCACGCTATCCACCAGCGCCAGATAACTAGCCTGAATAATATTCTGGCTAGCGCCCACTGTTGTCCACTGGTTCTTGTGATCCGATGAAACGATCGTAACCAGCACTACGGCTCGCGTGGCATCCTTTGGGTTGACCACGCGGACTTTATAATCAATCAGTGAGACCTCTTTTAGTTCGTGATAGAATTTTTCGAGCGCCTTGCGCAAGGCGCTGTCCAGAGCGTTGACGGGGCCGTTGCCTTCCGCGGCGGTATGCTCGATCTGTTCGCCCACTTTGATCTTGACTGTCGCCTCAGTCACATTTTCGCCCTTCTCGTTGACGTCAATCTGCATACGGAAACCGAGCAGATTGAAGAAAGGCTTGTGCATATTCAGCGTCTTGCGAACCAGCAGTTCAAAGCTGGCGTCAGCCGCTTCGAACACGTAACCCTGGTGCTCCAATTCCATGACTCGATTAAGAACCTTCTTCAAATCATCGGGACGATCCTTCAGGTTGAACTTATGGCCGGCTCGAGCGATGATATTGCTGCGTCCGGATAATTCGCTGATCAATATTCGACGAGTATTGCCGACGATCTCGGGCGGTATATGCTCATACGTTGCGGTGGCGCGTGCGACGGCGCTGACATGAATGCCGCCTTTATGAGCGAAGGCGCTACGGCCTACGAAAGGCTGGTTATCGCGCAATGCCAAGTTGCCGATTTCGTAGACGTGCCGGCTGACTTCAGTTAGTTTCGCCAAACTATCACGGCCACGCAGACAGTCGTAGCCCAACTTAATCTGCAGATTGGCGATCACTGCCACCAAATCCACATTGCCGCAACGTTCGCCAAAACCGTTGATCGTGCCCTGCACATGTCGCGCGCCGGCTTGCACGGCTGCCAGCGCATTGCTGACGGCCACCGCCGCGTCGTTGTGCGGGTGAATGCCGATGCGCAGATTCGGAAACTCTTTGACGACTGTAGTTACGATCTCCTTGACTTCGTCACATAGCGTACCGCCGTTGGTATCGCACAGCGTCAGCGTTTTGGCTCCGGCATCTGCCGCGGCATGCAGCGTCTTCATCGCATAGCAAGGATTGTGTTTGTACCCATCGAAGAAATGCTCCGCGTCATACAACATCTCGACGCAATGCTTCCGTAGATACTTCACGCTGCTTTCGATCATCGCCAGATTATCTTCCAGCGAGACGCGCAGCGCATTGGCAACATGAAAATCCCAGCTCTTGCCAAAAATGATCAGCACTGGCGCCCGGCTAGCTATCAGCGCTCGTAAATTGGGATCGGCAGACGGCGCATTCTTGATATGGCGCGTCGATCCGAAGGCCGTGATGCGCGCATATTGCCACTTTTTTTTGCAAGCTTGATCAAAAAAGTCCATGTCTTTGGGATTGCTACCGGGCCAGCCGCCTTCAATATAATCCACTCCCAATTCATCCAATTCGCGCGCCAATTCCAGCTTGTCCGTCAGCGAATAAGCAATGTGTTCACTCTGCGCTCCGTCGCGGAGAGTCGTATCAAATATCTCAACTCGCGTAGCTTTGCCGCGCGGCTTGTCGTCTGAATTCGGATTAGATTCCATAGCGCCTAAACCTTTCTTTCTCTTGAGTCTATCGCATTATTGAGTCCAGTTTAGTTAATGTCAATGGTCTTGTCCACTGGCGGCAGGCGGGACGCCTGCGGTACAAACGAACCGCTCTACCGAATGATCGCCCAAACCTTGACCTTGACTTCAGATTCAATTGCTTTAGCTTCCGCAAGCCCAGCATCAATTTTTTTGTGCTTCGCAGCGTTGAAGGCTTCATCTTTGATAAATTTCAGATTAATTTTTACATTCATCGCCGCAGATTCGGCCGCGGCCAAAGCCATGATCGCGGAGACGCCCACGTCGCTGATCAGATTTTTATTGCCGATCTCGACAAGCCGTCTGAGGCTGCGGAGAATAGCCAGCGCTGTATCGAATATCTGTTCCGGCGCGTCGAGCGCAACCTTGCAACCCTCCTGAATCGCCTGGGCGCGAGACTGTTTCTCCAGTTCGGTTTCCTTGGGCATGCCGTAAGCCCGAGCGACGACTTCAAATCCCTTGGTATCCGCCACTGCGAGATGAAGCATGTTATTGAGATGCGCGGTGGCTGCGTCGAGCATGGGGATGATCTCCGCTTCCACATCGGCATATTTTTTCTTGCCGACTGTGAAGTTGCAAACCATGCTCATCATCGCCGCGGCCAGAGCGCCCCCGATGCCGGCGATACTGCCGCCGCCAGGCGTTTCACTCCCAGAAGCGGCTTCTTCAAAATATTTTCGCATCGGTTCATCAATATATTTCATACGATGATTCTACTCAATCCGTTGAATTTTCAACTTCATTGTTCACTGTTCATTGTTCCAGCTTGGCGCGCACGGCGGCGAGAGCTTCTAAAGCGCGTTGGCGTAGTAGTGAATTGCGCGACTTTAAGAGTAACTTTAGCTGATTCGTCACTTGTTCACCGAACAGCGCCAATGAACTGATCGCCAGGCGTGCGACATAATCTTCGCGATCACCCAACGCTCGCAGCAACATTGGAATCATCTCAGGATGGTTGGGCGCGTATTCGCCTAACAGTTCAATCGCCGTACCGCGTTCGACGGGTCGCTTGCCGGGCTGCGTCAATTCAATCAGACGTGGGATCACATCCTGCGGATCGGCTTTCATGCGTGCCATGACGCGCACAGCCCAGTAAGGCGCCTCGCCTTCTCCTAATTTCAGCATATCGCGCAATTTTGGCAGGGCTGGTTCGCCGATACGCACCAGCGAGCTATGCGCGCCGCGGCAAACACCTTCTTCTTCGTCCAGTAGCGCCAGCAGCAGAGCATCTATGAGTTTAAATCTGTCGCCTGTAGCGGGCGCTTTGATCTCGCCCGCAGCCCAAGCTGCCCACTTGCGCCGTTCGGCGAATAGATCGCCGCGAATGGTGCGTACCAGATGCTCGCCCACCAGCGGGTAGACGAACGGCCCCATATCCGCCAGCGCCGCAAAACCCGCTTGCGCATCGGTATCCACTGTGCTCTGGCATAATTCAATCAACTCGGGGACCGCCGGAGCCGCGACAATCTGCATCGAACCCAGCGCGCGAGCGGCGCGGACGCGCACTTTTGGATCGTCGCTTTTCAGTTCGGCCAACAGCGGCGTAGCCGCGTCCGGACCGATGGCGCGCAGCACGATGGCCAGAAACTTCCGCAACTCAACATCGTTTTCCACCGACGGGGAAATGGCCGCGGCTACGATCATCGGCAGCGCTGGTCGAGCGTCAGGACCCATGCCGGTCAGCGCGATCAGCGCCGCCTGGCGCAGCGCCTGACACTCCGACTCCAACCACTCGCTCAATTTCGGCAGCGCAACACGCGAAAACTTGCCAAAGCGCACCAAACTGCGCGTGGCAGCGATGCGTACATGTTCATCCAAGTCGTCCAAAGCATCAATCAGCGCGGTGGCTACAGCGCCTGTGTCGTCTATGCGATTGCGCAACGCTTCGGCTGCTTCCTGCCGCGTCGCCGGCGCGCGGTCACGCAACCGCGTCAGCAATTCTTCGTTCGTTTTGGCCTCCAATGTGGTTTTATAGCGTGGCGAACCGGGCTGGCGTGCCACGTTCAGCGCGGCTAATTGCGCCGCGTGTTTGACGTTGACATCCACTACTTCGTTCTTGGCGATAATCGAGAGAGCTTCACGCGCCTGCGCGGCGGCAGGGCCGTAAGCATCCAATGCCTTGAGCGCGGCCAGTTGCACCACAACATTCTGGTCTTGCGCGCGCGCGACCAGATTTTGAATGATTTCGACTGAGGCCGGCAATTTGCTTAACACATTCACCGCGACCAGTCGTGCGTGAACAGCGCGAGCGCGTAGCGCGTTTTCCAGCGCTGGCAACGCCGCCTGACCAGCAGCCGTCAGCACGCGTGTCGAGAGAGCGAAGAGTTCCTCGTCGCGCTTGCCTTCCGAGCGGGGTTCTTCCAGTATTAGTCGTTCGACCAGCGCCAACAGTGTCGTCGGATCTTTCGGCCCAATGCGCGCGACGGCTAGTATCATGGTCAGACAAACTTTAGGATCACGTTCGCGTTTCAATGAACGCAGCAGCGCAGGCAATGTCCCGATAGCGTCGCGGCCCAGGCAGCCGATCGCTTCGGCGATGGTGGCGCGAGTGGCGTTGCCGCCGCGTTCCAACGACTTGACCATAATTTCGATACCGACGTCGCCGATGCACAGCAACGCGGTCGCCGCGGCTTGCGCGTCTTCGGCAATCAGCAGCGCTTTGGATAGTGCCGCGACCACGACGGAGTCGAGTGGCGCGAGTATGACAGTGGCGGTGATGGCTTCCGCGCGCACATCGGCGTTGCGATCACGCATAGCGGCCAACACCGCTTTGCGCACACGAGCATCTTTCGGATCAATCTGCGGCAGAGCTCCACAGGCGGCGACGCGATAAGGCGAGGGCAGCGCGGAGTTGTTCAATTGCGCCAATAGATGCGGCAACGCTGATTTTGCGGCCGAACCAATGGCGCCCAGAGTCCACGCAGCCCAACGCTGATTCTCCGGCTGCAATTCATCCTTGCTGACGGCCAGCAACTCCGGCACAGCGGCCACGGCGGTCGGACCAAATTCCGCCAGGCAGAACATTGCCAGTTTGCGTTCTTCGGCCTGTTCGGTCTGCTTCAAATGCGCGATCCATTCATCTACATCACGGCCCAGGATGCGCAGCGGCGGAGCGTTATCCGACGACGTAACCGGCGGATTGAGGTCTTGAGCTGGAATCGTATTCGACGCCCCGAAGATAACGAAAACAAGGAAGACGAGACTAATAAGTAATCGGCGCATGGCGTGAAAATTCCGTTGGTCTATGAATTGACTGATTTAGTGTTCTTCAGAAACCCAAATCAAGGCATGTACAAGATTAGACATGCTCACAGAACATAAGTCCGCATCTCGTATTATTCAACGGTTTTCTCAGAGCTTCTTGCCCCAACTTCACGATCTCAATAACTACTTTTCAAATCTGTTCATCTTTGTGTCTTTGTGCCTTCGTGGTGAACGGTTACATTTTTTCCAGATAAAAAGCTGGTTTTTCATCTGCGCAGAGTATATACTGCGAGCGTGAGGATGTTTTACTCGTTAAACAAATACAATCGCGGCTCCTTTGGAGCACGAGATCTTAAACGGAATGGTGATCACTGGAGAACACAATATGAATAAATATTTGCGAGGTTTGCTTGTTAGTCTTGTAGCCTGTATCGGTTTAAGTGTATCTGCAAGCGAGGCCCCTAATCCGGCGGGAGGAGGAGATGAGCTGGATGTGATCACGCGTACGGATGGCCAAACAGTGCCGCCGACTAAGATCACGCAGGATAACTATATCGAGGTCAAAGGTAAGAAGGGCGTTGAAATTAAAGTGCCGGCTTATTTGGTTAAGGATATTAGTCGCGCAGGCAGCGATTCAAATTATGCGGTGGCTCTGGAGCGAATGGAACAGGGCAGGTATCGTCTGGCGGCGTGGCACTTCCTAAAGGCTTTGGACGCCATGTCCCAGCAGAAATGGGCTCAGGAGTATTGTAATTACGGCGCAGGCAATGCGCTGTATGCTAATGATGATTTCAAAGGCGCTACCGGCAAATCTGGCGCGAAGTATGCTCCGCCATCTGTTTACTATAAAAAGGCGTTGGAGGCCAACGACAAATCGCGATTCTTGCCGGACATTCTGGTCAAATTGCCGGTGTGCTTGTTGGAAGAGGAAAAATATGACGAGGCGAATGCGGCGCTGAAAGACGCTGAAAAGCGCATTAAAGATTATGGCGACGAGATATTTAAAGCATTCAACTACCGCGAGGCTGGCAAACGCGCTTCGGCCATGCTGGCTCTGACGGACGCTCGCGTTGCGGAAAAGTGCGCGGAGAAGGGTAAGACTCAATGGCAAGATGTAAAGGATAAGTGGCTCACCGCGCGTACTCGCTGCTTCGACTATCCCGCGTTGCAGGGCGAGGCTGTGGATGGCTTGTTAAGAACGCTGTTGGCCATGAAAGACTATGTGACGGCTAAGAGTGAATCTGAGAGTATTATCAATAAATACAGGAAAGAAGGCGATGCCAAGCAGTTGCTGCTATTGCCCGGCGCTTATTTTGTGCAAGGGCGCGCCAATTTGCAACAGGCGGAAGATTACGATGCCAAAAGTATGAAGATTCAGGCCAATGAAGCCTACGCCAATGCGCGCTGGTCATTCCTCAACGTTGTGGCGCAGTTCTTCAACAACGATAGATATGTGGCTCAAGCGCATTACTGGGCCGGCGTCTGTTACGATAGGCTGAAAGATGTCGAACCCAGCGATGCGGCCCTTAAAGCCGCGCGGCATTGGAAGTTGATTGTTGATAACTTTCCGCACATGAAGGAGCTGGCGCAGAAGGAATTGGATCGGGTGGCAGCTACGACGGCGGCGCCGGCGCCAACACCGAAGAAGGAAAGCCCTAAGTTGCCTCCTGCGCCTAAAACGCCGTAACGCAGACGTCTCGCTTGCAACCCAATCATTAAAATCTTGGTAACCGTTCGCTGTAGAGAGTTACTGTTAAGCCGAGCCGCGACCGTTAGGAATCGGTTCGCTGAACCGATTGCTAACGCACGCGGCTCGGATAATTGCTGTGTTCGGAAATTGTTGCCCAGCATCGGACATATTTGAACCAGTGTCAAAATTACATTATATTCTCAACGCTTTTCTTTTGGGATTGGCTTCGTTCGCTATTGCCGGTTCTGACGCGGATTTTGACCGCGCCGCATCTTGGCGCGAGTTGGGCGACCGCGTTCCATCGCAAGACCTGGCTCGAGGTTTACGCGAATTTTACTCCGGCAACCTTAACGCGGCGCTCGAATCATTTACAACGGCGGAGAAGATCCATCATGAACATCCCGCGCTTTATGGACTGAGTCTCTTAGCGCTCGGCGAGAACGACTATCAAAAATCTTTGGGGTATTTGTGCAGAGCCGTCAGCGATGGGAAGAATAGTCCGTGGGCAGAAATTTACCTTGATCAAATCTGGCGTATCTTGCCGTATTGCGCCGATCCGAAGCCGTTCTTAAAACTCGCTCATCAATCGTCCGAAGACGTCAAGATGCGCCCGCATCTGCGCGACTTGGTTCGCATAACGCGCGGCAAGTGGCTGATGCATATCGGACAGTTTGATGCAGTGGCTGAAGTTTTGAAGCCGTTGCAATATCTGACTCATTGGGCGTTGGTCGGCCCGTTGGATAATCGCGACGGCGCCGGCTTCATGATTGCGCGCGAACCAGAGAAGTTTATTGATTTTGAGAAGATGATCGAGGGCCGCAATCGCAGTGTTTGTTGGTTTCGACCGCACGCTCGGCCTGATGATGGAAAGATCAACTTGGCCGAACTTTTCGAACCGCGCATTCACGTTCTGGCGTATGCGGTTACTTTTGTTCAAGCTGATACCTCCGGCTGGGCGGTGCTGCGCGCGAGTTGCGCCGGCGCGCTGACGGTATCGGTCAACGATGAACCAGTCGGCAATGTCAGCGCGTATCATGACTTTGGCGCTGATAAATTGGCAACGCCGGTTTACTTGCATCGAGGCTGGAATCAAATTCTGGTCAAGACTGCGATAATCGAGAATACGGAATGGGGCTTTGCGCTGCGGCTTTGCCAGCCCGGTGGCGGACCGCTGTCCGGATTGCGAGTTGATCATTCCGCATCCGCGCTGGCTGCTTATCAGGCCGATAAGAAAGATCGAAAACGTCCACCTGAAGGGGAACAGCCGCCGATGGATCTCGGCTTGCGCAGTCTGCTCGAAGCGCAGCTTAAACATGACTCGCAAAATATCTCCTTGTGGCTGGCGAATGGGTGGTTGCTGGATGCGAGTAAAGTCGGCAACAAAGAAGATCGCGTCGCGCCAAAACAGGTGGCCAAAGCTATCGAACTTGCGCCGAACAGTCCACATTTGCGTCTGGCTCTGGCGGTCGTCTCAGACGATCATAACGAAGCTCGGCAAGCGCTCGAAGTTGCGCGCCGGACGCATCCGGATCTGCCCGCGGCGCTGGAACAACTGGCTTGCCTGGCAATCGAGAGTGATCTGAATGTGATCGCCGAAGATTACGCACGCCAGGCATATCGCAGGTTCGGTGTCGAGCGTAGCGGTGTCTGTGGTCTGGCAATGGCTAAAGTGTTTTCTGGCGAAGGCCGAAAGAAATCTAAATCTCGCCGAGGCAACTCCACGGACGACTTGCGCTGCGCCGAGGCGTTATGTTGGTTGCGTCCCTTCGTTGAAAAACATCCGTATCTGCCCGAAGGCTGGCAGCAACTGGTTAATTTAGAAAACGGGTCGCAGACTTTGCGCCGCGATTCTCTGCAAAGAGCGCTTAATTACTGCGGCGGCAATAATGAACTGCGGCGGCGCTGGGCCGAGAACCTCACTTCCATCGGCAAGGAACTGGAAGCGGCTGAATTCATGACCGTTGGTCTGCGCGCGAATCCTTTCAGCATCAGCGCGGTTATCGAGCTGGCTAATCAGTACCGCAAGGCCGGCCAATTAGTATCGGCTACGCGAGTATTGGAAGAGATGCGTCAGTGTGCCCCTGAGAATCCCGATCTGCTCGCTGCCTTGGGGCAGGCTTACCACTATGCTGAACGCGCGACGGATGCGCTGCAACTGTTTCGGGAAGTCATGCGACTGAAACCTAACTCGCCGCACATTAAGGATTATATCGCTCAGTTGAGCGGTCTGGATCGCCAGTTCTTTGCGCCGTACGATCTGACTCTGAAAGATCTGGTCATCCCGCAGGCCGATGCTTATCCCAACGACAACTCGATTAATATTCTTAATCAAGAAGTCGTAAGAGTGAATCCAAATGGCAGCGCCAGCCGTATGATTCACCGCATTGCCAAGGCACTGCGCCAGCCGGGAGTTCAGGAAGTCAACCAATATACCATTTATTACGAACCAGAGCGCCAGATAGTAGAGATTCTGCGCGCGGTGGTGATTACGCCCGATGGCCGCGAACTATCGCGAGCGGACATCTCGGACCGATCCACGTCCGCCGCTATGGGCGTCCAGACGCGAATCTACGACGAACATTATCTCAAACAGGTGCGCTTCAAGGACCTCGAACCCGGCTCGCTCGTGGACCTGCAATACACCATTCGCGACACGAGTGATAACCTCTACGGAGATTATTTTGCGGATACATTTTATCTCAGCGACGATCTGCCCACCGTTAAAAGCCAGTATGTGTTGGACTATCCCAGGAACCTTGCCATCCAGACTCGCGTATTCAACACCAAGTCTCTGGAAGAACAAGTGTCCGAGCCAGATCCTCAACGCAAGATTCTCAAATGGGAATTGAACAACACTCCGGGCATCATCCGCGAACGTGGAATGCCGCCGGTGCGGGACCAATTAGCTCAACTTCAAGTCACTACCATGAAATCCTGGCAAGAAGTTGGTCAGTGGTACTGGCATTTGATAAAAGATCAACTGACGGTCACTGATGAGCTGCGCAAAGTAATCCTGGAGCTGACCAAGAACTGTAAAACGCAGACTGACAAACTGCGAGTCATCCATGATTTCGTGATTCGCAAGATTCGCTATCTGGGGATCGAATTCGGGCGTAATGGCTATAAACCGCATAAAGCGTCTGAGACCTACCAGGCGTTGTACGGCGACTGCAAAGATACAGCGACGCTGCTGGCTGCGGTACTACCCGTGGTGGGCATTGACTGCAGTCTGGTGTTGATCCGCACTATCAACGCAGGAGCGGTTCCCGCCGATTCGTTGCCAATGCCAAATCTTTTCAATCACTGCATTGCATATATCCCCAACTGCGAAGGTCAGGACTATTGGATTGACGGCACGACCGATTTCAATCGGTTGGGCGAAGTGCCTTGGAGCGACCAGGGCGCTCAGACGCTGGTAGTGGACGCCAATGGCGGAAAGTTCGTCAAAACGCCTACTAGCAAGTCGCCAGAGAATTTGATTGAACAGCGATTCACGATCAAAGTTGAAAAAGACGGTTCGGCTACGCTGGCGCTGCGCGACGTCCGGCATGGTCAATTCGCGCCGAAATATCGTGAATTCACTGAAACCAAAGGCCAGTACGAACGCTATATGAAAGACTACGCCGCCAAACGTTTCAACGGCGGCAAAGTGCTGACCGCGCTTGACGGCGCGCCGCGCCTGAATATCTCGGGGCCTGACGACCAGGGTCCGCTATGGATGGACAGCGAGTTCCAAACGTCCGCGCTGACCGTGCCGAGCGGCGAATGCAAGGCGTTGCCGACGACCTTCGAATCGCTGCAACTGTCATCGCGCTATGCTGTCGAGATCAAGCGTAAGCATGAGTTGGAGTTCTGGTATTGCTGGGGACGCAATACAAACATTACTTATCAACTGGACCAGGCGCTGAAGGTTGTATCATTGCCCGAAGAAGTTCAGCTCAACAAGTCGTTTGGAAAATATAATCGCAAAGTCAAACAGATCGGCGACACAGTGACGATTGACGAGGAGTTTGAATTGACCCACCGACGTGTAAGCGTGGCCGAATACGAGCAGTTCCGCGTATTTTGCAATCAGGTTGACGCATTCATGGAACAGAAGGTGCTCTTGGAAAGTAAAAAATAACGCAATCTTGTAGCGAAGCTACGCCTCAAACCGACAAAAAAATATCTTGAAGCACAGGAAATTCAACGCGTGTAAAAGTTGAAGTTCGCACTGTCGGGGATGAGTCCCTGACGAGCGGCGTATTTTCGGAACAGATTCAGCCCGCCCAGTTCCCAACGACTAAGATCATAGTGAACGATGCGCGAGATGTAGTTTTTAGTATGAGCGAAATCGTAATTCAGACGCGGCGCTTCGACGCGCGCAATATCGTCAACATGGCGCAGCCCTTCGCGTTTGGCCAGGAACAGTTTCTGATTGACTCCTTTCAAGTCCACGCCTTTTCTGGTCAACCACAACGCAAAGACAAACGGCAGATTGGTGAAAAGATACCATTCATTGGCCAAATCCAACGCGAAATAGTCCGACGGTGGCGCGAAAGTCAGACACGGATCTCCGATCTTGACGAAGCCGTCCAGATCGGCGCGCGCCAACGGATCTTCGCCCGGTTGCAAGGGCGTCAGCTCGATAGCGAGCCGCATTTTTTCACGCAAAATCACCTGCAACAGAGCGTTAGTGGTCTGCGAAGCCGGATCAAGCCCCACGCGTCGCGCGGCGGCCAGCGGCACGCGATGAAAGAGCTGAATGCTCCACATCTCGCGATAAGCGGTGATGGATAGATCTGGCAAAATCAAATAATCCGAACTGCGAAAATATTCGATCGAACTGACCAATGCAATATCCAGATCGCCACGACGCAGTTTCGCGACCAGCGCGCCAGGCGTGTCGAATGTCAATGTGTAGTCTTCGGTCACGGACTGCAGCCCGTAAATGAGTACCTTGGCGTTCAAGTAAGGCACGCTGCCAATGCGAATCACAGTGTCTCTCGGAACAAACGGGAATTTTAAAGGTTATTGCTCAAACAATTATTCGAGCCGTGCGCGTTAGCCAATAGGGGCGGGTCGGGGACCGCCCC
>JAZDLP010000150.1:0-3436 GCA_043801885.1 Planctomycetota bacterium | reverse complement strand
GCTTGAGTTCAAGAAAATTCAAGTACAAGTCCATCGCCCGTCAATTTTGCCGAGAATGAGGGCCGATGCCGAGCTTCTCCAACAGGCGTTCATCAACTTGTTTGCCAACTCGATTTACATGCTTGCGCCCGGCGGCTCGATTAACATTCGCATCGAACCCCGCGCCAGCGACGGCGGCGCCCCGCCAGCGGTACGTGTTTACTTCGAAGATAACGGCGAAGGAATTCCCCAGGAAAATCTCAGCCGGGTCTTTGACCCATTTTTCACGACAAAGGACATCGGCGAAGGAAGCGGTTTGGGCCTCTCTGTGGTTTTAGGAATCATAAAAGATCATGGGGGCGATATTCGCGTCGAAAGCGAGCTTGGCCAGTTCTGCCGTTTCGTGATTGATTTGCCGGGTCCGGTAGAGCGATCCACAACCCACCCAGCGATGGCCGCTTTATGATGAGTCTGCTAGAGAACCCCGCTTCAGCGCACAACCCGCGCGTCTTGATCGTCGAAGACGATCGTGAGATGTCGCGTTTCCTAACCGAGCTGCTGGCCGAGGCAGGCTTAGACGTCAAAGTCGCCAACGACGGCCCATCCGCGCTAGAGTTATATCAACAGACCCCCTTCGATTTGGTTATTACTGATCTGATGATGCCGCGCATGAAAGGGACAGAGCTGGTGCGCCGTCTCAAGGCTTTAGATTCCCATGCGCTGATTGTGCTGATCACCGCCTTTGGAACCATCGAGAGCGCAGTCGAAGCGATGCAGGCGGGAGCCTTTTTCTACGTCACCAAACCGTTTCGATCCGACGAGTTGTTAATCCACGTTCAACGGGCCTTGGAGCAGCGCCTGTTGCGTCGCGAAATCGATCAATTGAGAAGTGAAGCTAGGCAGCGCCAACCGTTTGGCAACATCATCGGCCGCAGCCCGAGCATGAGAAAGCTTTTCGAGATCATCGTCCAAATCCGCGATTTCCCCGGCAACGTGTTGATCCTCGGTGAGAGCGGCACCGGCAAGGAAATGGTCGCGCGCGCACTGCACAATGTCAGCTCGCGGGCGTCGGGTCCGTTTATCGCCGTCAATTGCGCCGCCATTCCAGAGAGCCTGATGGAAAGCGAGCTATTCGGCTATGTCCGCGGCGCTTTTACAGATGCGCGCAAGGACCGAGTGGGGCTTTTTCAGGAGGCCCAAGGGGGCATACTCTTTCTCGACGAGATTGGTGAGATGTCGATAGCGCTGCAAGCCAAGTTGCTGCGCGTTATCGAGGACCGCGAGGTACGGCCACTGGGCAGCAACAAGAGCGTGCACGTAAATGTCCGGCTGGTGTCGGCGAGCAATCGGGTTCTTGAGGATTTTGTGAAGGAAGGCCGCTTTCGCCAGGATCTGTACTACCGTCTTAACGTCATCCGCATCGACTTGCCGCCGCTGCGCGAGCGAGTCGAAGACATCCCAATCCTAGTCGATCATTTCATTGGAAAATTCGCCGCGAAAGCCCCGCGCGAAGTCCACGACATCGAGCCGGACGCGCTGGGGCTCTTGTTGCGCCACCCCTGGCCCGGCAACGTGCGCGAGCTCGAACATACCATTGAACGCGCCGTTTTGCTGGGCAGAAACGCCACCCTTGGCATCGACGATCTGCCGCCACAATTCCGCGCCGGCGAACAACGCAAACTCCCCCTCGCGGGGGCGCTGGCGCGCGGTTTCACTTTACGGGAGCTGGAACGGGAATATATCGAGCGGGTCTTGGAAAACACCGTTGGCAACAAGAGCGAAGCGGCGAAAATTCTTGGCATCGACCGCACCACGCTTTACCGCAAGCTCGAAGAATTTAAGATCAAGAGTTAGAGTTCAAGTCCAGGGCCAACGCCAGGCGATAGAGCGCCTTCTTGGAATACTTGTAAGCACCTTTATCCCGACCATGTACTTGATCGCAAAGGTGTATCTGGTATGTCTGGCCCGTACGTTTCACCGCGAGGAGCATGCCGGTCGGCGATGCAAATGACGACAAGGCGGTAAATCTGCTTGACGCCATCCTGGCCCTTCAGGCCTGAATCTAACCGGCATCCGGGCAGATTACACCTCCTCTGGCGCTGACGTGAACGGCAACGGCAAACTGGGAATAGCGGAAGTCATCTACATCCTTCAGATACTGGCGGGCATACGGCAATAGCGAAATGATATCAGGAAGGCCACTGATGCGATTCCCGCTCTGGAATAGCTGGCCAACCTGTGCTCCCACATACCACAAGGGTGAGTCGATGGTGATGTACTAAAGATTATGTGACGCTATCAGAAGCTTCAGTACAACTGGTAATCATCAATGCTTTTCTCGCATCCTTTCTGAGGACTTATAAGTGACGGAAATAACTGGTGATTTTTCTTTTTTGCTTTGATTACACCTGCACAGTTTGGGTGTACTGCATTCTGTCAATTTTGGCTAAACGACTCCATGTAATTGAGGAAGTTCCCCGGGTAGCGACACCATATGTTGACATGTATGCTGGCTCATTTTTTCCTGTGGCACATGAGAATACGGTTGGGGAAAAAAGCGCCGGCTATTACGCTGTCGCAGCTTAGGCTGCTCATCAGCGCCGTGTTGCCCATAAAAAAGCGATACCTGTCTGCAGTGCTTGCACAGGCAGGCTCTTGATCTCATTGACCTTGTCTCATGGATACAGATGAAGAAACATCGGGCGTATCTCTCTCACAGGAAACGGAAATTAGCCGCGTCGATGGTGGTGCTATATGTAATCGTTGTAGGGATAAACTTCTCACTCATTATGGCCTTAAAGTCTCGGTCTGTAAGTACCTGGAAAACATTTAGTTACTAAAAAAAGCCCCCATTACAGGAGGCTTTTTAAACAAAATGAAGATGCGGTCTTAAAGTTTGCGAACATTCTCCGCAGCTGGACCTTTTTGGCCGGCGACAACATCAAAGCTAACCTTATCACCTTCGGCCAGAGATTTGAAACCTTCTCCCTGAATCGCGGAATGATGCACGAAAAGATCTTTGTCACCTTCTTGCTGGATAAAACCAAACCCCTTTGAATCATTAAACCACTTCACTGTTCCTTCCGACATCTCTAACCCTCCATCGTATTGGGTTCCTTCTGGGAACCACTTATAATGTCGCCGAACTATTCGGCTGACAATCTGTATGCGTAAAAAACGCACTTCCTCTGAGATTTTAATTAGTTGTCCTATTTCTTGATAAGAACTTCAATCCCTGCGACACATGCACGAGACACACCACGACTAGCCTCTTTTTGACCGGGCATTTTATCCCAGCCCCCATTTTCAATGAATCCAGATCTCTTCCAGCTATCCATTCCCTCTAATTCTTTAAGTTTCGCCTCATGATTCGGATCCTTCATAAATTGGGCGACGCAGATCGCCGCCTGACTCGCCAAGACCGCCTCGTCGCTCATCTTCTGGGTAGTGCTGGAAG
>JAZDLP010000133.1:0-13361 GCA_043801885.1 Planctomycetota bacterium | reverse complement strand
CTCATTCAGTAAACTTTCAAGAACTTGCGAGCCTGGCGCCGGAAACTCAAACTCATCACCCGCCGCGACACGTTCCGCGCCATTCGCCGTCCGTCCGTTTAGACGCACTTTACGAGCATGGAACAGCAGTTTTGCCGCACGACGATTGAGCGTTGTGACTAACGCGCCCAATGCGCGGTCAGCGCGCCAGCCAGTCTGCGCGACGGTTACTGTCGCACGGCCCGACGATGAGTTCGTAATTTGATCTGACATAGACATGCGCATTAGCATTGATTGCAAACGATCACAACCAGTAGCACCATTTGTGATGGCATTCGCGCTGATAAGTTACGTTGTAACGCTAATGATCTCTTGTGGCTGCGTGCGATATTGATGGCGCGCTTATGTGTTGCCTGCCGACTGCGTATCCGCCTGCGCCACCAGTGATAATGAAGATCACTGCCTTGATAATCTCAAGCGCGATCTGATCTTTATTCATCATCAGAGCAAACACGAGAAGACCAATAAACAACGCTGTTATGATCGTTACAAACACAAAGCTGTTGCGTCGACTGATTAATCGAAAAATTCGATCCTTTTCTCGGTCAATGACTTGAGCATCCAGTGAATTTTTTGCCCAATCGAATGTATGGTTATCCTTCTGTTTCTCCAGTTCAAGTTGCCGGTTCCTTAGTTCCAGTTCCTTGGTCTGGTTGTCTAGGAACTCTTTAAACAAAACCGGAGGAATCTCGGAAGAAATCGTCTTTGATACAAAACTAGCATCCAAGTTTTTCTTCACCACTGGGAGATTATTACCTGCGCTCATCTGACCACTCCATTTCGTAGATTGGCACTTTTAGTTTGACTCTAATTTTACCGAAGTCGGAATATCCGAGTTTTGGAACGAGAATACGAAAAGAGCTGAATGTTTCCCGTTCCTTTTCGAACTTCCTCAAGAACTCGGCAGGATCCAAATCTATGAACTCCTTCGGGTTGATGTCAATAGTCTTCATGTCATTCATTTTGTAACGACTCCTCTCTTTTCTTCAAAAGTAATAATGTACCACTATCTTTGCAATTGCAACAAAAAAACACCAGCTCATCATCGTCTGATCGTTGGTCTTGTCTTTATAGTCTTGAATGGGCTTGCATTTTACGTTGAAATCTGTTACCTATCTTATCAGTTTTTGGAAAACAAATCGTCTTTACTTTTTTTAAGGAGTCGCATTGTGAGCACCAACGATTTTATCAGCAAGACTACGGTTGGGGACGAGGAAGAAGAGAAGCCGAAGAGCGAATCGAAGACTTCTGAAAACATTGAGATTCGACTGCTCGAAAGCCGAACGATTCTGGTGGAAGGGCCGGTGACCGACAAAATGTATCGCGCTGTCGTCGCTCGATTACTCTACCTTGAACAGAAAGATCCGAAGGCCGAGATTACTGTTTTTATCAATTCGCCGGGCGGTTCAGCCGACAGCGGGTTCGGCATCTATGACACCTTGCGCTTTATCTCGTGTCCGGTGCGCGTGGTCTGCGCGGGTTTGTGCGCTTCGGCTGCTGTGCTGATTTATCTGGGCGGCACAAAGAGCCAGCGGTTTGCGTTGCCGAATTCGCGATTTCTCTTGCATCAGCCATCCACTACGGCGATCGGACAAGCCAGCGACATGGAGATCACCGCTCAAGAGATTCTGCGCACTCGGAAAAAATACGCGGAGATCGTAGCCGTGGAGATCGGCACTACCGCGGAAAAAGTCGAGGCCGATTCGAATCGCGACTTCTGGCTGAGCGCTATGCAGGCTAAGAAGTACGGATTGGTGGACAAAGTGATCAAGTCACGAGCGGAGATGCAGTAGTGGCTGATAACGACTGGAAAATCGCCAAGCGCAGTTTGACTTGCAGCGTTTGTAATATGGCGCTGAACAGCGATCAGCCTTTTTTTTCTGTTTTGCTTCAAAAAAACGAGGGACTCGCGCGTCTGGAGTATTGCGGCGCGTGTTTTCAAACTCAACGGCCCACTGAAGTTTACTATTTCTGGAAGGTTGCTGCGCCGCCTGCGGAAGGCGTCGAAGCGCCCTCGCGTCCGTCGCAAATTAATCTGGATCACGTGCTGGAGTTCTTTAAACGGCTGGAAGGCGAAGAGACGCCTCAGAAATTGGCATTCCGCTATATTTTAGCGTTGCTGTTGACTCGTAAGAAACTGTTGGTGTTTGAGCAGAAGAATCGCGATGCTGGCGGGCGCGAGATACAGGTATTTCGCGAAAAACACGGCGGCGTGGCGCACGAAGTCTGTGAGCCGACACTGAGTGACGCGGAGATCGCCACGGTCTCCACCGAACTGGGCACGCTGCTGGGTCTGCCGTCGCCGACTGACGCTGTCGCCGCATCTGCAATCCCCAGCGAGCCAGCCGGCTCGGTTGAAGTTGAAACGTTGCGGAGAACGGTCGAATGAAAAAAATATGGGCGAGAGGCAGGCGAGACGCCTGCGGTACGGTCGTTGTAGTACTGGCGATCAGCGCTCTCGTTGGGGCGGTGGTGGCGGAAGAGCCTAACGACGGACGCGTGCGGCTGATCATTAAAGCCACTGACCCCGACGGCGGCAAGTTGACCTTTCTGTGGAAACAGATCGAAGGCCCCGCGGTGTCCATCGCCGATCCTCGCGCCGGCAAACAGGAAGTGGAAGCTGGCAAAATCAAATGGATAAGTGATACCTATTTTATTCCCACCACCCCCGGCGTCTATAAGTTCGAAGTCATGGTCAAAAATGAAGGCGGCGAAGAAGCTAAAAAAATCTTTGAATTTCAAGTGTTGCCGGCCACGCCGCCGCCTATTGCTGTCGCTGGCAAAGATAAAACTTTGACCGTCGGCCAGGTGGCGGTACTCAACGGCATTGACAGCCGCACCGCGTCGGGTCTCAACATCACTGAATGGGAGTGGCGCGTGATCGAAGCGCCGGAAAAGTTTAAGATCGCTCCAAAGAAACTCAAAGAACGACAGTTTGATTTCGAAACCAGAGAACCCGGTCGGTATCAGTTTGAATTGCGAGTATTCGACGGCAAACATTGGAGCGAACCGGCGCGTACGATTGTCATAATTAAACCTCGCTCCGCGCCGATTGAATTGGATACGTCCGCGGCCAATGAGAAGAAAATCTTTGAGTTGCCACAAGCGCCGGACATTGTCGCGCCACGCGGCCCGCGAACAGTCACTCCCATCGTCGTCCCCGGCAAAACTATCAAACTGGGCGAGATTATTGTCTTGGACGGCTCGGCCTCGCAACTGGACGATAAACTCAAGGCCGATTTCTACTGGGAGCAGCAAGTCAAAGGCAACGAACCGCTGCTTAAGACGCTGGCGGCTGACCGCTCCAAACCATTCGTTAAAGATCGCTTTGATGTGTTGAACTACCCCGTCTGGAACTGCGCTCCGACTCAGCTCGGCGAATATATTTTTGTGCTGCGCATTGAGGCCAAGGACGCTGATGGCAAAGGCGATCAGATCAAGGCCGAAAGTAATCCAGTCATCTACAAAGTTGTGAATCCGACCAATCCGCCGGTAGCCAAAATTTTCGTCGAGCGCACGGAAGTGGAAGTCGGAGACTACGTCAAACTAGACGGTTCGGCCAGCCGGGCCGACGGCGGTACGATCACTGATTACGTTTGGGCTCCAGTGCCCGGCAAACGCTATCCACGCGCCTGGTCCGGTGTCGCTGGTCCGAAGGTTCAATTTCAGGCTGATGAAGAAGGTGAATACGTCGTGGCGTTGATCGTCAGCGATGGTCAGACACGCAGCGACCCGACTCGGACGACGATCACGGTGCGCCCGGCCAACAAGCCGCCCACTGTCAAACTGCCGGCAACTTATCAGACCACAGTCGGCGCACGTTTGGTTCTCGAACCCGATATTCAGGATCCAGAAAATGATCCGGTCGAAGTGCGTTGGTCATGTCTGGAACCAAAAGACATCAATATCCAGCCCGAAGAGTTAGCCAAAAACAAGACTCTGGTCTTTGTGCCACAAGAGGTCGGCGTTTACATATTCCGCATCATTGTCTCCGATGCCAAAGGACGCACCGCCATCGCGCAGGCGCAGGTCGGCGTCAAACCGGCTGCCGCTCAAAAAGCTCCGACAGCAGTGATTGATGGTCCGAAAGCAGTCAAAGTGGGCGCCAAAATTAAAATCTCCGGAACGCGCTCGGCATCTTTCCCGATTGGAAAAGCGCTCACTTACACTTGGGCTCAGGAGATTGTCGAGGACGGTCCGAAGATCATTACTCCACCACCAAAGCTCACCGAAAAAGTTTGGGAGTTCATCACCACCGAACCCGGACGGCACGTTGTCAGTCTGACAGTCTCTGACGGAGCGCTGAAGAGTGAGCCGGAACGATTCGAGTTCATCGCTACTCGCGACAACACGCCGCCTGTGGCCAAAATTGCGGCGCTGGCCGACGGCAATATACAGGTAGGCGCGCAAGTTTTGCTCGATGGTTCCGCTTCAGAAGACGCTGATGGCGATCCGCTGACTTATAAATGGCGCAAATTCGGCGGTAACGCGGAGATTGAACTGGTTGGCGCAGATCAAGACCGTTGCGCGATCACAGCTACCAGTCCCGGTTCGATCCAGATTGAATTGATCGTCAACGACGGTAAAATTGACGGCACGCCGGCGCGTCAGGACTTGCTGGCCACGCGTGAGACGATCAAGCCGGTCGCTAAAATCACCGGTGTCGAGACGGCTAATGTCGGCGGGTTGGTGGAGCTTTCCGGCGCGCAAAGCGTCGGCGAAGCGCTTACTACTTACATCTGGTCACAAGCTTCTGAAGGCGCCGGGCCGGCGATTGGTCTGCGCGGAAAAGATCTCCGCCAACGCGAGTTGCGATTCAAGACTGAAAAGCCCGGTAGTTACGTCCTGCAACTCGAAGTCGTTGATGGCGCTGGTCGCAAGAGTGACTCGGTAATTCATAAAATTGAAGTCAAAGGCGTTAATCGGCCGCCTATTGCCGCCGCGGCGCTGATGACTGAAAGTCCGATTATCGTCGGCAAAGAAGTAAAGCTCAACGCGCGCAAGAGCCTTGACCCTGAAGGCGCTCCGCTGACTTACAAATGGAAACAGCTTAACGGCGAGCCGATGCCGCTGCCCGAAGAGAGTATGGACATCATTAATCTCGCGCCGCCGCTGACGGGCGAGTATGTCTTCGAATTAGTGGTCAACGATGGCGAGAACGACAGCCTGCCGGCAAAAGTCTCGTTCGTCGTGCAGCTTGCGAATCAGCCGCCGGTGGCGGTGATCGCGCCTGTTTCGCCGTGCGAAGTGGGTGATAAAATCACACTCGACAGCGCTGGATCGTCTGATCCCGAAGGCGCCAAGTTGGAGTATCGCTGGACCAAGGTCTCCGGGCCGGACGTCAGCTTTGGCTTGCGCGGCGCATCCAGGCCGAAAGTGGAGCTTACACTCAAGGAAGGCGAGTACGTCTTCGAGCTGAAAGTCTTCGACGGCAAGGAATGGAGCGAGTCGCAGCGCGTGGTGGTGAAGACGCGTCCGCCGAACACGCCGCCCATCGCCGCGCTGGTCAATCCGCTGCCCATCCGCGTCGAAGAAAATGTCGAGACGACGTTGGATGCGTCAGCCTCCACCGATCCGGACAATGGCCCGCGACCGCTGACATATATCTGGCGCGCGTTGGACAAAATCGAGCTGCGCGCCGATGGGCCGCTGACGCGGTTCACGCCAAAAAAAGCGGGCGTGCTGACGTTCCAGTTGAAAGTCTCTGACGGCAAAGCGATGAGCGAGCCGCTGCTGGTGAAAGTCGAGGTTCTGAAGGCCGGAACGTTGCCGGTAGCCATCGCCAAAGCCATTCCAAATCCAGTCCAAGTTGCTCAGAAAAGTGTGAAGAACGATCCTAATGTTCTGGAGCTGAACGCCGGAGATAGTCGTCCGGGCGCAGCGGCTAAGAACGCGCCGCTAACCTATACTTGGAGCCAAGTTGGCGGCACTGGCGGCGAGGATCTAAAACTACGGTCCACGGATCTAACTAAGCGCCGCATCGGCCTGCGTATTTTTGTCCCTGGAACGTATCGCTTCAAGTTGATCGTCTCGGACGGTCAGAACACCAGCCATCCGTGTTTCATTGACGTGAAAGTGGTGGAAGAGAGTTCAGTGGCGCCGTCGCTAAATAACAAAAAATAATAACCGTTCACATCCTGTGTATCCAGGCCGAGCAGTCGAACCACACTCGAAAATATGATAGGAGATAAATATGCGTGTTTTTATTGAAACAACAATTCCCGGCTACTTAGCGGCTCGCCCCGCGCGGGATATTGTCAACGGAGCGCTTCAGCATCACCTTCGCCATCTATCAAGACAGTGCGGCTATGAATTGCCGGTCATTTGTACACCTGAAGAGCTTATGGAGGAAATCGTATGAAGACTCGTTTCGCTCACAACACGCGGAGTCTTCCTGTGCGCACGAAAAACTGGAAGAGAACAAGAAATGATCCACCTGTCAAATAAAAACGATGATTTGATAATCTGTGCTCCAACACTATTCGAGAGTTTGAAACGATCGTTCGTGTTTGCCGTTCTTATAAGCATCGTTTATGCTAGTGATTCGTGCAGCTCGCGCCCACCTGCCACCACAATATGGTCACCTTTGGATTCCTTTATCTGTGTTAATCTGTGTCTATCTGCGGATTACTGGTTACAAGGATAATGATACAGGAAGATAAGGCTGTGGTAGCATCGGTGGATGCAGCAGATCAGTCCGTCAGCCCCGTAGTTGCGCTCGCTAGCGCGAATGCTTTTCATCGTCGTCGGCCGTTGTTCTGGCTGGCGTTGGTGTTTTGCGTCGGTATCGGTGGCGATCACTTTTTAGCGCCCAGCTTGAACACGGTGAGCGGCGTCTGTTTGGTTGTGTTGCTTTGCATCGGATTCTTTCTCCTTTTTTTTAAGTATAGAAATTTCAAAATTGGTCGCTCAAATCAAAAATTATCGCCCAAGACAATCTGTTTTCCTTCAATCAGCAATCAAAAATCAGCAATCAAAAATTCCCTTTTGTTCTGGCGGAGTACTTTTCCCGGAACGACGGCCTTTATTTGCGGCGCAGGCGTGGCACTCATCGGCGGTCTGCTGGCGCATGCTCTGCTGACGCGCCTGCCCGCGGCCGATCATATCTCGCGTCGCACTTCGGCTGCGCCTTCTTTTGTTTGGCTGCGCGGCACGGTTATTGAGGCTGCTGAAGAATCCCGACCAAACGGCTATAAAAATTGGACGCTGGATATCAGCGCGTTGGGCGTGGACGCGGAATCACTGACACCGGCGAGCGGGCGAACGCGGCTGACGGTGACGTCGTCTCCGGACGTGGCGATGAGCGACATCGGCGAAGGCGACCGTCTTGAATTGCGCGTGCGAATTGAGTCGCCGCCTGAAGTTACTCTGCCCGAAAGCTTTGACTACAGCGGCTATCTGGCCGGTCAGGGGATTCTGCGGACCGGCGCCGTGTTTCTCGACAGCGTCCGAAAGATCGCCGGCCCGGCATGGTGGCGTCCTGATTTGATTCTTCGGCGCTGTAGCACGGCGCTGGCGCGGCGTGTCGAAAGCTTGCTGCCGACGGATAACGCAGCGCCCAGTTCGCAGGCGGCGCTGCTGAACGCGATTCTGTTTGGGCGGCGCGAGCGTCTCGATGTCTCAGATCGCGAAGCTTTTGCGATCAGCGGTACGGCTCACTTGTTGGCCATTAGCGGCCTGCACATTCAGTTTTTGGCGTGGCTGCTGTTTCGAATCACAGTGATCCTGGGGCTGTCGCGCCGTCGCGCGGCTTGGATTATTCTGCTATTTGCGTGCGCTTACTGCGCCATGAGTGGCGCTAACGCGCCTATTGTTCGCGCGACAGTGATGATCGTACTGTATCTGGGATCACACGCGTTCTATCGCGAAGCTGATCCGTTGAATGTACTCGGCGCGTCCGCGCTGGCGATCCTCGTCGTCTCTCCCGCTGAACTTTTCAACGCGGGATTTCAGCTTTCATTTCTCGCCGTTCTGTCGCTGATCACATTGTGCCCGGCTTTTGAAATGGCCTGGCTAAATCGGCAAGTGGGGCCGATGCAATCCTGGTTGCATTCCGAACAGATCTCCCGACACAGGCAGTTTGCCAACAATCTATGCCGCGCTCTGTTTGTGTCTTTAGCCGCATGGCTGGGCACCGCGCCGGTGGTGGCTTGGCACATGGGCCGGTTTTCGACACTTAGTTTGATCGTGAATCTCATCGCCGTCCCGCTGAACAGCATCTGTATGGTGGCGGGGCTGTGTATGCTGGCGGTCGATTTTTTTTCCACTGCGGTGGCTAGCATTGTTGGTTGGGGCGCCTGGCTGTCGTTGTTTCTATTACAGACCATTAACTCCGCCGTCGCCGCCTTGCCATTCGCGGCGATTGATCTGCCGCCGCCGTCGCTGCCGGTGTTGCTGATATACACAGCCGCTCTGGTTTGGATTTGGGTCGCTCGCGAACGCGGCGTGACTGCAGTGCGGCTCGCGGTTGTAACTTTGGGTTGTCTGCTGATGTTGAACGCGGGGCTGCTGTTTCGCGAAACACTCGCCACGACCAGCGTAACGATGTTGGATTTAAGAAACGGCCACGCCACGCTGCTGGAATCGCCCGACGGCGCGGCGCTGATAGGCGCTGGCGGCGTGGGCCAGGGCGCGCGTATTGCCGAGCTGCTGCGCCGCAAAGGTATCACGCGGTTGAACCTGCTGGTCATCAGCACCGATGAAAAAGATGCGATTGCCGGCGCCGTCGAGTTATTGAAACGCGTTCAAGTTGCGCGTGTCTTGTTCCCTCGCGCTGGCGCGGCCAGCGCGGCGCGGCGCGAGTTGGAACAGTTTCTGACCGCACGCGCAATTCCTTACGGCTCGCCAGATCTGGAAAAAATTCTGCCAGGCCCGGGCGATTCGCGCTGGGAATTCAAAGACGACGGACGGACGGCGGATACTCCAGCCGGCGCCGAGTCCGCTCTCACAGTCCGGCTGACATTGCCGGGAGTTCGGCTGCTGTTCGTAACAGCTCGTTCCGCATCTTCGTTGCAACGGTTGCTGACAAAAGTCTCGGACACCGATCTGCAGGCCGACGCGCTATGCCTGTCGCCAGGCGAATTTAATCGTTGGGCATTTGATATCGCGCAGTTAGCGCGCCGCAGCGGTTGCCGCGTTATTATCGCCAATTCAAATGCTGATCCCAGCGAACTGCCGGGGCTTGATCTGGCTGCATTTACTGATGAGTTGCGCATCAGGCTGTTATCACCGTGTCGCGAAGGTTCGCTGCGCGTGTCAGTCGGCAGTGAAGCGCGCCTCGGCTGGACGTTGCAAGCGTTTCGAAACGGGCAATGGCGGTTTGTGGACTGAACGTTAGTCTACGGTCTTTAGCGATAAGCTCAGTTCGGCCAGTTTTAACTTTATTTCAGTCATACTAGTTTGTCCGAAGTTTTTAGTGGCCAGCAAGTCAGCTTCTGTCTTATCCACCAAGTCTCCGATGGTTTCAATATTCAAGCGCTGCATGCATTTTTGCGAGCGCACCGATAGGTCTAAGTCGGCGATTAACTTGGAGAGTACGACGTTATCCGGCTCCAGATTCAGGCGTTGTGCACGGGCTCGTTTCTGCTCATCGTCCTTATACATGCCCAGCCACAAGCCTTTGCTTTCGAGAAGCTGCTTGATCTCGCGCAGGCTGGTCTCGCCGAAGTTTTTGTACGCTAGTAATTCGATTTCGGTCTTTTTAATTATATCGCCCAGTGTCTTAACGTTCATCTTGGCCAGACAGTTGCGACTGCGCACCGAAAATTCGAAATCATTGACCGCGAGACGCAAAATTACGTCCAGTCGGTCGGATTCTTTACGCTGTCTTTCGTCGTAGTACATGTCCAACGACTCGATCGCGTCGCGCAGGTACAACGCCACGCGTCGGTTAGTCGGATCGGCTTTCAACGCATTCTTTAAATAGACAATGGCGTTGTCCACATCGTTCTGGTCTTCATAAAGCAACGCCAGGTTGACCATGGCGTTGATAAAAGTTGCACCCTCGCCGACGACTTTCTTATACAACTCGATCGCTTTGGCGTCTTCGCCACGCAGATCTAGATAGTATGCCAGTCGGAACGCCGCTTCGGCGTTCCGTGGTTCAAGCGCCAGTGCTTTTTCATAAGCGTTGCAGGCGTTTTCCTGCTGACCAAGCGTTTCGCAGCACCAGCCTTTTTGCAGCCAGAGATCGCTGTCATCGGTTTCATTTTTTTCGATAATTTCAAGAGCCTTGTCAACCTTGCCGATTACGCGCAATGCCGCGGCATATTCGGCCGTTACTTTCGGCGCGCGAGGCAGCGCGTTGGATGCCTTCTGTAACAACTCAACGGCTACTTCATGGCGACCGCATTCGAGAGCTAATCCGCCGCGAATAACATTACTCATGGCTGACGGCAACTTCTTCGCCGCCACTTCCGCCTGATCGAATTGTCCGAGAATCCAGAGGCATGCGGCTTGCCACACCGCCTTTTCTTCACGCGTCAGATCCTCGTTCTCCAGCGTGTTCAAACGGCTCTGCAGCTCTTTTCGTTTTGCCAATCCGTTGCGCACCGCATTACGCAGCTTCAAAATCGTTTCGGCGTTGAGCGCGGACTTCGGAATACTTTCCTCGATGACACTGGCAACACTCATCTCTTCAGCCATGAACGACCTTCTCCAAAAATATAGCAAAAATAATCAGCGCGATTTGACAATACATTCTGCGCGGCAAATAACTGCGCCTCCGAAACACACTAACTCCAAAATATAGATTAATTCAAAATCGCGGGTTTGCAAGCAAGTTTCAGCTTATGATTGGACATCGTTCACTCCAGTTATGAAAGCTGCGCCACACGCCAGATGGATATCGCTTGATTCGCCATCCACTGCTGACGAGCGGACAACCGTTCCGGATTCCATACGGTATTTTCGTTGGTAATTTTTTTTGTGATTCCCATGCCACTTGCCGCATAGATTGCTTTTTTCTCCACCCAGGGAGCATTTCCCATGTCTTTATTTGAACCGGAATGCAGAAGGGTCATGTTCCCAAGGCGATACACCAATGCTTTAATTTCATCTTCCGTAAACATCTCCCATCCGCGTTCAGGATTCTGCGGAAGAACATGCTCGATATTGAATGCCTCGCTGTCGAAATCCAGCTCAACTCCAGTCACCTGCTTCTCCATTGCGCAAAGAATATACCGTACAACACGTCGGTTGCGTGATTGTGTTGTTTTGATAACTTTGTCCGAAAAAGCCGCTTTGAACATCTGGTCGCCTGGATAAATCGAGTTCAATGCCTTCAATGTTTTTGCCGCCGTGTCATATTCGCCTTTGGAAACTCTTTCAGCAACAGCGTTATAGATGCGTTCCTGTTCGCTGGTTGGTTGGTTGCCGATGACGTTGTAACGGAAGGAAATCATCACACATCCACGAAGCAAAGTCTCAAAATCTGAATCTGCAAATCGCCGCCGTGCCGCAGTCAACAAGGGGAACGGTTGCCGGACACTAAACATGCGAAGATCATTGGCATATCCCTTGAGCACCGGTGCCCAGTTGGACGCCTCTGGTTGGGTCAACGCCAGGTAAGCGTCCATGTCTTCTTCCATATCCCGCAATAGGTCGAATACCGCCTGACGGGAATTGACCTCGCCACGGATTGTCTTAAAGAGTTCGGTCTGGCGGACGAAGGAACGCCGGCTGTTCCAGTGAATACGGAGGAAATCCGGGAAACTTTCACTACCAAGACGTCCGACCATGTCTTCCCAGCGATTTTCCATTGCTTCCATTTCGTGCTCATGTTCGCTTTGTTTGTGCAGGACAGAAAAGAGGTGGTTCTTGAGTAAATCCGTAGCGGACAGACGGACGCCACGGGCGTTAAGAGTTTCAAATACTTTGTAGGCATTCAAATCATCCGTAACATTGATGACCGTAAAAAACAGCCGGTCGCTCATGGTTTCCACCAACTGCGCCAGCGTCATGCCCTCATCCTTGCTGTCTTTTACATAATCGCGCACCCGTTTTTCAAACCATTCAAACGCTTTGCGGAGAAGATGTTCGGATGCCCGGAATCCTCGTTGAGGCAGATGGCCTAATGGCACCAAATAGGTTTGATAATAATTTTCGTTGTTACGATTCAGTGTCAATTTCGTTTGGGACACCAAAGTCACAGGATCAAGAAATCCGATATATGTCTGGCGAATCTGATCAAGACGTTGTTTTGTGCGATCAGGATCTTTTCCAGCATCAATCGCCAGTTGAAGATTTTTAAGGACAGCAAGGACAATAATGCTCAAGGTGGTCAGGCGTTGTTGACCATCGATGACATCGAATGTTTTGTCGTTGTTCGACTGGAGCACCAAGTATCCCATGTAATGAGCCGGCTCACCGCCTTCATTGATCGTTCCAAGAATATCCAGCCAAAGATCTTCCCATTCATCTTCGCCCCAACTGTAATCCCGTTGGAAACGTGGTACACGATAGGTCAGACCATTCCCCATGAGTTTGCGGAATGTATCATTTCGAGTATTGAAGTTGGTTGCGGACATGTTCCATTATCCCTTTTACAAAATATCTTTCGGCGCCACTCGCCATACCAAAGCCATGCCACCTGGTTCAAAATTACCTACTAGCGAAGCCACTCCGGCTTTTTTCAAGCTGTAATTTGCCGTCGGATCGCCGATCAATTCCGCAATGATAATCCCACAGTCCGGTTCGTGGCCCACCAACATCAGACGTTCTGGCGTCGGCTGGACCTTCGCAAGATAGAGATGCAGTCGCTTCAGCGACATTCCACTCGCCAATTCTTGAACCACTTTTACTGGCGAATTCAATACGGCGCCGGCAATATGAGCCGTTTGCAACGCGCGCGTTAATGGACTGGCCCAGATTGCATCTATATGTATTTTTTTTCGATGTTGCAAACGTTCGAAAACTGCTTTGATCTTTTCTTTTCCATCTTCGGAGAGCGGTCGGGCCTCATCCGAGCCATGCCAATCCCGGCACTCAACGGTAACGCCGTGGCGCGCTATGTAAAGATGCATTGTATCACGCTACCTCTAAAAAATTGTAATCGTCTATTTTCACCACAGTCACGATGACGCTGCGCGTCACCCGGAAACGATGAAAATACCGCGCACACTGCGGTATTTCCGTAGGGGCACGGCATGCCGTGCCCCTACGGCGGGTCGAGTGATATTTTAGGAGCAGATTCTTTTAGAGAAGCAGATTTCTTTATCTGTGTCTATCTGTGTTTATCTGTGGATTTTCTTGAACGGCTTGATGAGACTGACTTCTATACGATTATGGCAATAGATACGTCAGCTCCTGCTCGATCTCTTTCA
>JAZDLP010000131.1:0-15637 GCA_043801885.1 Planctomycetota bacterium | reverse complement strand
CCTTAAGCGGCCTGCTGCCGATCCCGAACGGATTCCAAGTCAACGATCAGAAGGTTATCGTTGACGTCGGCGGAGTGGTGAAGTTGTTTGCGTTGGATGCGAGAGGCAAGTCGCCGAAGGGGAACGATACTTTTGTGGTCGCAGTGAAGACAAGCAAAACCGGCGTGTTGTCGCAGCAGGCGAAGTTTGCGGTGAAGCTGAAGAAGGGCACGTTTGCGGCAAAGCTTTTGGATGACGGTCTTGTGAACCAGACAACGACGGCGTCAGTTTCGCTTACTGTGCCGGTCACGGTGATCTTTAACGGCGCGGCGCTGAAGAAAGCCGCGCCGCAGACGTACAAGGCAAAACAAGGTAAGACCGGGGCGTCAAAGTGATGAATTGACGATTTGAGATGATGGTTCGGCGAGAACCCGGCGGGTTCGTAGGTGCGGGTTTCAAACCCGTCTTTACTGGGTTTTCAGTCGTGCGTAGTATAGTAGATGTGGGTAACGACAAGGTTAAAAGGTAACCGTTCACCACAGAGGCACAGAGGACACAGAGACGAAATCGAATAAGATAACAAAACAGATCGCAGGATCAGTCATCGAATCTAGAGGCAGGATGGCTGGAATTTGCTTGTTATACTGCGCGCGGGGGAAATCTCGGCTTTTTTACCCAGTAGAAAAAGCCGAAATCCTAACCGCGTGCAGTATATGAAGAGTGCCTGCGAATCAACTTCACGTCCAAGTTTTCAGGGGTAGCATCTGAAAGCAATACTAGGAATTTCTCTGTGTTCTCTGTGTCTCTGTGGTGAACGGTTACGTTAAAAAAGGAGACAATAATGCTACGTCGTTCTTTCGTTGCCGGAAACTGGAAGATGAACAAAACGCCAGAAGAAGCGCGCGCGCTGGCTTTGGAACTACGCGCTAAATTGGAAGGCGTGAATCACTGTGAAGTTGCCATCTGCCCGCCGTCAGTCTGCATCAGCGCGGTGGTTGAGACATTGAAAAGCACACCGCTCGCCGTCGGCGCGCAAAACGTGTTCTGGGAAAAATCAGGCGCCTTCACCGGTGAAGTCTCCGCTCCCATGCTGCTGGCCGCCGGTTGTCAGTATGCCATCATCGGCCACAGCGAACGACGGCAGTATTTCGGCGAAACAGATCTTACGGTCAACAAACGTATCCAAGCCGCGCTCAGTCATAAACTAAAAGTCATCGTCTGCGTAGGTGAGACCAAGGACGAACGCGTCGGCAACATTACTACACAGGTTATCAATCGGCAGGTCGAAGGCGCGCTGGCCGGTTTGAAAGCCGACGATATGGCTATGGTCACCATTGCTTACGAGCCAGTCTGGGCGATCGGAACTGGATTGACCGCGACACCCGCTCAGGCGCAGGAAGCGCACGCTTTCATCCGCAAACTGGTGGCGCAGCAATTTAACGCAAGCATTGCGGACAGTTTGCGAATACAATACGGCGGATCGGTCAAAGCGGATAACGCCAAGGAACTGCTATCGCAACCGGATATAGATGGCGCGCTGGTCGGTGGAGCGAGCTTGGTGGCGAAGGACTTTGAAGCTATCGTCAAAGCGGCCAAGTAAATTTGCAACCGTTCACGATTTTTGGCATGGTTCAAATATGCCATTAGTTTCTTTGTGCCTTTGTGTCTTTGTGGTTAATTACGAATTGCGGATTGAAGGAAAATTACGGGGGAATACAGCATGGATTGGGTTAAGTGGCTATTAACGGGACTTTTTGTGGTAATCGCGGTACTGATGACCTTTTTAATTTTATTGCAAGAAGGTAAAGGAGGCGGCTTGGCGGCCTTGGGCGGTACCAAAGCCGCAGGCGTTGAGGGTGTTACTAATCCCATTCGTCGCGCCACCGCATGGCTGGCCGGGATTTTTTTCTTCATCGCCATTCTGCTGGGCGTGTTAAGCAAACCAGAACCGAGTGCCGACTTTTTTGAAAGCAACGCCGAATCTCCGCCGAAGACCGAAGCGCAGACTGGGACGGAAGCGAGCGCGCCAAAACCTGCGGCTCCGATTGCGCCAGTTCAGATTCCAGTGAAGACGCCAGAAGCGAGCACGCCAAAACCTGCGGCTCCGATTGCGCCAGTTCAAATTCCAGCGAAGACGCCAGAAGCAACCAAGCCGACGGATAAATCGGCTGAAAAACCAGCCGACTAGGAAAGTAATGACCGTCCTGGATATCGTTATCCCGAATCATCGGGTGGTCAATGGTTTCTTGAACCAGGAGGCTTTGCTATCTACTGGGATAAATTAGACAATGGCATTGAAGTACGTCATTTATTAGGGATGCAACCGATAGCCTAACAAATCATTGTAGTGGATGGCGGATATAATCACTTTCAATGTTTTATAGTATGAGAATAAAAACATGCCTTCAACACAAACCAATCAAAAAAACAAGAGCGCAGCTCAGGTCTGTCAGCCGGTTCGTTCTATGACCGGTTATGGTCGCGCCATGCTTAACAGTTCGCGGCGCGTTACTGCCGAAATTCGCGCCGTCAACGGGCGTTTCCTGAAACTTAATATCGAGATTCCCAAACGCTACGGTCTGCTGGAAGAACGTATCAAGAAATTACTGATTGACCAGGATATCAAGCGTGGCACGGTGAGCGTTAGCATCTTTTTTGAAGGCGCCGGTACGGAAGGAAATAACTTTTCCATTGATGGCCACGCGCTTAACCGTTATCTGACGCAAGCTCGCGCGCTGGCTAAAAAAAATAAATTGAAAGGCGACATTAGTCTCAACGCGCTACTGCCCTTGCCGGGCGTGATTCGATGCGAAGAATACAACGAGGAACTGGACGAAGTCTGGGGGCGCGCACGCGAAGCATTGCTGGCCGCCGTGATTCCATTTAACCAGATGCGCGAATGCGAAGGCGCGGCCATGGTGGCTGATCTGCGCCGACAATTAAACCTCTTGACGGCGCAGCATGCTGTCATCCGAGCGGCCGCGCCAATGGCGTTGCAGAGCGCCATGCAAAAGCTCAAGGAACGCCTCGCTAAATTACTCGAATCGCAAAAATTGAGCGGCATGTTAAATGCCGAGTCATTGGAACGCGAAGTGGCGCTGATGGCCGACCGCACCGACATCAGCGAGGAACTAGCGCGTCTGGAAAGTCACTTTGGTCAAATGACAAGCGCTCTCGCCGATGGCGGCGAAGTGGGCAAACGTCTGGATTTTCTAACTCAGGAACTGTTTCGCGAAACTAACACTATCGGCTCGAAAGCTCAAGCCGAACAGATTACGCGCTGCGTGATTGAGATGAAAGGGTTGATCGAAAAAATTCGAGAACAAGCGCAGAACTTGGAGTAATGCAGTGAACAATGAACAGTGAGCTTTGTCGTAAAGAAGGAGTAAGGACGAGCGCAGTGGGGCATGGAATATTGTTTCTAATCGCTGGACCGGCTGGAGTGGGTAAGACTACGCTGCTCAAGCAACTGGTGGCTGAGGAACAGGGACTGGTGAAAGCTATTTCGGTGACTACTCGTCCGCCGCGCGCCGACGAAGTGGACGGCGTGGCTTATTACTTTTGGAATGAAACGCGTTTTAAGACGGCCGTGTCCCGGGGCGAGTTTCTGGAACACGCGGAAGTGCATGGTTATTTTTACGGCACATTAACGCAGTTCGTAAAAGAGAAGTTGGCGGCGGGATTGGATGTCATTAAAGATATTGACGTGCAAGGCGTGGCGCAGTTGCGACAATTAGAACAGTTCCGATATCCGCAAAGCGTGGCTATTTTTGTGACGTCGCCGTCGCGTGAGGAACTGGTTCGGCGACTGCGCGGTCGTGCCAGCGAAGATCCGCGCAGTTTCGCTATACGGCTCTCGACAGCGGAATCGGAACTGACCTGTATTGACGAATATGATTACGTGGTGCTTAATGATATATTGCCTGTGGCGCTGGCAAAGTTGAAAGCAATCCGGTTGGCTGAGCACTGCAAGCGCGAGCGACAGTAGAATTACGAATTACGAATTACGAATTAAGAATTAAGAATTACGAATTAAGAATTACGAATTAAGAATTAAGAATTAAGAATTAGACGGTTGTGGAAAACTGCTGTTGGCATTGTTAATGGTATAAGGAGGAATCATGGAAGTATCAGAACTGGAAGCCCTGCTGACCAAAGTTGGCAGTAAATACAAACTCGTCACGATGTTTCAGAAACGCATGCGCGAATTGTTGCGTGGCCTGCCTCGGCTGGTTGAAGTGCCTTCAGGCAATGTGTGGCACATCGTCAACAGCGAGATTATGCAATCCAAAGTTGATTTGATCATGGGCGAGGAAGCTGAACAAATGCGCAAGGATGTTGTCGCACGCGAAACCGAAGAGTCAAATGTTGAAAAGAAAAGCGATAAAACTCATCTCCAAAAGCCGACAGAAGAAGTCAAACGCTAGTCTAAAGAACACGGCAGGTATCTTGCTTATGCTACACGAGCGAGACGCCTACTTGCCCGAGAATACTAGAGGCAGCAGCGCTATATTTTTCTTGAAAGGCTTGACATAACGCCGAACATACGTTATTTTTTTACGCCTTTCAGTACCGCACTATTCATCGCGCTTCGTTTTTTGGAGCACAAGGCCCAGTGTGGTCATAAGGCCGCAACCAAAAGGTGTTGTTGACGGGGACGAAGGGAAACAGCTTTTAGTAATTAATAGAGGCATTTTTGGGGTTGCCCGTTTGGAGAAAGTCATGGCTAAACTAAAGAAGAAATCCGCTGCGAAGGCCACTAATCCCAAAGCAGTGAAGAAACTCGTTAAACGATCGGCTAAGAAGCTGACAGTGGCGAAGCCGTCAAAATCGTCTAAAGCTGTGAACCAAAATCGCAGCGCTAAAACTGGCCAAACAGCTAAAGCCGGCAAAGTAGTCGTTAAGAACACGCCGCCAAAAAGTCTTAGCGCCGAAATGCTGCGACTACGGACCAGCCTAATGCAGATACTTGGCGAACTGCGGAACGATATTGACCATGAAGTGCGCGGCGCCAGCGAGCGTGATCTGCCACACACTAATGACACATTTGATATGGCCAGTGACTCCGCCGATGGGGACCTTTCTCTACGCCTCGCCGAAAGCGAGACCGCTGAAGCCGGCGAGATTAAGCGCGCTATCGAGAAGATTAATAATGGCACCTATGGTTTGTGCGAAACCTGCAACAAGCCGATCAGTGCCGAACGTCTACAATTTCGATCATTTGCCACGCTGTGCATTAAGTGCCAAGAGTTGTCCGAAATTCGCAAACGCGTAAAAGAAGAAGATCTCGACGACCTCATTGAAGACGCGGACGATATTAAAGAAGACGCGGAAGATATGGAAGATGATTGAGGTGAATAATATGCTTAAAATGGTTGTGCTCGCTAAACAAGTGCCCGACACCAAACATGTCATTGGCGAGGTCATGAAACCTGACGGCACACTCAATCGAGCCGCGCTCCTCGCTATTTTCAATCCTGAAGACATGCATGCGCTCGAAGTGGCGTTGCGCATCAAAGATCGCTGGGGCGGGCACATTACCGTCATCACGATGGGGCCGGCCAATGCCACTGATATTCTGCGCGACTCGCTTTCTCGCGGCGCGGATGCCGGTATTTTACTGACCGACCGACGGCTGGCCGGTTCCGATACGCTGGCCACGTCTATGGCGCTGGCCGCCGCTGTGCAGAAAATTTCGCCGCTGGACTTGGTTTTGTGCGGCCGACAGGCCATTGACGGCGACACGGCGCAGACCGGTCCGCAGACGGCGCACAAGCTGGGTTTGCCGCAAGTGACTTACGTCGAGGATGTGCGCGAACTTCGCGGAAATAAGCTCACGCTGTTTCGCCGGTTGGGACGTCATGCTGAAATAATTGAATGCGCGACGCCGGTGTTCATCACCGTCACCGCGGACGCCGGCGAAGCGCGACCGGCATGCGCCAAACGCCTGCTGTTTTATCGCCGCGCGCGAACAGCGCCCGAGATTCGCAGCCAACTTTCCGCCAGTGGTCTGACTGGCGAGGAACTGGATCGGCGAACAATGATTGAATGCGCTCGACTGCAAGAAAAAAATCTGTTGCTGCCCACTTGGAACGTGGATGACTTGGGACTGGATCAGAGTTTGGTCGGCATCCCCGGGTCACCGACAAAGGTTAAACGATGCGAGAATGTCGTGCTGAAGGCCGGCGCGTATAAACAGATCGAATCCTCGGAAGCCGGAGTGAGAGGTTTGATCACTGAGTTGGTTCACGATCATATTTTAGGTTAATGATTGTTAACGATTGCGCAGACAAGTCACAATCATTTTGATTGTGGATTGAAGGAAAAAAGATCGTTTTTGATGACACTGGAGCACGGAAATCGGCCACTATCTGTTTTCCCCCCCTTGAAAAGGGGGAGGGGACAGGGGGGGTGAGAGTGGGCAACTGGAACACCCCCCCCCTTGCCCCCCCCCTTTTTTAAGGGGGGAAATTCCCGACTTCGCTACTACAGTGTCTTTTTGATGGCCAATTTTGCTTTTGGCGACAAACTTTGAAATTTCTATACTTCGGAGAATTTTGGAATGCAAAATAACGTCGGCGTCGCTTTTTTTGCCGAGCACGATGAGGGCGTGTTGGCGCGCATCTCGCTTGAGTTGGCATCGAAGGCGCGCGAACTGGCCGACCGGCTGAAGACCGACGTCATCGCTTATCTGATTGGCGGCGCGGGGATCGAGACGGTCGCGGCGCAATTGATCGCTTACGGCACGGATCGTGTTTTCGTCATCGAAGATCACCGTCTGTCGCACTACGATACGCTACCCTATTCAAAGGCGCTGGCAAAACTCATCCGTCGGACAACGCCGCAGTGTGTGCTATACGGCGCGACTCCAATCGGACGCGACTTGGCGCCACGCATCGCTAGTGAACTCCGCACTGGCCTGACCGCCGACTGCACCGGCTTGGAAATCGGCGATTATCAAGCACCCGCCGGTGGCAGACTCTATACGGACATTCTCTACCAAATTCGCCCGGCTTGGGGCGGCAACACTATTGCGACTATCGTTACGCCTGAACATCGTCCGCAAATGGCTACGGTGCGTACCGGCGTGATGAAGCTCGGCGAGAAAGATTCCAAACGCAAAGGCGAGATTATCCGCGTCCAGAGCGAATTAAGCGGTGATGAGTTTGTGTTGAACGTAGTGGAACGCATCAGCGCGGTCAAGAAAGTGGATCTCACCGCCGCCAGCATCCTCGTGGCTGGCGGAGCAGGCGTGGGCAGCAAAGATAATTTCAAATTAATTCTGGAACTGGCCGAAACTCTGGGCGGCACGCCCGCAGGCAGCCGCGCCGCGGTGGACGCCGGCTATATTAACCATGATTATCAAGTCGGACAAACCGGCACAACCGTGCGACCGAAACTGTATATCGCCTGCGGCATCAGTGGAGCTATTCAGCATCGCGCCGGAATGAGCGAAGCGCACAAGATCGTGGCCATCAATGTAGATTCCACTGCTCCGATTTTCTCAATCGCGCACTACGGAATCGTGGGCGATTTGAATCAGATCATTCCACGATTGATTAAAGTTTATCAGTCAAAAGGATAAGGATTCTCAATGCCGAATTTTTACACCGACAACCCCGATATTCCATTCTGTATCGGCCAACTCAATATGGATCGTGCGGTAAAACTGCGCGAAGACGACTTTGCCGATGCCAAGACCTACTCGTACGCGCCGCAGGATACTGCCGAAGCGCAGGCTCAATACGATGAAATTTTGAAGCTCGCCGGTGACATTTCCGGCAATTTCGTCGCGCCGCGAGCCAAAGTCGTGGACAAAGAAGGCAACGAATATCGCGACGGCAAAGTTATTCTGCATCCAGAATTGCAAGCTTCGATCAAACGCTTCGCCGGCGCGGACCTGATGGGCTTGTCCATCGCGAGACGCTACGGCGGTCTGAATCTGCCCAACGTGATTAAAACCGCGGTGATCGAAATGATCGCGCGCGCCGACGCGTCGTTGATGAATATCGTCGGCTTGCAGGATATCGCCGAGACGATCGAAGAATTTGGCGATGAAGAGATGAAGCAAGATGCGCTGCCTCGCTTGTGCGCGGGTGAGGACACCGCCGCCATGGTGCTGACCGAGCCCGACGCGGGCAGCGATCTGCAAAGCGTTCGATTGCGCGCCGAGCCTGTGGACGAAGCCAAGGGGCTTTGGAAACTTTCCGGCATCAAACGTTTTATTACCAATGGTTGCGGCGAAGTGCTGCTGGTTCTGGCGCGTAGCGAGCCGAACACAGCCGGCGCGCGCGGCTTGTCGGTATTCCTAGTGCGGAAGAGCGATGCTGTTCGTATTCGCCGCATCGAAGACAAACTTGGCATTCACGGTTCGCCTACCTGCGAAATTCAGTTCAATGCGGCGCCAGGCAAGCTGCTTGGTCAGCGCAAACGCGGCCTGACCGACGTCGGTCTGGCCATTATGAACGGCGCGCGCGTCGCCATCGCAGCGCAAGGATTGGGCCTAGCCGAAGCCGCTTACCGTGCGGCGCGCGATTATTCACAATCGCGAGTGCAGTTTGGCCGGCCGATCCGCCAAATTCCCGCAGTCTACGATCTACTCGCGCAAATGCGCATCCGCATTGAAGCTGCGCGAGCGTTGACTTATCACGCCGCGGATGTGGTTGAACAACTTAAAGCATCCGAACGTGGCGTCGGATCAGGAGAAAAAAATCCTGCCGACTTCAAAGCCGAACTCAAACGCCTCACGCGCCTGGCCACCGTGCTAACTCCGCTGACCAAGCTATACGCGACCGAGATCGCCAACTCCGTCGCCTCCGACGCCATTCAGGTGCTTGGCGGCAGCGGTTTCATGAAAGATTATCCGGTCGAGCGTTATTTCCGCGACGCGCGCATCACCAACATCTACGAAGGCACGACGCAACTACAAGTAGTGGGCGCGATTGGTGGAATTCGATCCGGAGTGCTGCGCGCAAACTTGGACGGATTGCTACGCGAAGCGAAGGGCAACGAATTTGCGGCGCAAGTCACGGCGCTGCTGCCCGAGCTTAACCAATCGCTCGCCATCGCTGCCGCCAACGACGCCGATGTGGAATTCAATGATCTCTACGCACGCTGGATCGTCGCGCTGGGTCTTGACCTGTATCTGGGCGCGCTGCTGGCGTTGCAGGCGGGCACGGGCAACGAACGCAAGATCGCTCTCGCCGAAGCATTCTTTGCCGAGATGCCGTTACGCGCAAAAATGACCGCCGGCTACATCAATCAGGCGTCGCGCGCAGTGATCGCCGGACAAAAAATAATTATTGGATGAGTAGATTAGTTAACAAACCGCGAATTAAACAGACGCAGGGGCGAATAATTATTCGCCCCTACAGTCGGCCATCTTGCAACTGCAACTCGCGAACATTTACGCTATTCAGCGCGGCTAATTCGTGGTGGGTCACCAGAATTACTGTCTTGCCTTGCTCGTGATAACGTCTCAAACAGGATAAGATCACTGCGGCGTTCGCGGGGTCCAGGTTGCCGACAGCTTCGTCCGCCAGCAATAGGTCAGGTTCGCGCAGAATCGCGCGCGCGATGGCAGTCCGTTGCCGCTCACCAGCGCTAAGCTCGCCCGGCAAATGCGTCGCCCGATCAGCAAGATCGAATTCCGTTAGCAACTTCTGCGCGCGTTCACGCAGCGCGTCAGCGACAGACATCGTCAGCATCGGCAGCAACACGTTGTCTAACAGACTCAGGTAGGGAATCAGATGAAACATCTGGAAGACGAAACCGATACGCTGCGCACGAAATGCTGTCGCCGCCGTGGAGCTTAATGTATCCACGCGCGTGCCGGCAATCTCCACTGTGCCAGTGCTGGGCTGCGTCAGACCGGCGAGCACATTCAGCAGCGTACTCTTGCCGCTGCCCGACCGACCGCGAATAATAATCATCTCACCCGACCGAATATCGAGATTGACGTCACGCAGCACCTCAATAGTCCGGCCGTCTTTCAGATAACTCTTGCTTAGCCCGCTGACGCTAATCATGCTATTCCTCCCTCAGCACGATAGCCGGATCCAATCGTAAACCTTGGACAATAGGCAAAGCGCCGAAGGTCAACGCCACCAACGGCGCAAGCGCCGCGCAAAGCGGAAGTAGCGTTGGTTCCCAAGTGACCGGTGTATCCATAAGCCGCGGTCCTATCGTCTGAGCAATCACGGTTCCGACGAAAAAACCGAAGATGGCGCCTGGCATCGAGTAAAACAACACTTTGCCGAGGAACAGCCACGCGATTTTTGGTGTGCTGACGCCGATGGTGCGCAGCAAACCGATTTCACAACGCCGATGACGAACGTTCAAATAAGTCAAACCGGCGATGGCTGACGCGGCCAGAGCCAACACCGCCACGAGAATATATTTAAACCATTTGTCCAGGCGACGCCGTGTCATCTCTCGAGCGATAGCGATGGATTTGACATGCTTGACTTGCGTGTCGGGCAGTAGTGTTTGTATTTCGTTACAGATTTGAGTTAAAAAATCATCCGTGGTAAAACAGCGGCAACCGAGCGCATCAATCGCGTTGATTCTGCCAGGCTTATTGAGCAATGACTGGACGTCATGAAGATTCGCATAGACTCGAATGTCATCCGGCGTGCCTGTTTCAGCCAGAACGCGTGCGACTTTAAACTGAGCGCTGGCGATAGTAATAATCGCATTTTTCTGTATTTTCGCGCCGGTTGCCACCGCGCTGCCCACGAAGACTTCGCCCGGTGAGACGTTATAGCCCATCGGCTGCTTCAATTTGGCCGCGCGGCCAATTCGTCCCAGTGATGGCAAAACGCCGGTTAGCAAAATGGGTTTGCCGTTAAACACGGTTGCTTGCTGTAATTTGGCGACGAAATGTTCCGCGCTGACGTCGCTTGCGGCAAGTTTACGAACGTAGTCTTCGGGCATCTCCGCGGCCGGAAAATCCCACGTCCAATAGCGGTCCATGTCCGTGCCATGAGGCACAATAATAATATTGAATCCCATATCGCGCAGAATCGCGGCCGTAGCTCGATTAGCTGCGTTTCCGGCGGCCATCAACGCCACAAACACTCCCGTGGCGAGCGCCGTAGTTAATAAACACAGCAAGAAGTTGATCTTGCTGCAAACAATCTCGCGCCAGATCATTCGAATGATAGACATATCGTACCGTGTAGCGAAACTACGCATCAACCCACCAAGCGAGACTATCTTGAAGCGCAGGAAATTCAATCGAGTTTAGAAAGTTGAGACGACTCTGGGTGCATGTCGCTGAGCGCGACCACCAAGCGTAGCGCAGGCTCCCAGCCTGCTTTAAGGAGTAATGTCAAACTATGAAACAGGCAAAATGCCTGCGCTACATTCAGCGACATACATCCGAGAATGCTTGACCGCTTGCTAACGCGCGCGGCTCGGATAAGCCTCTGCGGCAATAAAGATGTTACCCTGATTTGAACCATGCCGAGTTTTTCCTTAATCACCGACGTTTCAAGCGCAGCGAGTGGAGTGAACGCGAAGGCCGGAGCCCCGCCGAAATCTTGACTGGACGCGAACACGCACACTGGCTCGAACTGTTGGGGTTCCGTCGTTTCAAACGAGCGGCTTGATTCGTCTTCCGCAATTTCTACCAGAATATTTTTGCCTTTATTGGCCAGCGGAGATACTGTTGTCTTTGTTACCCGTTTTATTCGCGTTTATTAGCGGTTCATTACTTGAAGGGACTGACCGGTTACAAAATTTTGATTTTTGATTGCGGCTTGGTCGCGCTATGCGTATTTTGATTTACGGGTTAAACCATGCGCCTGAAGTCGTTGGCGTCGGCAAGTATACGGGCGAACTGGTCAAGTGGCTCGCAGATCAAGGACACGCCGTCCGCATAGTCACTGCGCCGCCATACTATCCCGAATGGCGAGTATGGCCGGGGCATTGTGGCTGGCACTACTGCACTGAGAAAAATAAATTTGGCTGGCAAACGCCGTCGGCGCGCGTTTATCGTTGTCCGCTGTTTGTGCCCAGACGACAGTCGGGACTGAAACGACTCCTGCATCTGGCGTCGTTCGCGATCAGTAGCGCTCCGATAGTCTTGTGGCAGAGCTTATGGTGGCGTCCAGACTGCGTTGTTGTGATAACTCCTACGTTGTTATGCGCTCCTGCCGGCTGGCTGGCCGCACGATTGATCGGCGCGGCGGCGTGGCTTCATATTCAGGACTTCGAACTGGACGCCGCGTTCGAACTGGGTTTGATGCGCAGCGGTTTGCTGCGTTCTATCGCCGCGTGCGGCGAACGATGGTGGTTGCGCCGCTTTGATCGCGTATCAACGATCTCATCCAGAATGCTCGAACGACTATCCGCCAAAGGCGTGGCGGAAGAGCGACGCGTGCTCTTCCCAAATTGGGTGAACACCGAAACGATCTGTCCATCCGAAGCGACGAATCATCTGCGCCGCGAACTCAATCTTGGCGATGATGCCGTCGTGGCGCTCTATGCGGGCAATATGGGCGAGAAACAGGGATTGGAGATTATCCTTGAAGTCGCGGCGCAGTTGAGCGGCGAACCGCAGCTCCAGTTTGTGCTGGCCGGTGAAGGCACGGCGCGAACTCAGTTGGTCGCAAAATCAGCCGGGCTGCCTAACGTCCGATTTTTACCGCTGCAGCCGCCGGAGCGACTTAACGAACTGCTTAATCTTGGCCAAATTCACCTGCTGACGCAACGCGCGGAGATTGCCGATTTCGTAATGCCGTCCAAGTTGACCGGTATTCTTGCTGTCGGCGGCGCGGTCATCGCCACAGCGCGTCCTGGCACCGAGCTGGCGCAGGTTTTGGAGCGGGCCGGTGGCCGAGTATGTCCGCCCGGCGATGCTGCGACGATGGCGACGCAAATAGTCATGCTTTTGCGCACGCCGGAAGTTCGCCGCGCAATGAGCGTCAAGGCGCGCCAATACGCGCTGGCTCATTTTTCTCACGACAAAATTCTTGCCGATTTTGAATCCGAACTGCGCGAAATATACAACGACCGTACCGCAGGCGTCCCGCCTGCTTTGGGCTCATGAGACGACGTCGAGTGGACTTCGGACGCCGAAGCGGCATAGAGGAGCGAGTATATCGAAGACAGCGAGCTGGTGACGCGCGCTCAGGCGGGCGATCAAGAAGCGTTTAATATGTTGGTCGAACGTTGGTACGACGTGGTCGTCGCCGCCGCATTCGCCAAGCTGGCCGACATTGATAGCGCTAAAGACTGCGCGCAGGAAGCATTTTTGGAAAGCGCGAAGATGTTGAGCAAGCTGCGCGACAAATCAAAATTCGGGCAGTGGCTCTACGGCATCTCACGCAATAAAGCTATTTACTTGCTGCAACGTCAGAAATTGCATGCTGAGGCGCTGAAAGGCAAGGCCGACGAAAGCCGCCGATTGATGCCGATCCCCAGCCCGTTGGAACAGATTGGCAAGAACGAGCGGCTGAGCGGTATTCGTCGCGCGCTTAATGAGATTCCCGAAATTTACCGCGAAGTACTGACATTGAAGTACGTAGATGGACGTAGTCAGGCCGACATCGGCAAGCTGCTGGATATTTCGACGGCGGCGGTGGACAAACGTTTAATGCGCGCCAAAGACATGCTGCGAGAGTCGCTGCAACGGTGGAAGATCGAAGGTTAGTGATAATGGGAGTTTTATTATGACGGTTGACGAAGCGCGCGCATTGCTAGCGCCTTATGCCGAAGGAATGCTGAATTCGACTCAAGCGCTGGAACTGGAAGCTTTGCTGAGCCGACAGCCCGAGTTGCAGGCTGAATTCAAAAATATCAAAGAAGAAAACGAGTTGCTCTCCCAAGCGCTCAGTCCCTTGTTATCCAGTCAATCTACTCGTATGCGTGTCTCGGAAAACATGGCCAACGTCTACGCTGAGACGGCGCGTGAGGCCGATAAAGCGCTAATCAAAAAAACGCAACGGATTAATCGTTGGCTAATGCTGATCATCATCTTTGGTTTCCTTACGATCATCGTTCTGGCGATGTTGTGGAATTGGGTTAGCCGCAACAAACCCACGAAACCACGTCAGCCTCTGAGCATGTCGCAATACATCAGGTCGTCAGCTCCAACTCAACACGTCTCTTTGTAGAAATTATCCCCACATTCCGCACTTGTGCGAGGTGTGTACTGGAAATTCTGTAATAATCTAAGTGTTTGAGGCAACGGCAGATAGCCGATTTCAGCGACATCGCCTTTTTATGGATTTACACATTTGCAATATAAGGCGAGTAGGAGCGCCACCTGATTTACGAATCAAATAGAGTTTGCTTCTTTGATTTCCGGACAGGCTTGGGCACTTTTATTTTAGGCGCTTTTTTTCCAAACTTGGTTACTTCTATAGTGACCGTAGTGGTTCGGCCATTGGCCATCGCAGTAACTGTATATGTGCCTGGCGTAGTAAACTTGTGCTTGATTGAGGCGCCTTGTCGCGTCAAGCCATCGCCAAAATTCCAAATCGTATTCTCTTCGCTATTGTTATTAACGAAGAAGACCTTAAGCGGCTTGCGACCGATTAGAGGAAAGGCTGACACATTGATAGGTGATGGCTGAGCCGCATCGGCGTTGTACAGACTGCGAATGCCGGTCTGATCGTCTAAATGCAGAGTCTTGGCGCCGTTGTAGATCACCGAATTCATTGTCGGATAATTGCTCGGACCGACTGTTCCGACGATAGTCGCCGGATTCTTATCGGAATGATCCAGCCCCAGTGCGTGCCCTATTTCGTGCAGGATAACGCTGTCGAGATTAACGAGGCGTTTGCCATCAACTGTTGAGCCTACGCCATCGTTTTCGCCGCGATGCCAGTCATAATTCAGAGCGTTGACGACTATTTGCGCAGAAGTGATGCGCGCATTCGCATTGGCAGCGAACGCGGTATAAGCGAGGAAAAGATTGTTGATCAGTTTTGTGCCGGTTGGATCCCATTCGGCAACGATGCCTCCCGGCCCTTCTTCAAACTTCAGCGCTCCGTCAGTGGCTTCGAACCAAGTTTGCACGGCGAAAAGCATGGATTCGCGCAGGATGGACGGCGCGCCGTCCTGGACGCTCCATCGTATTGGCGTGGTCGCAACATCCCAAGAGTACCGCTGCCCGGCGGATGATGTGTAGCATCCATAACCAGCGACGTGATTTTCGAGAGTGTAGGAGAACATTAGAGACAAGCTCAAGATTATGGCCAGTCGGCTTTTCTTCGTCATTCTTCTCATGGCTTTCTCCCTCGAAAAGTGGTCTTCTGGGAGAAGATACGCAAGAGATATGCCGTCGAATCTGATACGGAGATATACTCATAAGGTCTTGACCATAAACAACTTGTGAATTATTGATCGGCGTTGCAACTTTTAGATTTCTTCTTCTTCGAACACTTGTGTATTAGAAAGCGGACAGGAGTGTCCTGGCTATCGGACACTTTTTTACAGGGTTCAAATACGCAAGCCACGCCGGGTGCGGTTCGCTGCGCTTTGACATGTTTTCAAATTGTGAGTAAAATCGGCTCATCCGGAACGAGCGTACTTCACAAAGTGCGGAGGTCGGTAAAGTGGAGTTGAAAAAGCGTGGATATGCATGTCTATTCTGTGGATGTTTAAAGCCTTCAGAAAAGGAGAATCAAGCATGTCCACTTCATTGCTT
>JAZDLP010000127.1:0-3369 GCA_043801885.1 Planctomycetota bacterium | reverse complement strand
TACCCACAGTCACTATAACGCTGCGCGTCACCCGGAAACAATGAAAATACCGCGCACACTGCGGTATTTCCGTAGGGGCACGGCATGCCGTGCCCCTACGGCGGGTCGAGTGATATTTTCGGAGCAGATTTTTCCGAAGAGCCATATTTTTTTTGGCTCTCGTCCAAAAAAGTTGCCTGAAAAAAGCAGATAGCCAAGGCGAGGGCTTTGTGAAACAAATGCTATAATGCCTGCAATTCAACTGATGTTCGGTTACTATTATCCGAGCCGCGACCGTTAGAGAGCGGGTTACTTTACCGATTGCTAACACGCGCGGCTCGGACAATTACTTGGAGAAGGTTTGATTGCAGGCGAGACGCCTGCGGTACAGCACATTTATGAGTGAGTCATATCAGTACGCGCCGAAACCGGAACAGCCGGAACAGATTGATCCATTCGCTTTGGCGTCGGACCAGTACGCGGCTCTGGATCTCACTACCAATCGCGTCATCTCTGCCAGCGCCGGCACTGGCAAAACTCACACGCTCCGAGCGCTATACGTTGGATTGCTGGCCGGTCGCGTAGCCCCCGGCGGCTCATGGCTGTCTGAAGACGCATGGCTGAAGTTTGACCGCAAGCCGGACTTCAAGCCGCGCGCTATCGTGGCGGTGACCTTCACCAGAAAAGCTGCGGCGGAATTGCTTGAACGCGCTCAGCAGGCGCTGGAGCTGCTACTGCGGCGCGACGATCTACCACCGGTACTGAAGGAACATCTGCGGCAATGTCGCGAGGAGATTTCTTCCGCGCCAGTATGCACGATAGACGCCTTCTGCTCTCGACTGCTGCGCGAAGCCGGCATGAGCGGTCCGGCTCCCATCGCGTTTACGACGCTGGAAAAGAACGAGGCCGACGAATTACTGGAAGAAGCTTTGAGCGATGCGGCGACACAGTTGCTGGAAGCAGGTGGTGATGAGCAACTAAAACTATTGGCGCACGAGTGGGGCGTGTTCGGCGGAACCGGACTGATTGGCGTAGGTATGACGCTGCTGGCGCGGCTGCGAGTGCGAGGATTGCCACCAGCCGCTCTGATCAAAGAAAACAAACTGCTATCGCTTGCGGAAATACGTGAACGGTTGCAGGACACGCTGACGGCAATTCGTAACGTTCCAGACAAAGGCAAATCCAAACCTGGAGCGAAAGCGCGCGAGTTTTGTGAACAGCCGCCACCGTTTACAGACGAACAGAATCTTCGGCGTGCTGTCTTGCAACTCTCGTCGCTGCTGCGCGGTAGTGATGGTAACTTGTATAAATGGGCCGAATGCGCCGGGATCAAAGATACAGCGCCGGATATTTTAGCTACGCTACACATCGCAACGGCGAAAGCGCTGATCGGTTACCTGGAACGTGGACTGGAACTCTACGCCGCAATCAAGCGCCGCAGTGGTGTCGTGGACTTCAACGATTTGCTGCTATTCACTCGGCAACTTCTTAAAGAAAATCCGCAAGCGGCGGACGGCTACAGCTTTGTGCTGATTGACGAATTTCAAGACACCAATCCGCTACAGTGCGAAATTTTACGGCGCGTTGCATTCGGTGGCTCGGGCGCGCCGCAATCCGGCGCGGTCCGATTGGCGGTGGTCGGTGATCGCAAACAGTCCATTTATCGTTTCCGAGGCGCTGATGTGCAGTTGATGACTCAGGCCGAAAAAGAATTTACTCCCGCGCCGCTGCAAGGAAGTTTTCGCAGTCGGAAACCGTTGCTTGATTTTGTGAACGACTTGTTCAGCACAGTCGGCGATCTTTGTTACGACGAGACTGACCATTTGAAAGAACAAGCGCCTCCGGAACGCCACGCCTGGCAAGGGCCGCCCGCTGAATTATTGACTTATACAGACAAAGGCAAGGCTGATCCGCATCGTTGGCAGCAGGCGTGCGCTATCGCTAAACGCATTCGCTGTCTGGTCAGCGTAGCCACCGGACCACAACTGACGCGCCCGCAGATCTGGGACAAGCGCGAACGACGTTTGCGTCAAAACACGCGCTATTCAGACATCGCCATTCTTTCGCGCAGTGTCAAACACATTCGCATTCCGCTGCAACTGGCGTTGGCGCAGATGGGTATTCCTTTTCGTATGATGGGCGGATTGAGTTTCTACACGCGCTCGGAAGTGTTAGATGTAGTCAATTTGCTGGCCTGCGTCGTGAATCCTGATGACAACTTGTCGGTGGTTGGTTTTTTGCGTTCGCCGTTTGTGGGACTAAGCGACGGAGCATTGTGGCGGTTGGTATTTGGCGAACAGGATCGCGCGGCGAAAAATCTTTACTCGCGGCTGCAAGAGGCCGCTGTCGGACCTGCCACAAAATTTGCCGCCGCTGACCACGCCGCCATCCGTCAAGCAACGCGACTGCTAACAGAATTACATGCCGGACTGGGACGCTGCACGGCGGCCGAGTTGATTGATCGAGCTTGCGTTGAAACCGGTTTCCTGAGTGTGCTGGCGATGCTGCCACAAGGCGAAGTCGCCGTGGCCGCGGTGCGGCGCGTCATTGAATTGTCTCGCGACTTCGAAGCGCGGCGTGCGCGACATCTCTCCGATTTCGTTGAATGGCTGAAAGGAAAAGCTGATGCGGAATGGGATGATCCCGGTCGCGATGATAATCCAGATCTGACAGCTAATCTGCCGGAAGTCGAAGATGCTGTGCAGATCGGCACAATTCATTCAGCCAAAGGACTCGAATTCCCCATCGTCATCCTCGTTGATATTGGCGCCAAAAAGTTGGAACAGTTCCCTAGCGCGCTATACACACCCGAGACGGGACTGGGACTGAGATTGGGACTTAAACTGGAAGGCTTGGCCAGTGTCGCTGATCGCATTCATCAAGCCGCGGTCGAATTTGAAAAGCAGGCTAACAATGCGGAACTGGCGCGATTGCTCTACGTGGCGGTTACGCGCACGAGAGACTACGTAATCTTTAGCGGCGAAACTGATTCAAAAGACACAGACAATTGGCGAAATTTGATCGGCACGCATCAGCAAAAGTCGCCGCAGCAGATCGTGGCAGTGCCGCATGATCATCCCGAGTTGCTCGCCGCGCAGGCCGCCGCGCAAACGAGCGCGGTCTTGTTGGACAGCGGTACGCCGATTCTGCGTGAGAGCATTGCCGCGCAACTCGCGCAAGTTCCGGACGCGCCAATCATCGCTGTTGGCAGAGGCTTGTTAGCGCGGCGAGATTTGCGGGTCAATGTTACTTGGCTGACGCAATGGCTGTCCTGTCCGCGTCGCGCGGCGCTGACGCTGGTTACCCCTCACCCCACACCCCCCGCCCCACGCCCCCCCCCCCCCACCCCCCCCCCCCCAACCCCCACCCCCCCAAAAGCCAGGGCCCAAA
>JAZDLP010000117.1:0-5479 GCA_043801885.1 Planctomycetota bacterium | reverse complement strand
CAGCAATGGTTGAGTTTATAAGGCATGAGCTGCTCAAGAACGCACGAAAGACTTGACTGATTCCACTTTGTCCGGTATCTAATGAAGTGTCTGGTGAAACGGAAGTGGGCAACGCTCGAAAGAGCGACCCACCGAGGGATAACCAGATGCTGTGAGAGAACGCGCGCGGCTCGGATAATTGATGGGCAAAGTACGCCCAAATTGCTATACTGTGCATGCAGGTGACATTTGGTGATGCCTGCCCGAGTAGTTGTGTTTATTATTAATGAGGCGCCAATGACATTTCGATTTTGCGGATTCGCGGACGAAGCGGGCAAAACATTGCCTGAACAGATTGATGCTACCAAGCGCGCGGGTTGGAACGCTATTGAGGCGCGCTTGCTGGAAGGCAAGAACTTCACCGATATTACCGACGCGCAATTCGACGCGGCACTGGATACGCTGACGGCCAGCGGCATCCAGATCGTCGGCTTCGGCGCGCAGATCGCCAACTGGGCGCGTCCTATTACTCACGATTTCCAGGCGGATATCGAGGAACTCAAGCGCACGATCCCGCGCCTGAAGAAAGCCGGCGCCAAGATCATCAGGTGCATGAGCTACCCGAACAATAAAGAGAAACCTGTGGAACGCGAAGCGTACAAAAAAGAAGTCTTCCGACGCTTGAATATACTCGCTAGGATGGCCGCCGACGCCGGCGTCATTCTTGGCCACGAAAATTGCAACGGTTACGGCGGCGAATGCCCCGCGCAAGCACAAGAGTTGTTAGCCAACGTCAACAATCCGGCGTTTAAGTTTATCTTCGACACCGGCAATAATACGCTGCATGACAATAACGATCATACAACCTGGGCGCTGTACACTGCAGTCGTGGATTCCATCATTCACGTTCACATCAAAGCCGCCAAAAAGGATCCTGAAGGCAAGTTCGTCGCTTGCTACCCGGAAGAAGATCCCGTGCAACTGAAGATAATCTCAGATTTGAAGAAACGCGGTTACAACGGATGGCTCTCGATCGAACCGCATATGGCTGCAGCGGTGCATGCCGGCAAGGATATCACGGATGCTAGGAGCGCCGCGGATATTTATGTCAATTACGCCAGAAAGATAGAAGCGTTGGTTGCCAAGGCAAAATAAAAAACAATGGCAAGCAGAAAAAAACTCACTGACGAAGAACGAGCTACCTACGAATGGCAGATGTGGGCGCCTGATTTCGGCGAAGCGGGACAGGAAGCGCTGAAAGGCGCGGCGGTGTTAATCTCTCGGTGCGGCGGAGTGGGAGGAAGTGTAGCGTACTCACTGGCCGCGGCCGGTGTCGGTCGTTTGATCCTGGCGCATGGTGGTGACCTTAAGCCTGGCGATCTTAATCGCCAGATACTAATGACGCACGATTGGTTGGGCAAACCGCGCGTAGAATCTGCGGCGCGGCGGCTGAAAGAATTGAATCCGCGTCTGGTCATCGAAGCCATTCCCGAGAATCTGTCGCCTGAAAATGCGGAGCGGTTGGTTGGACTGGCAGATGTGGTCGTGGACTGCGCGCCGCTGTTTCAGGAGCGATTTGCGATGAACGCCGCCGCCGTGCGGCAGCGCAAGCCGCTGATTGAGTGCGCGATGTATGATTTGGAAGCGCAGATCACCACCATCTTCCCCGGTCGGACGCCATGTCTGGCATGTCTATATCCCACTCAACCACAGGCGTGGAAGCGGCAGTTCCCTGTCTTCGGCGCGGTAGCGGGCATGGTCGGCTGTTTAGGCGCGATGGAGGCGATTAAAGTAATTTCGGGACTGGGCGAGCCACTGGCTGGGCAAATGCTACGCTGCGATCTGCGTGACATGACGTTCCGAAAAGTGAAACTGAATCGCAAGCCCGATTGCGCTGTGTGCGGGAATTAACGCCATCCTTCATTCGTAAGTAGGGGGCGGTTCGCGAACCGCCCCTACGCGGTACACAAACCGCCCCTACCCAAAGTTTCGCATTCACAACGTGCAAAAGATTTATTTTATGCGTATTTAACGATTAGCCTAAAAATTAAGTTGTTAATCTTAAAGCACTTACGGTTTTTGAACGGCGTCTGTAGGGACTACAGGACGAATTTTCTTCTTGACTTTTCGTTCGGCGTGTGCGATATTTCTTTAGGCTCATCCGACTAAAGCGTATTTCACGAAGCGCATAATTTAATTCGACTAATAATAGTTGAGTTTATAGGCATGGGCTGTTCAAGAACGACGCTGAAAAAGGCAGGCTGAGGCATTAAACGAATGAGTGCTCCTCCGCCCGCGTTCTCTCACAGCATCAGGTTATCCCTCGGTGGGTTGATCGGAGAGCGTTGCCCACTTCCGTTTCACCAGACACTTCATTAGATACCGGACAAAGTGGAATCAGTCAAGTCTTTCGTGTGTTCTTGAGCAGCTCATGCCTTATAAACTCAACCATTGCTGGTTGAATCAAATACTCTGTTTTTTACCCACAGATTTTTTTGAGAGAGAGACGTAAAAAAGAGGATTTGCAGTCCCTACAGACGCCGTTCAAAAACTGTAAGTGCTTTAAGATTAACAACTTAATTTTTAGGCTAATCGTTAAATACGCACAAAATAAATCTTTTGCACGTTGTGAATGCGAAACGTGGGTTGGGCCAGCAAGCCCAAAAGGTAGCGGCCAGCCTTTTTGCGCGTAGCGGTGCCAGTGGCTTTTAGATCGTTCAACGCGGCGGCATAATTTGGGATATTCTTTGCGTTTTGATAATAGGCGGCCAAGTCGTCGAAAGCTCGTTGTCTCTCAGGACCCTCCACTTTCGCTCCAAACCGGCTCGCGTTGGCCGTGAGAGTCCATTTGTTTAAGCCGATTCAACGCGCTGCCGGCCTTGAACCATTCGATCTGTTCAGCGTTGAAACTGTGCTTTAGAACGATCTGGTCCCGCGAGCCGTCAGTGTGATTAAGGATTGCTTGTAATGGTTTGCCAGGCGCGAAGTCGTTCAAGCCGAGAATATCTACGACGTCATCTTCGTAAATTTTATTGTAGTCGGTAGGTTGAGCGAACGTCAGCGGCAGCAACCCCTGCTTCTTCAAGTTCGTCTCATGGATGCGCGCGAAACTTTTGACGAGAACGGCCACGCCGCCGAGAAAACGCGGTTCGAGCGCGGCGTGTTCGCGGCTGGAACCTTCGCCGTAATTCGCATCGCCGACGACGATCCAGGGAATGCCGTGAGCTTTATAATCGCGTGCAATCTCCGCGAATGACTGGCTTGTTGCGCCTGTGCGTAGATTCTGCCCCGCGCCGATCTCATGAGTGAAAGCGTTGGTCGCGCCGCTGAATAAATTATCTGAGATGCGGTCCAGATGTCCGCGATACTTCAACCATTTGCCGGCGGCTGAGATGTGGTCGGTAGTACACTTGCCGAGCGCCTTGGCCAGTATGCGCGCACCGCGAATGTCTCGCTTGTTCCAGGGAGCGAAGGGCTGCAATAGTTGCAAACGGTCGGAATCCGGCGCGATACGGATTTGGATAGCGCTGCCGTCCGCAGCGGGCGATTGCAGGCCGCTCTGGTTCCGCGCAAAACCGTGCGGAGGCAGATCGGGCGATTCCGGCGGATCCAGTTTGACCGCCTGGCCGGAACTATTCATCAGCGTGTCAGTGACGGGATTAAAGGATAGCGAACCGGCCAGCGCTTTGGCGATGATCAATTCAGGCGAACCAATGAACGCCAGTGTGCTTTTGAAGCCGTCGTTGCGACCGCGAAAATTACGGTTGAAACTGGTAAGAATGACGTTTGGTTTGCCGGAGATTTCGTCTTCGGGTTTGACGTCTTCGCGTTTCCATTGGCCAATACACGGTCCGCAGGCGTTGGCCAGGATCGTCGCGCCCAGTTCCTTCAGCGCAGTCAGTTGGCCGTCGCGTTCCAACGTCGCGCAGACCTGATCCGAACCAGGCATCACCAGCAGCGACGCTTTGGCGCGCAGGCCTTTGGCGCGCGCTTGTCGAGCGACATTTGCCGCGCGATAGAGGTCTTCGTAAGAACTATTGGTGCATGAGCCGATTAGACAGGCTTTGATCTCGTCCGGATACTTCTCCTTCGCCAGATCGGCGCTCATGCGCGAAACCGGATGCGCCAAGTCGGGAGTGTGTGGGCCGACCAGCATCGGTTCCAGTTTGTCCAGATCAATCTCGATGACTTCGTCGAAGAATTTTTCTGGACTGGCGTAGACGTCGTCATCAGCGTTGAGGTCATTAGCGTGTTGTTGCGCGGCAAGCGCGATGTCGGCTCGGAACGTCGCGCGCAGATAAGCCGCGGTGTGCTGATCGAAGGGAAAGACAGATGTGGTCGCGCCTAATTCAGCGCCCATATTAGTAATAGTGGCGCGGCCAGTGAGACTGATACTACCAACGCCGGGGCCGAAGTATTCGATGAGCCGATTGGTGCCGCCGGAGCAGGATAGGATTTCAAGCAGTTTTAGAATGACGTCTTTGGCGCTGATCCAGCCATTCAGGCGGCCAGTGAGTCGTACGCCGATGAGTTTTGGATTGAGCAGTTCCCAAGGCATGCCGGCCATCACATCCACGGCGTCCGCGCCGCCGACTCCGATGGCGAGCATAGCCATGCCGCCCGCGTTAGGCGTGTGACTATCGGCGCCGATCAACAGGCCGCCAGGGAAAGCATAATTTTCCAGCACGATCTGATGAATAATGCCAGCGCCGGGTTTCCAAAAATCCATGCCGTATTTTTTCGCGGCAGTGGCCAGAAAATCATAAACTTCTTGATTTTCACGCAGTGCCACGAGCAAATCAGTCTCCACGCCGGCGCAGCCGACAATCAGATGATCGCAGTGCACGGTAGTCGGCGCCGCTACTCGCTGCCGGCCGCTGGAGATGAATTGCAGGATAACCATCTGCGCGGTCGCATCCTGAAGCGCCACATGATCTGGCCGCAGCATAAGAAAACTTTCGCCGCGTTTGAGTTCCTGATTTACGGGATCGTTTAGATGCGCGAAGAGAATCTTCTCGGCCAACGTCAACGGTCGCCCCAAGCGACGACGTAAAACCTCATGCCGCACGCTCAGCTCGCGGTATAAACTTCGGATATTTTTAATTTGTTTAGACATAAAAAAATCGCAACGTGTATGGCTTTTTCATCGTTTTCGGGTGACACGCAGCATCATCGTGACTGCTCCGAAAATAACACTCGACCCATCTGAAAACCCAGCTTTTTTACCCAGTAGCGTCACGCTGGCACTCCTCGCGGGGTGCGACCAACAATTGAATCTATTTTCCGGTGGTATCGCTTCGCTCAACCGACGGCTAATGGCTTTGAACTCTTCGAGTTCTCGCCGAACTGTAATCCATAATTCGGCATGGTTCAAATATGCCAGATGTAGGGTAACACTTTCTGGCAATCGTTCACGACAAACAGCGGATTGCTTGCGATCACATCGCACTCCAGCCACTGAGGTTCGGTTACTGTTATCCGAGCCGCGACCGTTAGGGAG
>JAZDLP010000073.1:0-4121 GCA_043801885.1 Planctomycetota bacterium | reverse complement strand
TGCCATAACACGTGGGTTAGCTATTCGTGAGTTTATAGGCATGGGCTGTTCAAGAACGACGCTGAAAAAGGCAGGCGGAGGCATTAAACGAATGAGTGCTCCTCCGCCCGCGTTCTTGAGCAGCTCATGCCTTATAAACTCAACCATTGCTGGTTGAATCAAATACTCTGTTTTTTACCCACAGATTTTTCCGAAGAGCCTTAATACAAAGTAATGGTTCTATCGCTGCGGCATTACGCGGCTGAAGACGGCTTTCAAATAGCGGCCTTCGGGGACATGTAACGCCCACGGATGGTCGGCGGACGCATTGTGGATGGCGAGTATCTGTAGTTCCACGCTGGCTTCAGAAGCCGCTGCGCGCAATGCCGTCAGAAAATCAGTCTCGCTTACTAATCCCGTGCATGAACAACTCAACAGTACTCCGCCGGGTTGCAAACACTGCATCGCCAGCCGATTCATGTCGGCATACGCGGACAGCGCTTTTGGAATCTCTTCGCGCGTGAGCGCCAGCTTGGATGGATCAAGGATAATACGCGAGTAGCGCTTGCCCGCAGCGCGACGATCTCGCAGTACTTCGAAGACATTGCCGTGAATAAATTTCAAGTGTTCGCCGATTCCGTTGAGCGTCTTATTCTGGTTCGCGATTTCGATGGCCTTTTCGTCCAAATCCACGGCTTCGACGGATTTCGCGCCGTGCAGCGCCGCGGAGAGCGCAAAGCCGCCGGTGTAACAGAAGCCGTCGAAGACTTCTTGCTCCGCGCTTAATTCGCCCAGTCGCGTGCGATTGTCGCGTTGATCCAGAAAAAAACCCGTCTTGTGGCCGCGGCGCAGATCAACATGTAATTTAAGTTTATTTTCGCGGATCACCAACTGGCGAGTCTGCGGCGGTGGACCATCCATCTTCACGCCTTCCAGACGTTCGGTGCGATGATCGGCGCGCACGATCAGTTCATGATCGGGGAAATGTTCCGCAAAACCCTGTCGCAGCCATTCCAAATGCCGGTGCATGCCCGCGCTGAATAACTCCAGCACGATCGTCGGCCCGTATTTGTCGGCGACCAACCCGGATAGATTATCACCTTCTGAATGGATCAGACGATAAGCGTCAGTACTCTTCGGCAGATTTAAGATATCGTGCCGCAGCCGCACCGCGCGCGTAATGGCGCCCAGGAACCAGCGCCGATCGGGGAATGAGTTGCAATCCTGCGTCAATAGTCGAACAGCAATCTCAGAATGCGAGTTGTAGAATCCGCGACCGACGTGCTGTTCAAACTTGTCAACGACCTCGACCATCGTCCCAGGTGCGAGATTGTCGTAGTGATTGCCGATCATGCGCCGAAAAACCCACGGATGCCCCGACGTGTGGCGTGTGCGCAATTCGATAAGCGGCAGAACTTCGCCCGATTCGGGCAATTTAACGATCTCAACTTCTTTGTGTTTTCGCATAATGTTACGGTTTTTTTACATAATCGAGCAGTTGTCGCACGATTTTATCCGGCGAGATGCCTTCGCTTTCGGCGTGAAAGTTGGTCACGATACGGTGGCGCAGCGTCGGCAGCGCGACGGCTTCCACGTCGCTGCTGGATGCGGCGAAGTTGCCGCGAATAGCGGCGCGCGCCTTGGCCGCCAGAATCAAGAACTGGCCGGCTCGCGGACCAGCGCCCCAGCGCACCCACTGCTTGACAAACTCCGGCGCCTCGTCGCTCTGAGGCCGCGACATTCTCGCCAAGTCCACCGCATATTTAATGATCGCTTCGCTGACCGGAATTTTGCGCACAACTTTCTGAATATCGAGCGCCTGCAGAGAGCTCAACGCCGGTTTAAGCTCAAAATCGCGCAGGGCGGTAGTAACGCGCACGATCTCCACTTCTTCCAACTTGGTCGGATAATCAATCCGGATTTCAAACATAAACCGATCCAGTTGCGCTTCAGGCAGCGGGTACGTGCCTTCCTGTTCAATGGGATTCTGCGTAGCCAGCACAAAGAACGGCTCAGGCAGCGTATATGTCATTCCGCCAGCGGTAACACGATGCTCTTCCATCGCCTCTAGCAGCGCGGCCTGAGTTTTTGGCGGTGTGCGATTGATCTCGTCGGCCAGGATCAGGTTGGCGAAGATGGGACCTTTAATGAATCGGAAGCTGCGCGAGCGCGTCTGCTGATCTTCTTCGATAACATCGGTACCGACAATGTCGCTGGGCATCAGGTCAGGCGTGAATTGAATGCGGCTAAAGTCAATCTCGAGAATCTGCGAGAGCGTGCGCACCATCAGAGTCTTGGCCAGGCCCGGGACGCCGACTATCAGCGCATGGCCGCGACAAAAAAGCGTAGTGAGTATCTGATCTACGACTTCTTTCTGGCCAACGATCACCTTGCTCATTTCGTGCTGCAGCGTCTCGCGGCCTTTGCGCAGCGTATCAATCAGCGCCAAGTCAGTGTTATCCGGCGAATTTGCGGCGGTATTGATGAATGCCATGAGCGCTCCAAAGAAAAATGCAACCGTTCAGTTTATTTTTAGCCACAGAGGACACAGAGAATTTTGAATCTCAATGACTAGACGGTTACAAAAAATCAGGCACGGTTCAAATCAAGAAAAACGTACTTCGTCAAGCAATTATTCGAGCCGCACGCGTTAGTAGGGGCGGTTCGCGAACCGCCCCTACTAACCGCTCCCTAACGGTCGCGGCTCGGATAACAATACTAGTTTTTCTTAACCTCAGGGATAGATTTTGTGTCGGTCAGTTTAGCATCATTTTTCGGCTTCGTTTCCGTAGCCGTCTCCGCAGTCGTTGCCGGGGACGGAGCAGGCGGTAGTTTTGGTTCGTACTTTTCAAGCGATTTCAGATTAAAGAAATAAGCCGGGTCGCCTTCTTTAGTCTCAACCGCGCCGATAATGACTATTTTGATATTCTTGCCGACGTAGTCCGTAATTAATTTCTCGGACGCATCGGTCTTGACGATGTAGTAAATCTCCGATAGCGCATCAGTAATTTGAGCGCAAGCGCTGGGCTTGACGGTCTTCTCCAGAATGCCCCGGATTTTTTCTTCAGCGGCATTCCCATGAGAAACAATCGCTAACCAGAGCGTCAGACATACTGCTATGAAGAATGAAGGATGAATGATGAAGGATGAAGGATGAATGATGAAGGATGAATTACGAATGATGAATTGCGAAAGCTGGTTTTTCATCCACGAACGATATATTTGTTTCATGTCTCAAACCCTCCAAGCAAACCCATTTTGCGTTAGACCCTTTGCCGTAGTCGTTCAGCGCAGATGTTAATAATGCAAGAATACTTGTACGCCTATCGCCACGCCGGTCAAGGTTATAAAAAATATGCGCATCCAACGCAATTTGGCGTGAAAACTCCGACTGGCGACAGGGTCAGCGTTAAGCTGTTCGACCGATGCTACTCGCTGCGCGATTGAACCGTGATGCCAACTGTAAATTTTGCGAGTATTGCCATTGATAAGCGCCAGTTTCTCCAACGCCGCGATCAACGGCCGAGGCGAGCCCATCATCTCGGCGCTGGCCAGATCCGCTTCACGCTCGCACTGTCGCAGCACACTGCCGAAAAACCCCCAGACATACAGAATTATAAAACAGACGGACATGCCCGTCTGCGTCAGCGGCGAGGCAATTGGGAAGGCGCGCAAGAGTAGCTCGAATGCTACCGACATCAACAGCAACATGATCAACAGCAGCGTCAAATGTCCGTAGCGCGCGTGGCCCAGCTCATGCGCCAGGACAGCTTCGGTCTCTTCCTGTCCCAGCTCATCCAGTAGTTGCGGACTGATCAGCACATAGCGATAACTCGCCCACGGCCCCAGCACACAGGCGTTCAATAGTCCCGACTCGCGCGGCCCCCAGACCAGAATGCCACGCGCCTTAACGCCCGATTTTTTCATCAGAACCAGCAACCGATTTTTGAAATCGTCGTCAGGCAGCGGGCGACACTGCCACCACCAGATGATCAGCTTCGGCAGGCCGATCAGCGATAAAAAAATAAAAAACAGTAAAATCCCAAATAGGTTGATGTCTGGGCGATTCAGCCAGGCAGCGTGCTCTTTGGGCAGCATCGAGAAAAAATCTGAGAAGACGGCGCCGGCCAGGCATAAGACCA
>JAZDLP010000059.1:0-12195 GCA_043801885.1 Planctomycetota bacterium | reverse complement strand
TTATTCGCCCCTACGGAATGATCCGGCATTTGTAGGGGCGAATGATTATTTGCCCCTACGGCATGATCCGGCCGTTGTGTGGGCGAATGATTATTCGCCCCTACGGAATGATCCGGCATTTGTAAGGGCGAATGATTATTTGCCCCTACGGAATGATCCGGCATTTGTAGGGGCGAATGATTATTTGCCCCTACGGAATGATCCGGCATTTGTAGGGGCGAATGATTATTCGCCCCTACGGGATGATCCGGCATTTGTAGGGGCGAATGATTATTCGCCCCTACGGGATCTGTAATAAATAAAATTCCATGCACATGATTCGGCATGACAACGAATTCGTCCAATTCGACATTTGGAAAATGCGCGGGGATATCATACCAGCATTTTTCCACCATCCGCCCCGTGTCGTTCAAGACCATTGCGCCATCCACCATATCCCCAAACAGACATTCTCTGTGTTGCGCGCAAACAGTTACGAAATACGCGCCGCTCTGCGCATAATCATATCCCTTTAGCCTGATCGCTCGACGGTGATGGATGGACGCATCGTATTTCACAGTGTCGCCTCCACGAACTTTTCCGCGTCCTTAATGCGGATTTCGCCGGACAGGAGCTTCGGCAACAGCGCGTCGCGGAGGGAGGCGAGAGTGCGGGATTCTGCTTCGGCCTGGTCCATAAGGCCATAGAGTTTCTTGGCGAAAGCATGAAAGCAGGCGAGCGGCTCCGATGGTGGCAATAACAACCGCTGCGCCTTATTTGCCAGACGGTCTGGGAACAAATCTTGTAGGTGCGAATGATTATTCGCCCCTACGGAATGATCCGGCATTTGTAGGGGCGAATGATTATTCGCCCCATTATTTCCCATATCACCGCGCCAGGCATGATAGGTGTCGACAATCTTGCGGACGTCCTCCTCCTTCAACTTCTCGGCGACGAGCGTGGCTCCGTTGGAGACATTCTTCTTTTCAGTTGCCGTCGTCTTGCGAGCCATGTTTACTCCTTGGTTATTGTTTTGAGCAGTTCGTCCAAGATGGCATCGGTCTGGATACCTGCGGCTTCGCCTTCAAAGTTTAAAATTAATCGGTGTCGCAAGGCAGGCCGGACCGCGTACCGAATATCCTCTAGCGCTACATTGTAGCGACGCTGTGTCAACGCGCGGACTTTAGCGAACATGACGATTGACTGCGCGCCGCGTGGCGATGCGCCATACTTTACGTACGCCTTCACCGCCGACGGCGCGTGCGACTGGTCGGGATGTGTGCCGAGCACCAGGCGCGCCACATATTCCAGCGCCGGCCTGGCCACAGGGATATGATCAATCAGTTTGCGCCAGGAAAGCACTGTAGCTCCTGACAACACTTTAGCGGGCTTGATTTCCGACCCCGTAGTGGTGCGTTCCAGGATCGAGACCAACGTTGCCTGATCGCTGCGCGGTACCAGCAATTTGAGCATAAAGCGGTCCAGTTGCGCCTCCGGCAGCGGATAGGTGCCTTCCATTTCGATCGGGTTCTGCGTGGCGAGCACGAAGAATGGCTGGTCCAGCGAGTGAGTGGTTGTGCCGATAGTGACGGCGCCTTCTTGCATAGCCTGCAATAGCGCGGACTGCGTCTTGGGCGTGGCGCGATTGATCTCGTCAGTCAGCACCAAATTACTGAACACCGGGCCGCGCTGAAATTGAAAATAACGTTGGCCTCTTTCATCTTCCGAAAGAATAGTAGTGCCGAGAATATCAGCGGGCATCAAGTCGGGCGTACACTGGATGCGCGAAAACTTCAATTCCAACGTATCGGCGATGGTTTTGACCAAGCGCGTCTTGCCCAGACCAGGCAGTCCTTCCAACAGCACATGTCCGCCAGCCAGCACCGCAATAAGCACTCCTTCGATGAGCTCATTCTGGCCAACAATAATGTTGGCGACCTCGCCGCGAAGCTTCTCGAAAGCAGCGCTAAACTCTTTGACTTGCGTTTCGACGTCAGACATGTATCACCTCTTCCCGTATCAGTTGCTTCATCTCGCTCACCGCCTGACGCAAGCCCGTGAAAATGGCGCGAGCGATAATGGCGTGGCCGATGTTAAGCTCTTCCAGCCCCGAAATCTGCGCGACCGGGATGACATTGCGATAGTTCAACCCGTGCCCGGCGTTGACGCGCAGTCCGGATGAAATCGCCAGTCGTGCGCCGTCGCCTAGCAACTTCAGCATCCTGGCAACGTCCGCTTCGCCGCACGTGTCGGCGTAGGCGCCGGTGTGCATCTCGATGAACGGCGCGCCGCTTCGCGCCGCCGCCTCAATCTGTCGTTCATTGGGATCAATAAACAAGCTGACGATAATGCCGGTATCGGCGAGACGCCGGACGGCGTCTTTGACTTTCTGCGGCGAGCTGGCCACATCGAGGCCGCCTTCGGTGGTGATCTCCTGGCGCTTCTCAGGCACCAGGCAGACGCACTGCGGTTTCAGTCGCAACGCGATGCGCAGGACGTCAGAGGCGATGGCCATTTCGAGATTCACACGCGTCTGCACGGTCTTCAATAACAATTCCAAGTCGCGTTCCTGGATGTGGCGGCGATCTTCGCGCAGATGAACGGTGATCTGATCGGCGCCGCCCAGTTCCGCTTCGACCGCAGCCCAGACCGGGTCCGGCTCATAAGTTTTGCGCGCCTGCCGCACGGTGGCGACGTGGTCCAGATTAACTCCAAGATTTACCATAAAATCCTCACTCGCTTTTTAACGCGCCTGCCATCGCGCCGCGCACTTCAATCGTAGGCAGCGCCGCGCCGTCCAGACCGCGCACTTGCACTCGCGGCGGCGCAATCGCGCGCACCTGCGCTCGCCACGGGCCGAGAATCTCTGTCGCGTCTTTGGGTTTTTCCCAAGCGCTGGGCCATTCAACGTACAAGATGATGCCGGAAATAATCTCAGGCACGGTAAAGATTCGTTCGGCCGCGATAACCTCGACCTCGACCGTCTTGGGATCCATCAACATGGCTGTCCCTTCCAGAGCCACGGTGCGAACGTCGAAAGACAGGCGTCGAGTAACCTCCACCGGGTCAACCGAAACCGTAGCGCGAACTTTTTGCGCGCAGTAGCTGGAAATATGGCGGCCGTTTACATTCATTTGTCGTACGATGGACGTTTCGCGCACCACGTCCTGATCAGCGCCGGATACATCCACGTCATCGGTCCACACGAATTCCAATTCATCCAATTCTGTGGTCGTGCCCTGCACGTTGACCTGCCCCGGCTCGGTCGCGCACTGGCCGATTAAGTAGCCGGGCTTGGGCGCGCCGCGTAATTTAACGCGCACCGTTTTCAGCCGACTGCCGGTAGGCGTCAATTCGACCAACGCTTCTTCGTCTTGAGGCGTGACGCTGATGATCTCAAAGCCGTCGGGTTCCAGATCGGTGGGTTTCAAGCGCAATACGTTGCGCCCGGACTGCGGATTTTCGATCACGCGCTTTTTGAAGACGATATGTTCCAGGTTCATCAGTTGCAGACGACGGCGTGTACCGCGCAGACGCACAGTGAACTTTGGCAGCGCGCCGCTCGACGACAGCTCGAATCCGGTGGGCAGAATCAAGTCCGAAGGGCGTAGGCTGACGACCAGGTCGCGCTGATCGGTCAGTTCGCCGTCAATGTAAAACCACATCAGCACGGCCAGCAGCAGACAGATGAACTTCAGCAGCCAGTCTTCAAACAGCGCCGCGCGAATAAAATGGCTAATGAGCGGATAATTCGGCATGCCTTGTTTTTCAAACCTTTCGCAAATCCACAATCTACAATCCGCAATTTGTCAGGTCGTGTCAGGAGTTTGCGCCGTTGAGCCGCCTTCCACGGCTTCTAGGCACAACTCGGTCAATTTCGCCTGCAATTCTTCAGGAGTCAAGCCGTGAATGAACTTACCTTCCACGCTCAAAGAAATCCGGCCCGTCTCTTCGCTCACCGCCACGGTGACCGCGTCGCTTTCCTCGGTCAGACCCAGCGCGGCTCTGTGGCGCGTGCCCAGCGATTTTGACAGCTCCGGATTCTCCGACAATGGAAAAAGGCATCCGGCCGCGGCGATTCGATTGCCAACGATGATTACGCCGGCGTCATGCAAAATCGTGCCTTCCGACGGGCCTTTGAAAAAAATAGTCTCAAGCAACTCGCGGGTAATCTCGGCATTCAGCATCGTTCCGCGTTCAATGTAATCGTTGAGCGGGATGCGGCGTTGAATGGCGATCAGCGCGCCTCTCGAACACTTGCTGAGATTGACGCAGGTTTCCACAAGTTCTTCGATGGCGGGCGAATCCGGACGCACGAATCTCGCGAGCAACGGGTTCAATCCCAGCCGCAGCAGTCCGCGACGCAATTCTGGCTGAAAGATGATCATCGCGGCGATAATGGATAGCGCCGCCAGTTTTTCAAACACCCACACAATATGTTCAAGTTGAAAATAGCGCGCGGCCACGAAAACGATGCCGATTGATAATCCAACTACCACCAGCATGCCGCGCAGTACTCCGGCGCCGCGGGAGCTGCGCAGAAACGCCAGTAACAGATAAAATACCGTCGCCAGCAGCAGAATTTCAATCACGCCCGCGGGCGGAAAGTTCTGTAATCGTCTCCAAAATTCGTCCATGCCTGCACCAGCCCGTCTTCGCGCCGCCAATCTCCCGCACGAGAATTATAACCGAAAAGCGGTCAAGAGGTCTTTGTCTTTTTGTAACCGTCTAAGTAGGGGCGGTTCGCGAACCGCCCCTACGCGTCGTCCGTCTGATCAGTAGTGGCCGTTTCTGTGTGCCGAACCGCGCGGATGAGAGCCCACCCCAGCGCCAGAACCACCAGAATAATGCCGGTAACCAGAACAGATTTCCGTTTGAAGAACGCGCCACGTTCATCCGCAATGACAGCCGATGAGCAGGCTGGATTCAGTCGTGGTGTCTCCATGGTCCAAACCACGGGCTGGTAGTCCCGGCGGACTTGGCCGAGCACTGTAGCTACATCATAATCCGCCGGCTTCACAGACTGTGCGCCATAATATAGCAGATGAGGCTCGGATCCTTTGGCAATAAAAACGGTGCGATAGACATTGCCTTGGCCTTTCACACCCGTCACATCCAGCGGCGGATTGTCGCCATCCCGGATCACGATACGATATGCCGTCTCCTTGGTCTCTGGAAATTCCATCACTCGTCCGGTCTGAGCAACGGTGGCAGACGATATCTCCAGCTTGATGTACCGCCGATTGACGGCTGGGAAGATCACTTCTCGCTGATCGAAATCCATGAAACGAGCATAATCACACACCTGCGCCTGAGGGACGACGATCTCCCACGTGATCCCGTCCGGCCCAGTCCAGACGCGCACATCGCGGTCAAAATCGTGAAGCGGAGTCACGATTTCCAATCCCTCAACTTGTGGATCATCACCCAGCAATTCGAATACGACCTCGATACGGTTGTCCGCTTCCTCGCGCAGGGAAACTCGACGCGAGGGCTGGATTTCGCGAGCGGTACGCATGCTGGTCTCCATGGCGCGTTCGACTATATGCGGAACAGCAGTCCCGTCCCGGAATATCCGGATATCGCCGAAGTCGCTTCGCCCAGTCTCATAAATGTCCGCATCCAGTTCGAACGCCACGATCTCGACCGGAGCGCTTGGTGTCGGCTGTATCAACCCGCGCATACGGCTAAAATCCGTCGGTTCCGCAGAGATGGCCCAAAGACTAGCCACTGTTACTCCGATAAAGAGCCAAGACGCGCAGAGACGATTCATGTGTTTCCTTTTTTGCTGTCGGTGGGACTGGAACAACCATCATCCAGCCGTTCCCGATATTTTTGGTAGAAGACCGATCCGGCGAACATCGCCACGCCGATCAATATGAGCACCATTACGCGGAAGATGATCTCCATGTGTTCCAAGTCAAAGAAGAAGAGTTTTGTAGCCACCACAACAAACATCATCAATCCTGTGTAACGCATGGCTCCGATATTCCGAATGATTCCCGCGAAAATCAGAGACAGCGCGTAACCCGCCCACAGCAACGATACTCCGCCCGGCCGGAGTGTTGGTTGATAGTATTGCAGAGCGGTATTCACCTCGCAGGTGAGATAGAGGAAGAGCAATCCAAGGCTCGTAACCCCCAGCATGACGCCCGTCGCTCGATTGTCCTGTCCCGGTCGTCGCGCGAGCACCCGGAAAGCAAACGCGAAAAAGACAAACACCAGACCAAAATCGAACAGGCGCACCAGCGTCAGATCGGCCACATAATCGCCGCGGTATCCGCACGTAGATGGTTCCCAGTCCATGAGGTCAACAAAGACCAGTTTGACGACCGTTGCCAAGCACACGAGCATAAGCAGTGAGCGCCTCGCCGACGACGGCACTCGCGCGAAAAGCGTCAACAGCACGGCGCACGCGCCGACCCACACCAAGGTAAGCGATGGCAGGCACATTGGCTGGTAGAACAGCGAGAACAGGCGAAAGAACTCAAACTGTAGATAGATAAAGAGCATGATGCCCATGATCGCCATGCCAGATCGCCCGATCCACGCATGGCCGGTAGTGGACGGCAGATCATTTTCGGGCGCAACCGTCAAAGTGAACGGCGACGCATGTTTGCGCGACAACCACCAAGCCGCGCCGAAGCAGGCGATCGGCACACCAAATTGTACCAATCGTTCGGCCAGCATAACCAGATAACCGCCACTTGCTTTTTCGGGCAAACCATAGCCGAACGCGGCATGCATGTCCAAGCAGAACCGACCAAGCACCAGGACGCACACAATGCCCGCTAATTTCTGCAGGAAACGGCTCTCCAAACGCAACCCCATCCAGTACATAACCAGCGCCAATACCGCCCAACTGGTGGTGATCCAAGCGCCGGAAAGCGCCATCGGCACGGTGACAGTCAGGAAAAACGCCGCCAGTCCCAGGAAGCAGAAGAGCAGTGCTTTGTCGCGCAAACGCCGGGCTAGAAAGATGTAGACATGTCCTATGTAAAACAAGCTTAATCCCAGTGTCAGCGCCGCTACCCACTCCTGGCCGAATCGCGGTTTGATCAGCTCAAACCCGCCGCCGAAGACCACGGATGCGTTGACCAGCAAGGCGATGATCTCGATCAGCGAAGCCGTTACTCGTCGTCGGAGGTTGTACGCGAACATCATCGTGGAAAACAGCACGAAGAATGTGATTAGAAATGGGAAGACATTCAGAAACTTTTCGTCGGTGTAATGCTCTGGCTGATGGACAGCGCCGAAATAGAGGACGTAGGTACACATCATGGCTAGGATATTCAGCAAGTGCCACTGCCGTCGCCACGCAATTCCCAACACTCCGAACCCGAGCAGGAGCATATAGCTGAAAAGTCCGGAAAAATTCTCAACCCCGGTGCTCAGCATCACCGGAGTCCCATAGCCGCCCAGAATGCCGAGAATAGCGATGAGAAGAGAATTGAATCGCACGGCGATGACGCCCGCGCTCACGGTTACCAGCGCCATCAGGGCGAAAGCAGGTATGGCGCCGAAGAGGTGCCACAGGGAGAATCCGGCAAAAAGTCCGAAATAGAGCGCTGCCAGACCGCCGCCTATAAGCCCCTGTCCAGCGATATGATAGCGCTTGTTCAGGAGAGGCAGACCGCCAACCACCATGGCTGCGCCGCAAACCAAACTCATGGCCACGCGGCCGGCGGGGCCGAGATACCCCTTGTCAATAGAATACTTGAGACCGAATCCAATACCCACCACGACGAGCAGTATGGAGACGCGCATGAGCCAGGTCGTGGCCACGGCCTGCTCCATGGATGCTCCGGGTTTGCGGTGCTCTTCGCCCACGATGATCCAATTCCAAATCCGCTGGATGATCTGACGCGCGGCAAGTTCCATGGCGCCGGGCGCGGTCTCAGTCTCCGACGTTGCCCGGGATTTGACAGGTTCTGACGCTGTGTACCGGCCTAGAACTGTGGCAGTTTTGGTCAAGACTTCCGCCGGCTTAATTGACGTAGTCGACTTAGTCGGTATTTCCAAGGACGGCGCTGGCTTTATCAATGGGGTTGCGGCCGGCGCCGTAATAACCACCTGCGGAGCCAGCACCGGCATGGCCGTGGAAGTCACCAGATCCTTCGTTTCGGACGAAGATTTCTTTTCGACAGATGTCGGAGACGACTGCATTCTGGACCCAATCCGGCCTACGGCCATGTCCAGACTGTCGAGCCGCTGAACCAACCGGCGATGCTCGGCCAGCGCCTGTTCCCGCTGATTTTCTTGGTGGCGGCGGATGCCATATAGCATAACGAGAGCCCAGATGGGCAAGATCGCGATCACCGCTATCGCAAATAAAGCCAGCAATACTAACATCTCTTCCATTGATCACTCCTTGTAGTATTACGCTTCTTCCGTAACCGGCGCGAAGCCGCGGCGCAATGTGTTTTCTGTCACCGTGCGCGGTTCCAAGAACTGTAACAAATAGTCCGGACCGCCGGCTTTCGAACCAATCCCCGACAACTTGAACCCGCCGAACGGCTGCCGCGACACTTTGGCGCCGGTGCAGCCGCGGTTGATGTACAGATTGCCGACTCGAAATTGGTCGCGCGCCTTGGCGATGTTGCCGGGACTGCGCGAGTACAATCCGCCGGTCAGCGCGTACGGCACGTCCACAGCGATCTTCAGTGCCGCATCGAAATCGTCCGCTTTCAAGATACTCAATACCGGTCCGAATATCTCCTCTTGAGCAATTCGCGCATTGGGCGGCACATCGGTAAAGACGGTTGGGCCGACAAATGTACCGCGCTGGTTGAGCGTATCCACGTTGACGGCGAGCGCCAACGTGGCTTCTCGTTTGCCGATTTCGATGTACTCCAGAATACTCTTCTGAGCTTTATCGGAAATCACCGGCGGCACGCGGCAACCGGGGTCCTCGGCGGACGCGACTTTCAGACTGGCCACAGATTCCAGCAGCCGCTTGACGAATGGTTTATAGGCATGGCCAACGACGATGGCGCGTGAACAAGCCGAACATTTCTGGCCCGCGTAACCAAAGGCGCTCTGCGTCACGCCCAGCACCGCTTCGTCCAAGTCGGCGTCATCGTCAATAATGATGGCGTTCTTGCCGCCCATTTCGCAGATGACTTTTTTGACGCCTTGTTGTCCGGCGCGGCTTCTGGCCGCCTCCGCGTTGATCCACAGCCCGACTTCCAGACTGCCGGTAAAGGCGATCAGATTGACGTCCGGATGAGTAACGACATGCGCTCCGACAGTAGAACCCGAGCAAGGCAGAAAATTGGCGACGCCGTCAGGAATGCCAGCCTCGCGCAGTATCTGCATCAACAGCGCGCCGATCACCGGCGTGGACGCAGCGGGCTTGATCAGCGCTGTGTTACCAGTCGCCAACGCGGCGCCGGTCATGCCAGTCAAAATCGCCAGCGGGAAATTCCAAGGCGCGATGATCGCGGCGACGCCGCGCGGCTGATAGAAGTTCTCGTTGACTTCAGCCGGCGCTTGTTCGTGGCGCGTGATGACCATGATGCGTTCGACTTCCAGCGCGTAGTATTCCAGAAAATCAATGGCCTCGGCCACATCGCCGTCAGCTTCGCGACAAGGCTTTCCGGCTTCAAGCACTTCAAGAGCGGCGAGTTCAAACTTGCGTCGGCGCATAATGGCCGCGGCTCTGCGCAGCATGTCCGCGCGGGTTTTGGCGCTCGCGTCGCGCCATGCGGGGAAGGCTTTGCGCGCAGCGGCGATGGCGCGATCAGCTTGAGCGATTGAAGCTTTGCCTACATAGCCGACGACTTCGCTGACGTTGGACGGATTGAGCGATTCGATCACTCCGTCCTGGCCTGACTCTTCTTTGCCGCCGATGAAGAGCGGCCAGGTTTTGCCGAATTGCCGGCGCGCGTCAATGATCGCGGCCTTAAAATCATTGCGCTCTTTTTCGGCGAGAAACGCTGTGTCCGGTTCGTTGTGAAAACACACCGCTACTGGCGCAACAACCGACGGCGCCGGACTGGTATGCGTGGCGGGATTGGCGAGCAACTGATCCGCGCTAACGTCTTCAACGAAACCTTGTCGCAGAAACGATTCATTGGCGGTGTTCTCCAGCAGCCGCCGCACCAAGTACGCCATGCCAGGCAGCATTTCTCCGAATGGCATATAAACGCGCATACGGTAACCAGCTTCGGCAAGAGTCTCCTTGAGCGGATCGGCCATGCCGTACAGCCCCTGTATCTCGACGGCATTCGCGGGCAGTTTGAGTGATTCGGCGATCGCCAGCGCCGCCACAAGACTGCGAATGTTGTGCGACCCGAACGCGGCGTCAAGACAGTCGTGAGCTTGCAGTAATTGAGCGGCGCAACGTTCGTAGCAGGCGTCGGTCTCCCACTTGCGCGTGTAAACCGGAACAGGCCAGCCGTGTTGCCGCGCGTGAATGCCTTCGTAGTCCCAGTAAGCGCCCTTCACCAGCCGCACAGTGACCGGCGTGCCGCGCGTTCTGGCCCAAGCAATCAGTTCCGCAAGATCATGCTCGCAGTCTTTCAAGTAGGTCTGCAAAACCAGCCCGATATGCCGATAGTGGCGATACTTCGCGGAACTGGCGATGTCTTTGAAGATGCGCAGCGTCAGATCTTTGAGATGGTAGTCCTCCATATCAATGGTCAAAAATGCTTGTCCGGCCACTACTCGATCAAGCAATTGCTCCAAGCGCGCGGCCAGTCCCTGCTCGCTGCCGCGCGGGTCAATCGGATCGAGTTGCGAATACAAAGATGAGAGCTTGATGGAAAGATTGATGCGTGGAATCTGGCCCCGATCATCGGCGTCAATCAGCGGATTCGATGTCCACGCGGGCGCGACCTTGAGCAGCTCATCCAACAGCGCCAGATACTTTTGGAAATAGGCATCGGCTTCCGGTTCGCTGACGACCGCTTCGCCGAGCAAATCGAAAGTAACGGCAAGATTCTTTCGACGATAAGCGACTGCGGTCTGAATGGCCGCGGCGGGGGTGTCGCCTGAGATAAATGTGTGAGCCATGTCTTCCACAGACTTGCGAATGGCCATGGCGCCGATAGAAGCGGCGATCGAAGAAATTTTCGTTAGCGACGCGCCTCGACTGATGAACGCCGGAAAATTCTGGCACGGCGAGTTAAAATATTCGTTCAAATGTCGCGCGACCTGGTGACTGTCTTTGAGTGTAGGCAGGACGTCGGTGAAACGAAAAAGCTGGACTTTTAACGCCTCGTCTTTCATGGCGTATTCGATCAGTTTGGAATTCCACCAGGCTCCGGCGGCTTTTTGTTTTTTGCCGCGAACTTTGGCAAAAATTTCCTGGCCAAGTTGCTGTGTGCGAGCTTCCAGCGCGTTTGACATGAGCAGTTTAACCTCGGCAGAATAAGGATTGAAACAGACCGGTTCGATGAGGACTGATCATACTTGCGGACTTCGTCGCATCTCTCTATACTCACGATATGATAGCACAAGTTTTTGATGAAGCGTTCGAAAAAGTTAAAAATCTCGTCGCTATTTTTAAAGTCAATATTGAGTCCATTTTAGTGTCAACGGTCTTGTCCACTGGTGGAGGCCAACCGGCCATCGGTCAGCAATAGCGCGCTTCAGACGCAAGCGAGTTTGTTGGCCAGTGGAGATACCTGAGTATCAGAAGCAGGCGGTTTTGAATGCCAAAAAAATCCTTTTAGAATATGGAAACTACTGGTGAGAATTGAGGGATTGTGATTATTACGGGGAGTTTGAAAAGGAGAAGATTGTGTATCCAGAGTTTTCTACTGAAGGCAACTTCTAATCTTTCAGAGAATGCCTTTAGGATGAAGAAAATCTATATTGAACAACTCCCCATCCCAAAAATTCTTAAATCTGAGCAAAAGCCATTTATGGAACTTGTTGACAACATCCTCACCATCACCAAAGACGCCGGCTATCTCCAAAACACCGCCAAGCAAGCCCAAGTCCACGAATACGCACACCAGATTGATCAGATGGTTTATGAACTTTATGGGCTGACAAAAGACGAAATTGCCATTGTGGAAGGAAGGTGTGAATCGTTGAAAAAGCTGTAATAATGTCACCTGCTACAATAATGTCACTTCTACAATAATGCCACCCCTTCGGGGTTTAATGGTAATTATTCAATGTTTGCTACAATAATATCATCCCTTCGGGATTAAATACAGGAGATAGAAGGAAAAAATAAGCAAGCTCGATAAGGTGATATCTTTG
>JAZDLP010000025.1:0-4517 GCA_043801885.1 Planctomycetota bacterium | reverse complement strand
TCTTGTAAACTCTACTGATTCTCATTGAACAATAATTCGTAATTCATACTGCCGCTATCAGGGACACACTCTTGTAATTCTTAATTCTTAATTCATAATTCGTAATTCGTAATTTGTAATTCATAATTCGTAATTCGTAATTCGTAATTCATAATTCGTAATTCATATAGTTGGTGACTTACAAGCCGATGCAACTGTATTATATTAGCGTTTAGCGCCGATGGTGATGGTGCTACTAACCGTCAAAATCTTTGCGCAACGCAACGATTCTGATGGTTGAGTTGCAGGCGAGACGCCTGCGGTACGATTTGTGGAGGAAGTCAATGAAAGTTCTACTTAACGCATTAATTTCTCAATTCTTTGCGTGGCGTAAAGATTTTTTGGGCGACTTTTTTGGACAAAAGCTGTTTCTCCCCATCTCTCCGTCTTCTCGTCTCCCTGTCTCTCCGTCTCCCCGTCTCCCCGTCTCCTCGTCTCCCTGTCTCTCCGTCTCCCCGTCCCCCGTCAACAACGCTTTTTGGTTGCGGCTTCATGGCCGTGTTGCGATGTTGCTTTCAGTGTGGTTTCTGGCTTTGATTGCGTTGACCGGTGTCTTCGCCGGAGAAGATTCGACCGCGCCTGCCTTGCCGCCTGAACAGAAGCCGACGCGCGAAAACAAAGCTGAGACCGTTGAGCCTGGCGCGCAATCGGAACGACCTACTCGGCAGATGGTCGGCGATGAGCCGGTTGTAATTGATCCGCGCAGCGTTGCGGCTCGGGAGGCGCACGGACGCTCGCCAGAGTTAACCGCCGAGATTAAGCGCAAATTGGAAGCGGCCAAACAAGCTTTCAAAAAGGGCAACTATCAGGTCGTGGTCAATATCGCTCGTGACATTCTCAACGTTGATCCGCGCAATCTACCGGCGGCTGAAATGCTGCGCAATGCTGTCGGCAAACAGGCGGACGCGGACGAAGAGATCGCTCGCATCGCCAGTATGCGCACTGATCGTAATGCGCTTCTGGAGGCGGAAGAGCACGCGGTCCGCCCGCCACCAAAGCTGCCGACCGTGCGGCCGCGTCTGCCGCGACGTGGAGAAGGTGACGAAACCGCTCGCCGCAAGAAGATGGCCGAAAAACTGGAAGAGCGTGTTACCGTTGATTTCATGAAGGCCGACTTGGAGTGGGTGCTCAACACTCTCTTCGTTCTCACCGGCGTCAATATCATCGCGGATACGGCCGCGCTTGAAGGGAAGAGTTTGACGCTGCATGTTGAAGAACTGCCGTTGCGTGAAGTGCTGAACTTTATCGTCCGCAATAACGACAAAATACAATATTCCATTACGGAAGATGCGGTGTGGATTACTGCCAGCGATGCCGCGGATTTAAAGAAGATAATGTTCCCAAAAATTTACCCGCTGCATCATGGTTTGGTCTCCACTACGCAGGCCGAGAGTGAAGGCGGTGGTGGACGGTCTGGCGACGGCGGTGGAGGCGGTGGTGGCGGTGGTGGTGGTGGTGGCGGTGGTGGCGGTGGTGGCGGAAGACGATCCAGTGGCGCTGGTGCTGGCGGTGGCGGTGGCACTAGCAATGCTGGCGCGCAACAAGATTTGAAGCCTAGTTACTTGGAAACCATGCTCGAATGGGTCATGAAAAAAGATATCAAAGAATCACAGTTCTTCCCGGAAGGCTCCGAGTATCTGGTGGATCGGCAATCTAATCAACTTGTTGTTTTCACTACACCTGCGGGCCACGAATGGATGGCCAAGTTTCTGGAGCACTTTGATCAACCGGCGATTCAGGTGATGATCAAGGCTCGTTTCCTGGATGTCTCGGCTGCTGGCGAGAAAGAGCTGGGTATAAACCTGGATTCGTTGCAGAGTCGTATTCATGCTCCCGTCGAGGACGCGCCTGAAGGGACTATTAGCGCTCCTAGAAAAGCCTTCGACTTTATCGCTGGGGCCACTCCTCTTCTGGCGGCCAAAGGCCTGCCGGGTTCAACTTTCTTTACTCTCACTGGACGACGCACGGATCCAACGTTTAAGGCGACACTGGCCTTGCTGCTAACCAGTCGCCATACCAAAATACTTTCTGAGCCGCAAGTATTGGCGCTTAATAATAAACAGGCAGTGATTAACATTAATACCGAGTTCTCGTTCATTTCCAACGTAATGCCGGGTCAGCCCCCAACGTATGACGTAAACGGCCGCATGACTAATCCCGGAACCGCTCCTGTGCCGGAGTGGGATAAAGATAAAATTGGATTTTCAATGGTGGTAACACCTTCTGTTGGGCGTGATCTACGGACCATTAATCTACACTTGAAACCGATCATTGATTCACTGGTGGAGGGCCAGACGATCTCGCAGTTCCAAAATTACGATATCCCTCTAGCCAATGCTAATCAGCCGACCCTCCCGATTAAGGTTACGAAGCCCACTATAGATTATACCACTCTGGAGACCGACGTGGTTTTGGAAGACAACGGGTACGTCATTATCGGCGGGTTAGTGCGTAATCGAATGGAGACGCGGGAACGCAAAGTTCCAGGACTGCACCGCATTCCTTTTCTTGGCAACCTCTTCAAAACTAAAAGCAACACGATGCAGAAGAGCAATCTGATGATCATTGTTGAGGCGCAGATCGTCACTGCGGGTGGTCGCACGTATTCCAAAGAACCGGAACCGGATGATGTAGATATTCGTGAAGGTGGTCTGCCGCACGCGCCGGGCCAAACGTCTGAAGTCATCCGTCCTAATTCAATCAATCGAGCTTTGGGCTTGACTGATCGCAAGTTCCTGCCCGGCGCGTCCGCGCCGGTGCATTCTCCAGACAACTCGCCGCGCCCGGTCAGAATGACGCCACCAACTGCGCCACCCGCCATCGCCGCGACAACGGTGACCGAGTCGAACGATGCGCCGACAGAAAGACCGGCCAGAACAAAAAGCTCGACTGTGCGTGAACGTCTGGAACGATTCGCACGCGCTCATCGCGTTACGTCGGCTGAGCTTGCAACTCGAGCGGGCTGGTCGTTGCCGCTGGAAGAGAATAGTCAAGACGAACCGCCAGTGTCCAACGCGACTCCGAATCGTCCGCCGCGCGCGGAATTTGTGCCGCCAGTTAAAGAATAAAAACCGTTCACCACGAAAAATATTCACCACAGAGACACAGAGGGCACAGAGTATGGAGTTGAATAAAATAACGGAACAGATTAATAGGATCGGCCATCGAAGTTCATAAAGCTCTGGGACCGGGATTATTGGAATCAACTTATGAAGAGTGCATGTGCAGGGAGTTGTCTCTGCGCGGAATATCATTTGAACGTCAAAAGCCTTTGCCAGTGGAATATAAAGAAACGAAGCTGAATTGTGGCTATCGCCTCGATTTATTGGTTGCTGGTGCTGTTGTTGTTGAGATCAAGGCAGTGGAAACCATTGATCCCATCCATGAAGCGCAATTGTTGACCTACTTGAAGTTGGGCGGCTGGAAACTTGGTCTGCTTGTGAATTTCAATGTCTCGGTCCTAAAGGATGGCATCCGCAGGAGAATTCTATGATTTCTCTGTGTTCTCTGTGCCTCTGTGGTGAAATAGACTGAACGGTTACAATAAGAATAGGTGCGATGGGAATGACGACTACCGCAGGTATAGATATTGGTTCTGAGGCGATCAAAGCTGTCGTTCTCGGTAACGTAAAGAACGGCCCGGTGGAAATTATTGCGTGCGGCACGCTGGCGCTCGGCGAGCTGGGGCATATAGAAGACAGTGCCGACAAAAATCTGGCTCTCGGCATAAAACTCAAGGAATTGATTAAGACATCCCGCATCAAGGCGCAGACGCGGCGTGTGGGCGCATCCGGCAAGGATACTTCGATTCGATATCTCCAAGTGCCGCCTGTGCCTGCCTGGCGTCTGGACATGCTGGTGAAGTACGAAGTTGAAGAGAAATCTGGCGATAAAGAACCCAACACCTACGACTATCGCACTCTGGATGTGCCTGATGTCGGTGGACAGGATACGGTTCTAATCGGCGCGATCAAGGAAGCAGCCGCAACGGAACTGATGGCCAGAGCGAAATCGGCCGGACTGGGTGAAGTAGAGATTGATCTGGAAGCTATCGCGCTCTTTAACGCATACTATCACGGTCACGGTTTTGATCCGGACAAAACCGCGCTGGTGGTGGATATCGGCGCCGACGACCTTATTATTCTGATATGCCGCAATGGATCGTTATTTTTTGCGCGCACGCTTATGGGCGGTGGACGTCGTTTCAGCCAGGCGCTGGCCGACGAGTTGAAGATTGAGCTGCTGGAAGCCGAGGAGATCAAAAAGACACAGGCGCAGATAAGTTTTGATATGGCGCCGGGTTCCGGACTTACAGGACGATTGACTCGTGACGGCGTGGTAGCGCGATCCGGTGTGCGATCCGGCGTACGACCGGGACAGCCGGAGACTAATGGTCAGCCCGATACAACTTTATCAGAACAGGCAGGCGAGACGCCTGCGGTACGAGAAAACGGTCGTGCTAGTACTAGCGACGCGCC
>JAZDLP010000389.1:0-8770 GCA_043801885.1 Planctomycetota bacterium | reverse complement strand
AGAGGCTGATAATGAAAGTATCAGCCTCCATCCATGCACGTAGTGAAGTAGCGTTGTAGTGCTAATGGCTTTGAACCCTTCGAGTTCTCGCCGAACTGTAATCCACAATTCGTAATTCTTAATTCGTAATTCTTAATTCTTAATTCGTAATTTGTAATTCGTAATTCTTAATTCGCTCAAGATGCCTATACTACAAAAGCCGAAATTTCGACCGCGTACAGTATAACGCACTTAACTTTTAGATAAACTAGACTCAATAACTACTTTTCAAATCTGTTCATCTTTGTGTCTTTGTGCCTTCGTGGTGAACGGTTGCCAAAATTTGAATCATGCTAAAATTATGCAAAAAAACTTGACAAGACTCGGATTGTGCGGTAGGTTCTTTATAAGAAGTACGGTTCAATAGGAGAAACAAATGGTTCAGGTACTCAAGAAGGCTGATAATATCCTTGAACTGGTCGCCTCGAAGGATGAACCGATGATCTTCACCGAGATCTCGACCAGTTTGCATATCCACAAAGCGACGCTCTCTCACATTCTGAAAACGCTTCTTGAAGTTGGCCTGCTGGAGAAGACGGAGAAAGGGAGATATCAGATCGGACCGAAGGTGATGCAGCTTTCCAGAAAAAGGCGACGAAAGGATTTGCTCCTCGATTTGGCGGAAGAGAACGCGCGCGCATTGGCCGAAGAAATTCGGGAAGTGGTTACGGTCGGCGCGCTGTTGAACGGGGAACGATACAATCTCGCGAAGGCATCTGTGGATCAAGTCATCACGGTCGGTTCTCAGATGGAGCATCGTCCATTACCATATGAAACCGCCACCGGTCGCGTGTTACTCGCCTGGCTCGATGAAGACGCGCTTGAGGAAGTTATTGCGAAGAAAGGCTTGCCTGGATCGGCATGGCCGGAGATTCGATCAAAAAAGGAACTCACGCAGGCGTTGAAAGCGATTCGCAAGGCTGAGATCGCCTGTTGGCATTCGCCGGATGGCGAGGCCGAGGCAGCGGCCGTGCCAATCATTGGCCCCGACGGTCGCGCGTGGGCGGCGATCGGCGCGATCCTGCCATCGTATCGGTCTGATGGTGGACGTCGCGAATCAGTGATCGCCGGCCTTCGCGTTACCGCCAAACGTATGAGTTGCGCTCTTGCCTTGCGATTGGACGACTGGACGGCAAGTAAACATGGTTCAAGAACATGACGGAGGAATGAAAATGGAAAATGTGATCTATGTTGTATCAAGAGGATGCACTATTTGCGGAACCTGTATGCCAGAATGTCCGGTTAAGGCCATTACTCTGACGAAAGGGGGAGCTGTTATCGATCCGAAGAAGTGTAAAGGGTGCGGCGTGTGTTACGACAACTGCGCGTCTGAGGCAATTGAACGACGTGAAGTGAAAAAGTGTGAATTGGAATCGAGACAAAACCATTAATTAAGGAGGCGTATGCAATGCTTACGTACAAGAAAACAAACATCGGCCTTGTTGAGCCAGAACATGTGTTGAAGATGGATGGCGAATACGATGTCGTCGTCGTGGGCGGCGGAATGGCCGGAGTGGGCGCGGGGATCGCGGCGGCGCGAGCCGGCTGCAAGACGCTCATTCTTGAGCGGGAATCGGCGCTCGGCGGACTGGCCACGATCGGACTGGTCAACATCCCTCTGGATACAGTCTGCGGTATCGGCGCTGATATGTTCAAGCGATTGGAGGCCGTGCAGGGGCTATGGCATCGCAACACAGACCCTGAAAAACATAAACTCGTGCTGGATCGTATGGTGAAGGACGCAGGGTGCGAAGTTCTGCTGGTGACATATGTCGTGGATTCCATAGTGCAAAATGGCGCGATCTGCGGAGTAGTGGTTGAGAGTAAGAGCGGGCGCAAGGCGATTCTCGCCAAGCGAGTGATTGACTGTTCTGGTGATGCCGACGCCGCGCATTTCGCGGGGTGCGAGAGCATGATTGGTCGCGCAAGCGACGGGCTGAATCAGGCTTGTTCGCTCGAGTTCCGACTCGGTGGCGTGGATTGGGATAAATATATTCGTTCCGAGCTGAAATCAAAAGATTGGAAATGGATTGATTTGATCAAAAAGGCGCTCGTAAGCGGCGATCTGCCATATGAGATTGACAACCATCTGAACTGGATGACGCATGTGCCTGGAAGGCCCGAGCATTGTAGCATGGACGAAGTCAGCATCTGTTTCGCGCACTCGCGCAAATGCCTGCCGCTGGATAATCACGATCTTACTCGCATGTACATCGAAGGTCGTGAACAGGCCGACATCCTCTGGAAGTTCATTCGGAAAAATGTGCCTGGCTTCGAAAAGAGCTGGTTGCTTGACACGGCGCCGCTTTTGGGAGTGCGCGATACTCGACGGGTTCTCGGCGAGTACGTCATAACCGGATGGGATCTGGTCAATCATGCAAAATTTGACGATGTGATCGCCATCAGCATGCACGGGTTTGACATCCATCACCCCCTCGATCCGGGAAATATGAAATGGATGGAGTCGGAGATCAATGGAAAGAAGTGTTATCCTATCTGCAGTATGGGTGGGTTTGGCAGCAGCGCGTTTCCGCCTAGTGGCCCGGAAGTATTCTGCGACGCAAATGGTCGCACAGGCAAAGATGCAAACTTTACGGAAACACAGTGTTACGACATCCCTTATCGCAGCCTTGTGCCGGCGAGCATGGACAATCTACTGGTGGCGGGTCGTTGCCTCTCCGCGGATTTCGAAGCTCAATCCGGATGTCGCTTGGTATTGGCTTGTCTTAACATGGGAGAAGCGGCCGGCACCGCATCCGCATTATCGTTGAAACACAGCGTTCCTCCGCGGAAAATTAATCATCTCGAACTTCGGAAAATACTTATCGCGAACGGCGCGAACTTAGGTCAGTAGACCCGCTGCCGCACTGAGGTACGGCGCTCTCAGTGCGGCATTTTTTCACTCGGCAGAATAAAGTTGCGAAAGGATTATTATATGAAAACGGCGATGACGAGTGTCGGTTTTGGGATGGCCACTATTTTGGGTATTCTATGGTGCGCGCGACTGGAGTCGAACCAGCACACCCTTGCGGGCACCAGCCCCTCAAGCTGGCGCGTCTGCCAATTCCGCCACGCGCGCACATATTTTGTGCTACAGACCCTTCAACAGGCATACCGTTTCGGTATAGTTCTTGCTTTTAAAAATAGCCGTCGCCGCCACGATAACATTGACGCCGGCTGCGCGAACACTCTCTACGTTATCCACTGTCACGCCGCCGTCAATCTGCAATAGCAGATTCGGCCCGAAAAGTTTGCGAGCCTCGGCATACTTCGGCAGACATTCGGACATCAATTGTTGACCGCTGAAGCCGGGATTGACCGTCATGATCAGCAACATTTCGATTTCTTTAATGAATGACGCGACCGCGCTGACTGGCGTAGCCGGCCGAATGGACAGCGCCGGCCGCGCGCCTAACTTGCGCGCCAGTTTCAACGCGCCGTGAATATCTCCTTTGGCTTCCAGATGGACGGTGATCCAGCTTGCGCCCGCCTTGACGAATGCCTCGACATAGCGTTCAGGGTTTTCAATCATCAAATGACAATCCAAAGGCAGTTTGCTGAGCCGTTTGAGCGCGGCGACGATGAACGGCCCCATGGTGATGTTCGGCACGAAGTGACCATCCATCACATCCACGTGCAGCCACTCGGCGCCGGCGGCTTCAATCGCCTGAATTTCATCATTCAGTTTGGCGAAATCCGCCGACAACACCGATGGCGCGACAATAATTTTTGACATCGCTCATCACTCGAGTTTAGCGGCAAGAGCCATTAGATCCGCCATGCGGTTCGAGAAACCCCATTCGTTATCGTACCAACTGATCACCTTGACCAGGCGTTTCTGAACTACGTTGGTCAGACCGGCGTCAACAATTGAGCTGTGCGGGTCGTGGATGATATCGGAAGAGACGATCGGGTCCTCGGTGTAGGCCAGAATGCCCTTCATCGCGCCCAGCGAAGCAATCTTCAGCGCCGCGTTGACTTCTTCCGTGGTTACGTCCCTGGCTAATTCGATCGAACAGTCAATGCAGGAACCTGTTGGAACAGGCACGCGAAGCGACAAGCCTTCAATCTTGCCCTTCAGTTCCGGAATAACTTCGCCGATGGCGGCGGACATGCCGGTTTTGGTCGGGATGACGTTGATGGCGGCGGCGCGAGCGCGGCGCAGATCTTCGTGAATCAGATCGTTGATGCGCTGATCGTTAGTGTACGCGTGAATTGTGGTCACCAAGCCCTTGACAATGCCGAATTTGTCGTTGAGCACTTTCATGACCGGCGCGGTGCAATTAGTTGTGCAACTGGCATTGGAGAAGGTCAGGTGCGAGGATTTTAGATCCTTTTCGTTGACGCCGAAGACAATCGTGGCATCCACGCCTTCTTTGGCGGGCGCGCTGAGCAGCACTTTCTTGGCGCCGGCGGCTAAGTGGTCGCCGAATCCGCCCTTTTCGCTGGCGCGTTTGGTGAACAGACCGGTGCATTCGGCGGCAATCTGCGCGTTCAGTTTTGCCCAAGGGAGTTCTTTTGGAGACTTGATCTTGAAGACGGGAATCTTAACGCCATTAACCGCGATATTTTCGCCATCGGCCTTAACTTCGCCGTCGAATTTGCCATGCACTGAGTCATACTTGAGCAGGTGAGCCAGCGACTTGGCGTCAGCTAAATCGTTGATGCCAACCACTTCAAAATCCTTTGGCCGAGTGGCTAACACCCGAAACACCAACCGCCCGATCCGTCCGAACCCGTTAATCCCTACACGAATAGCCATGTTTTTCTCTCCTCTTATTGCCGTAGCGCAGGCACCTCGCCTGCAATCCAATCATCAAAATCGTTGCGTCACGTAAACTTTAATAATAAGTAGCATGTTAATATGTAATCCATACAACCCACTGTTGCAACCGCAATATGCAGCTTGACTCTGATTCGATTCTTCGCATTCCTAAAAATCTGGTGGTGACTCAGGATAGCTCATCATTTCGAATGCGCACTATCTCTTGTGTGGGCCGAAAGCCACAACCACTACGCACCGTGTCCTTTAGCTATTCGGATACACTGTCCAATTTTTAGTAAAGAATACAACTGCTTATGACGATACATCTTTCCAATGGAGAGAAAGTATCTTTGGTGGTGGAACTCTGTGGCTCTATGGTGAACGGTTACGAAATTTTATGATCAGCGTTAAAGCGCGCTCACATTGCGTCCCGCTCTCCGCGCTGACGGGACTGCTTCCTCACGAGCTTTTCCTGCGCCTCGCCGACGAACCGCGTCTTTTCTGGCTGGATTCCGGCGCGCCGAATTTGAGCGAACAGTGGAGTTACTTTGGCTGGAATCCGACACGTCGCATCGAGCTTTTTCCTGACCGGATTTGCCGATGGGACAGTCGGACGTCATCGCCTACAAACGATTACAGCGAGCGCCGGCCATCTGCCGATAAACTCTGGCGCGACTTCGTCCGCCTGCTCAAACCCAATGCTGCGCCACCGCCGCCAGATAGCGCCAGTCCGCCCTTTCGTGGCGGCTGGGTCGGCTATCTAGGCTACGATTACAATCGCTGGTTCGAAGGGCGCAAGCGCGACGAGCAAGACAAATTTCCACTGATGAGTTTCAGTTTCTACGATTTGGTTCTGGCTTTCTCGCATCGCGACGCGAGCTGGTGGGCGTCCATACTGCTGCCGGACACAGCGTCGCCAGCCGAATTATCTGCGCGCATTGAACAATTGATGGCGGAAATCGAGACATTTTGCCGTCGTCCTCAACATGTTTTTCCGCGACCGCCACGTCGCCAGGCAACGGCCTCCATGTCGCGCGAGCGCTATGAATCGAATGTGACGCGAGCGTTGGAGTACATCGCCGCGGGCGATATTTATCAGATCAATCTGGCGCTGCGCTTCAGTGTGCCGTGGGATTTATCGCCGGCCGCGTTGTACTGGTGGTTGCGCGCCATCAGCCCGGCGGCATTCGGCGCTTTTCTAGGCGCGGATCTCGCCGGCTCAGGCTCGGCGCTTTGCAGCATCTCGCCGGAACTTTTTTTGCGAGTGCGCGGCAACGAAGTCAGCACTCGTCCGATCAAAGGCACGCGCCCGCGCGGCTTGACGCAGCGTGACATTCTGGCCGCTAGGCGCGAACTGGAGACCAACGCCAAAGAACGCGCCGAGCTGAACATGATTGTGGATTTAGAACGCAATGATCTTGGCCGTGTCTGCGCCTACGATTCGGTGCGGGTTTCATCCGCCGGTCAGATCGAGGAACTACCCACGCTGTTGCATCGCGTCGCCACAGTGACTGGACAATTAAATCCGCGTCATTCGCGAGCGCGGCTGATCAGCGCCATGTTTCCGGGCGGTTCCATTACCGGCGCACCAAAAATTCGCGCCATGCAGATTATTGATGAACTAGAATCCACGCCACGCGGACCATACTGTGGTGTCATCGGCTGGCTGGGAGTGGACGGCAATCTGGACTTGAGCATCGCCATTCGCACCGCGTTGTACGACGGCGCGCAGCGAGTCGCCTACTATCATGCCGGCAGCGGAATCGTAGCCGACTCCGATCCCGCCGCCGAATACGATGAGACGCTCCAGAAGGCCGCCGCTTTTTTGCGCGCGACCAACGCTACGCTGAATCCTAGGCGGCGTCGAAAAATTAGTTAAGTGTTAAAATCATGTTGACGATACAAATATATGCGCCAAATACTTAAGTAATTTTTCGACGCCGCCCTAGCACTACAACAACCGTTAGGGACGAATGAAAAATGGTCTCACTTGTCGGTTTGAGGAGCAGCTTCGCTACACGATTATAAAAAATCTGGAAAGATTTATAGCAAACGCTCCGTTGTTGGGGAACTATACATTGGGAAGAGGATATATTAAAATGGCTTTAACGACTTCCGCACAAATAATCATCGAGCGCGCAACAGTGGATACGCCTATTGAAATTCCTCAAGAGTTTTGGGATTTGGTGGAATGTCACCGGACCGAGTTAATGAATCAGGCGCTGGCCGTCTTGGGCAACATCGAAGACGCCGAGGAAGTCGTACAAGAAACTTTCTGCGAAGTTTTCCGCAACCGCGAGCGCCTGCCACAGATGCGTTCGTTGAGCGGCTGGCTGCGGGCGATTAATCGCGCAAATGCTCTTAATTATCTACGCACGAAACGGCGGCACCGCCAAAAACTCGCCCGTAAGCAGATCGAAGCCCCTGATCGCGTTATGACGACGGGCGGCTTCAGCGCGTTGGAAATGCGAGAAGAGATCGCCAAAGCTATTGAATCGCTGCCGCATGACCTGCGGATGGCGATAATCCTGCGCTACTGGGAAGATTGTTCATACGCCGAGATTGCCAAACGCTTGAACATTCCGCAGGGTACAGTCTGGCAGCGACTCTGCGACGCCGGCCTGCTGCTGGCAAACAAGCTGAACGTCGAATCACTCGGCGCAGAATCAAAACCTCACGTTAACCCGGGAAACAAGAAACTACACGACGACAAGCTTGGCGCTTCGCCGTCCTTATAAAGGAGAATAATTATGATAGCTATCAACTCTTGCGCAGACATTCGTGAATGCGTGGTGCGTTATGTGGACGGAACGCTTTCGTCCGAGGAACGACATGCTCTGGAAGTCCACTTGAAATCTTGCGTCACATGTCGTGACACGATCAAGCGTTTTCGTGATGTACACGGTCTGATGCAAAACTCAATTAGTCCCACTATTTTGAACTCGAACTTTATTGAGCAAACGAGCAACCGGATACAAGCTGGCAAAACAGATATATCAAAGACGTTTTTGGATGTCGAAAAGCATGAGTCTTTTGCGGACAGATTGCAAGTGCTTGGCGGCGCGCCTTGGTGGGGCGTATCAATAGCGCTGCACGTGCTGGTTATTTTGCTGGCCGGATTGATCTCGATGAGCCTCGCGCTGCCGACATCGGAAGACGCGATAGTGGTGATCACTGAACTACAGCCGCCGGCGCAGATTCAGCAGGCGGAACTGGAGAAGCCAAAGAACGACAATCGCGCCGCCATGGTATCCAAGCACGATACGCCGCCTACGGATCCAATGTCCAGTAATCCAGACAACATTGTGGTGCCGCCGGAAGTTCTGGCTCTGGCCGAGTTGGGCGATCATTGGGAGACGATCAATCCTGATCGCCCGGACACTCAAAGCGCGTTCGGCAATCCGGATTCGCACATCTTTTATAGCGAGAAGGGCAATGACGAACCCGAAGGCGGTGGCGGCATGGGTGGCTGCAGCTTGGATAATTTGATCGGTATTGGCGGCGCGGCCAGTCCAGGTAGTGGCGGCGGCTGGGGTGGCGGACACGGCACGGGCATCGGTGTCGGCACTGGTCCCGGCAAAGGCAGTTTCGGTTCTCGCACCGGTGGCGGACGGAGATGGATGGTCAAAAAACACGGCGGCTCAAGAGCCACTGAAGAAAGCGTTGATCGCGGTCTGGAATGGTTAGCTCGCAACCAGGAAGCCGATGGCAGGTGGGATAATGTCAAGCATGGTGGGCGATCTGGGAAGGGTGTGTATGGCGATGCCGCGATGACGGGTTTCGCGCTGCTGGCGTTTCTCGGCGCCGGTCACACCGAAAAAGTCGGCAAATATAAAGAAAATGTGGCTCATCCGGAACGAGCGTACTTCACAAAGTGCGGAGGTCGGTAAAGTGGAGTTGAAAAAGCGTGGATATGCATGTCTATTCTGTGGATGTTTAAAGCCTTCAGAAAAGGAGAATCAAGCA
>JAZDLP010000386.1:0-5996 GCA_043801885.1 Planctomycetota bacterium | reverse complement strand
TTGCTTTATTGTAGCAAAACAGACGGAATAAGGAAATCCCAACCCCAACGGGGTGGCATTATTGTAGCAAAACAGACGGAATAAGGAAATCCCAACCCCAACGGGGTGGCATTATTGTAGATGTTGACCCGTCAAAAAGGGAATTTGCGTTGGCGTTGTCAATGATGTTTGCGCTTGGCCGTGGAGTTCGGCGCGTTTCTGGCTGCGAGGAAAATCAGTGGGGATTCCGTTATCATGGCCACCTTGAAAATTGAACGTTTTCCAGTGAAGCCGAAAGTCAAATGATGGTAACCGTTCAGGCTGTTTTTCCACAGAGTACACAGAGAGACACAGATGATTTTATTTTTGCCCATATAATATGGTTGCCTTTAGATTTCTTTATCTGTGTCTATCTGTGTTTATCTGTGGATTTTCTTGAACGGCTTGATGAGACAAATAATGAACACTTCTCGCAGTACACTTCTTTTTGTATCCGCGATTTAGTCTGTGGGCTGTCGCTCAATCCGGTCTTTCGTCTTCCTTTTTCGGCGGCGGTTTCTTCGTTTTTTGAACCTGTTCGTAATTGTTTGGCGCTGTAAATGGACTGCCCAGCGTGCCGCGCGATTCCGACGACAGATTGATCTTCTCCATCTTCATTACGGAGATGACCTTAGTATCGAGATGACCGCCGGCGGCCAAGTCCAAGTGCAGTTCCATGGGCACATATTTAAAGCGATCCTTGTGGACGTGCAGAAACTCGGACATTGATTTGCCGATGAGTTGCAGCAGGTACAATGCTTCCGTGTTGTCGTAAGGCAGTTCCAGAGTCGAGTGCATTTGAGCTTCGAACGGCGCGTAGTCGGGCGCGGTGGCGTCAATGATCTTGATCGGTTGACAATCAATACCGAGCGCCTTTTTGGCCGGGCCGGGGTCTTTGGCCAGCGCGAAGCAGCGTTTATCGTCGAGCAGCGCGCGATAAAGCTTCTTCAGCTTGTCTTTCGTCGCGCCGTTCGGATGCGCCAGTATATCGTCTTCGACTTGTTTTTTGCGCGCTTCGATACGTTTGCGGCGTTCGTCAAAAGTCTCAGTCTTTATCTTTTTGAATTCGTGATCCAGATGGATGATCAGTTTGTTTTTCAGATCAAGCAGAATACTTTCGGTGGGTTGAGTCTGGCCTTGCTTGCCGCCAAACTCATCAATGCAGACGAAGCTGGGATGGATGTAAATTTTCTGGCGCACATCTTTGGCCTGCAGTCCACCCTTACCCTGTTCCACGATGCTATAATCTTGTTCGATGATCAGAATATCGTCGCTCGCGGATGCCCGAGCGACACAACTTGCCAGTAAGGCGCAAATGAAAGCCAGTACGTTTCGCATTCGTCAATTCTCCAAACTGTGGGGACACGACATGCCTCTATGCAAATCTTTTCTTGCGCTTTTGGTTGCGGCTTGGCCGCGCTGGGTTCTTGTCGTCGCCAAAACCAATTAGATTTTTTGTAACCGTGTACAGAGACGAAATTGAATAAAACAACAAAACAGGTCGCAGACTCAGTCCTCGGATCAAGAGACAGGATGGCTAAAATTTACTTATTGAGTCCAGTGTTTCTAATGTAGATTTGTGCCTTCGTGGTGAACGGTTACGAATTTTTTTCATCGGGCGGGCATGGCAGGCCGCAAGCTTCATACATTGCCTCACGCTGTGCAACCTGATTTTCCTTCGACATCGGCATGCCACCAGGATTTGGCCAGTTTAAGAAGACGAGACCGCCTTCCGGCGTTGCAAACTCTTTTTTGATCCGGAAAACTTCTTCCCGCACATCTGACGGCGTCCCTGTCATCAAGGTCGTCTGCGCATCGCCACTTGCCATTAGACACAGTTTGCCACGAATCTTCTTGGGCAACACGTCCCAACGTTTGGAATTGATCTGCGCTTCCAATAGGAAATCGAGACCAGCGTCCATATACTCATCAAGGATACCGGCTAAGTCGCCGCTTCCCTGAATGCCGTAATGCATATCCAGCGCGTGAATGCGGGCAGCCATTTCCACTACTATCGGCTTAAATATCTTCCGAAACATTGCAGGCGCGATCAACGATCCGTGCTGAGTGCCCCAATCCTCGAACAGCACCACGCCGTCGCAATGAAGCCTGTCGTAAGCCAATTTAATGAGCTGGAACTTGTAATCGCTGATCCGACGATAAAGATCCGCCACTTTTTCAGGATTTTCCACGCACTGCACCAGGAAATTCTCAAACCCCATGAGATTGATGATGACCAGTAACGGGCCTGGATCAACATCGAGCAGATGATAGCGTGTTTGCAGCGATGGGTCTGCCTGGAGTTCCGCCTGGCGCTTCTGGTGAAAGGGAGTCATGGTGTCCGGATTTGGCCACTGGAACGCGGCCAGTTTATCCCAGTCGTCCAGCGGATTATTTTCGACAGCATAGCCTGGCTGGTCGCGGTTTGCGGTGCGGTGAATACAACCCCAAATATCTCCGCGTCGCCAGATATGATCAGTCTCATCAAGTCGCCATTTTTTAACGATCCAATTACTATCACCACTGATGACGAACATGTCTTCGTCATTCAAAGCGATGCGATCCGGGTTTCCGAATTTGATCGCCCGTTGTATTCGTTCCTTGCTGTTCATCAGATTCCTCCGTTTCTTGTCCTCTACAATAATCATCAATCCAAAATCGTCAATTCGCTTAAGGCGACCATGCTACAAAAGCTGGAGTTTTGACCGCACACAGTTATATCAGACAAACTTGCGGCAAGCATGCTCGAAGATGCGATCCACTTCGCGCGCGCGGTCCGCGCTCAGCACGCATTCTGGTGTTGTCTTTACGATCTCCTCGACGCGCTGATGAGCGCAACTGAGAACAGATTTGGCGCCGTTGCCAACCCAGGTTTGTAATTTCTCATAGCCGAACAGTTTGCTGCTATAGAAGAATTCGCGATAGCCGTTGATCGTTTCGTCGGATTCAAGATAATTTCCCGCCTGCGCGCCACGTCGAATCATTTCGATAACATCGTTGCCCGCATCTGCGCCGCCAATTTCTTCCTGCCAATCCATACCCAAAACGATGCGTTCGACGTTGCGTAGAATTTCGTAGTCCAGGATGACCTGTTCAGGGCTGAATAATTCATCCAAAGATAGTTGGCCGGCGTGGTTGAAGTGGCGAGCGCCCTGCAGCACTTGGAATAGCACGCCGAAGCACCGTTCGGCCATAGCCTGCGCGTCAGGGAATTTCGCCATCGTGCGGAAATCGCCGCTGGTACTTGCCGCGCCGGTGATCGCGTGATGCAACGCGCGACTAGCCATGTCGAGTAAATGATATTCAGGCGAACCGATGACGTAGTTGCCGGTGCGCATATCGCAAGGATCGCAGCGGCAACTACTGATCGGGCGTGGCGGACAATTCAGCGCGCGTGCGCAAGCCTCCATGCCCAATACTTCGGCCAGCGATTGAATGAGCGTTCCGGGCAAATGCAATGGCGAGGTCAACCCGGTGCAGGGCAGACTGCCTCCAATTCTCATGCGTAGGCCGCGCTGCTGGCGATATTGCAGGAAGTATTCGAGACTATTGGTCTCATAGCGCAGAGGACTGATCATCGCCATAATGTGTGCGTCCGGCTCGCGTCCAGCCGCGGCGCCCATGTCTATGACCGCCGGAATTTGTTCAGGAACGGGCGGATTAGTCAACATGGTTCCGCTGCGCGAATGTTTCAATAGTGTTCGCCAACCGGCAAGATTGCGCATCTCCGGCGACACATCGTTCTCAGCCAGCGGCGACTTGCTCGCGGATACGCCTAAACCTTCCAGCAGGCGCACGGCACGTACGGCATCTGCGTTGATCGCTGGCCGCGTTTGATTGGCGACCCAGTCGGCAATCTGTAGACAACTTGTCGGCGGTCCCATTGTGAACGGCGCACGCGTCGGCGCAGGCTCAGTAGTTTTTGCGCGCGAATCGGCCAAAATCGCATCCACGACCGTATCGTTATAATAGATGCGATCTCCAGCTTGCCGCGCGCCCGGCAGACTGGTCAATAATTTACGTATTTTCTCCGATGAGCACTGAATGCCGATTTCATTCAGCACACGGCGCGCGCCGATGATCACTGTCTGCATATCCTGATCAGAGAAAGGGACATGAAGTTTCGGCACGCACGAGCGTGTCAGCGCTTGTGGGTTCGTTACGCAGAGTTCTTCGGCTTGCGGTGAATGGTTACTGGTTTTCATAATAATTGCGCCTCCCACACTCGCCGCGCGTCCATACCCAATGCAACGATTAGAACAACTACCGCTACGCGGATCTCTATCGTCGCTCTTGCGCTCATCCAGTGATTTGTTTTCATGTTTTCTCTCTCTAAATAAATATGAATAATTAGCGCCTTTGCTCTGGTTGATAAAGACCGAATGCTCTGCTCACTATTTTTTAGCCGGGACCGAAAACCTGAAAGAGTCGTCCTTCCGATATTGCTGCATTTTGTTAAATGCCTCGCAAATCCCATCAGTTCCATTCACCATCACGTAGGTCGGTCCGTGCCAGCCCGGCCATTTCCCTGCCTGCTTGAGAGGAGCGCAACCATCTGGCTGGTTAAAAATCTTCGCCATCCACGGACTTTCCTGGTAACGCGCATAGTTGCCGCCGCTTACAGTCAGACCGTAGACGCCATTGGCAGTTTCTTTTCCCGCACCGTCTATCTGATGAGTTCTCTGATAAATGTGATCATGCCCATTAAAAGCCAATCGCACATTATGCTTCATCAGAATCGGCCACAACTGCTGACGGCGAGCTGTGCAGTCTCCATGTTTCGGATCGCTGCGCGAGGAGTCAGTGAAGGAAGGATTATGTCCGACGAAGAACTTCCATGATCGAGTAGTTCCGCTGAGACTGTCCTCAAGCCACTTCACCCCCTCCGCAGTAAATACATCATTCCAGTCCCCGCCGTAATTGTGCATATGGCCTTGATCGCAGTTTTGATCCCTTCCTTCCCATGCCTTGACCACCCATCGCGTCGGCCCGTAATCGGCCACGTGACAGAGTTTGTTATGCTCATAATCAAAGTAACGTTGAAGCGTATCCTTGTCGAGAATGCCTCCTTTGTCATCGTTTGTTTCGTTACAGTGGTTCCCGGCGGCGATTATGATGGGGATTCGCCTGAGACACTCATAGGGGGAGAAAAGAATCTGAGCATGCTGCATGGTATCACCGACATCCACAATTAAATCCACGCCATCTTCGTCCTTTCCGATGGCCGTGCCGGTTTTAACATATTTATCTATGAAGACAACATCTTGATCGAAGAGAATATTTCCTTCTCCGCATGAATACTCGTCGCCTAAGAAGACTACGGTTAAGGGAGAATCTATTTTGGGGATTCGAAAACTGCTCGCCACGGATTTTGTCAACCCCGCGCCAGAAACTTTATAATGATATGTCGTGCCTGGAACAAGATTCCTAAGGCGCACTCGGCATACTTGCTCAACAATGAGGACGTTGTTCTTATCCTTGCGTCGTATTGGTTTGCACTCCCATATCGGAGCAACGCTTCCATAATTATCGGTCTCGCCGTATTCGACTTGTCCGGCGTTAGGAACGTCCGTTACCCAACTTACCGTCATTCCATCCATTTTTGGGTTGGATAGGTACGGACCGCGTAGCAATTCTGCCGCCGAGAGTGACCAGCACGCAAAAAGAAATAAAACAATCGCCGTCACGCGGATCGCGGTCGTCGCTCTTGCGTTCATCCAATGATTCATTTTCATGGTTACCCCCTCCAAATAATTATGAATGGTCAAGCGCCTTTGCTCAGGCGAAAGACGCTACACGCCTTTCAGAGTTGAAACCGAAAACATGAAGGAGTCATCCTTCCTGTATTCTGCTTTTTGTTGAACGCCTCGCTAATCCCTTCCGTTCCCTTTACACAGGCGGGTTCAACAAAAAACCGTTTTCTTATTCAGTTCATCGCTCCCTTAAACTTGCTCAAATCTAGTACTACAACGACCTTT
>JAZDLP010000218.1:0-7240 GCA_043801885.1 Planctomycetota bacterium | reverse complement strand
CCCCCCGTCCCCTTGTCTCCCCGTCAACAACGCCTTTGGGTTGCGGCTTGGCCTCGTCAATGAGGCTGTGCCCAAAGTTACCCATAGATTCTTTTAGAGAAGCTCTTTTTCTGCGCTTTTGGTTGCGGCTTGCCCGCGCCATGGTTTATACTCGCTTGTTATAAAGATATTGCAAGCGAGACGCTTGCGGTACAAGGTAGTGTCTATGGAACCCGTCGGTTTATCTGAGTCGCCTCACGCGCGTGAAATATCTGAAACGACTGTCGATACTGAACTGTCAGCGCATAAGACCACTTCGCTTGAACTCGCCAAAATGGTCATCAAATCCGGCCCGCACACGGCGCTGACCATGGCGCCTTTTCTGGTTTCGGATATCTTTGGGCTGCTGCTGGCTTTTGAACTTGCCATCGCCACGCGAATCCTTCTTGGTAGCGGCGTAGAGATTTTCTATTATTTAACGCTACTGCCGCTGCTCAGTGTGTTTCTAATTGCCTACTGGAGCGCTGGGCTTTATCCGACGATCGGCTGCAATCCGGCGGAAGAATTGCGGTTGCAGAGCTTGGCTACAACACTAATTTTTCTTTTGCTGGCGAGTTCGACTTTTCTGGTGCGCGATGCCGAGCGTTATTCTCGCGGTGTCTTCTTGATTGCCTGGTGCTTCGCGCTAATTCTCTTGCCGCTCGGTCGAGCGCTAATGCGCCACGTTTACGCTCGTCGCGATTGGTGGGGGCTTCCCGTCGTGGTGTTAGGCGCCGGCGAGACTGGTCAAAAAATTATTCAGACACTACTGGCGCATCCGGGTTTCGCGTTACGTCCGGTAGCTTTACTGGACGACGATCTCGCCAAATCAGATAGCGTCCACGGCATTCCAGTGCTCGGTCAACTGAAATACGCGGCGCCGCTGGCTCATAAATTCAACATCCGTCACGCCATTATCGCTATGCCACACATACCGTGCGATTCTCTGTTGGCGCTGCTGGAACGCCACGCCATGATCTTTCGGCACTTGATTGTCGTGCCGGATTTATTCGGGTTTTCGAGCCTGCATGTGCCGTCGCGCGATCTGGGCGGCATTTTAGGCTTGGAGATGCGTCAGCAACTGCTGATGCCCAGTCACATAGCTTGGAAACGTCTCATGGACTTGAGTTTGACGCTAATCGGCGGACTGATGATTCTCCCGCTGATCGCGCTGATCGCGTTGTTTATTAAACTTGATTCGCGCGGCCCGGCATTTTTCACGCAAGAACGGCTCGGCAGGCGTGGCTGGCTGTTTCGAGCTTGGAAGTTTCGCACGATGATCGTTAACGCCGAAGAACATTTGCGTGCGCTGCTGGAGAATGACCCGATGTTGCGCGCCGAATACGAGCAGTATCACAAACTGCGGCGCGATCCGCGCCTGACGCGAGTCGGACGCTGGCTGCGCACGTTCAGCTTGGACGAGCTGCCGCAATTGTGGAACGTTCTGAAGGGCGAGATGTCGCTAGTTGGGCCACGAGCGTACATGCCGCGTGAACAAAATAAGATGACTGAATATGATCAGATTATTATGCGCGCTCGTCCAGGGATCACCGGCTGGTGGCAAATCTCCGGACGCAATCAGGTTGGATTTGAAGGTCGGATGGTGATGGACGTGTACTACGTTCGCAACTGGTCGCCATGTTTGGACATATACATTCTAGTTCGAACGATCGTCGTGGTGCTAAGTCGCGCCGGAGCATATTAGTTATTACCACGTTTATTACCACGTTTAATGGGTTTATTACCACGTTTCTCCCAGAGTGCCCCACGGCCAGTGCCTTTACTCACGATGTGGCCGTCCTTGCGGAGGCGGTTTAAGATAACCCTGATCATATCCCGGCTCACCGACAGGCATAATTTCTCAATATCCGAAATTTTGAAAATCTGCGGGAGATGATCAATCGTTTCTTCTACGATAGCTGTCTTCGCTCCTCGCGCTTTAGTGATCGCGCCAACACGGCGTTCAAATTCCTGATAGGCTCCGATCAAGATGCCAAGCGAATACTCCCACCACGGCTTAAGGTTGTGCTTACCTTTTTGCCAGCTCTTTGACGATAACTGCAAAGCCTCATAATATGTTTCTTTTGATTCTTCAATTAAGCGTTCGATCGAGATATATCGGCCAACCGTATAATCAGTTTGGTGAAGCATTAAAACCGTCAAGAGCCTTGACACACGTCCGTTGCCGTCGCTAAATGGGTGAATGCACAGAAAATCAAAAACAAAGGCTGGAATAAGAATGAGCGGACTTGTCTGTCGCTTATCCATGAGGCGATTAAATCTAACGCACAATTCTTTTATGTAGTTGGGCGTCTCACGAGCCGAGATTGGCATAAATCTTGTAATCCAGTGCCCATCCGAAAGACGCTCCTCAATGACATTATCCCGCCTTTTCCACTGACCCGCCGGGACATCTGTGCGCGAATAAATCTGCCGATGCAGGTCTAAAATGGTCTTTTCATCAATAGAAAATGATTCGGGCTTTGTATGAATCTTCAATAATGCTTCACGATAACCAAGGATTTCCGCTTCTGATCGGTCTTTCGGCTTGGACGGCCGCGCCATAAGCTCCTTAAACCGATTAGAGGGCACGGTTACGCCTTCGATTCTGTTCGATGACTCCGTGCTTTCTATAATGGCCGTCTGTTTCAGCGTCGCCAAGACTTGAGGCGTCTGATGCTGAAACAAATCCTGCCTGCCTTTGTATTCGCCGAGTTTTTGAAGTAATCCGCCCATCTCGATGGGGATCGCCTGTCGGTTCAAAAAATCAATATCTAATGATTTCATTTGATCCATTCCCGATGTCGTTGGATAGCCATGCGTGAACACTCTTTTCGGAGCATTCTGACAAACTCATTCTATACCACGCGCGGGTGAAAATCCAGCTTTTGATTTTGGTAGAAAATCGAGAATTTAACCCGCGCATGGCATAAGGAAACCCGAAGGGTATAAGAGAAGCCGCATGGCATAAGGGAATCCTTCGGGTTACCTTATGCCTTACAAAGATAAATCTGCCGCGTAGCGGCAAAGTGAAGTAGCCTGTGGCTAAAGCCACAGGAAGAGGTAGCTGTTCTTCACTCGCCCTGAAGGGGCGAAGGAACAGAGAGAATTATGAGTGCCCGCGCCCCTTCAGGGCGCGCGTGTGCTTGGGCATCATTGTCCTGTGGCTAAAGCCACAGGCTATTACCCTTCACGCTTTCAGCGTGAAGATGCTATACTGCGCGCAGCCAGAATCCCAGTTTTTTCTACCTGGACAAAAAGCTGGATTTTCACCCGCGCGTGGTCTATCACAAATTGAGCAAGTGGTATCAGCCATTCAAGAACGTTGAATTTGGCCGAAGTGTGGCTATAATTCGATTTTGAGCCAGTAATGGTTACAAACCTTGGAGCAAACGAATTTGAATGTGCGATCATTAAAAAACAGTTTCTACGCAGTCCTGCCGCAATCAGCGAAAAACTTAGCTAATCGCATAGATGCTCATCCACTGGCTGGTCGTCTGGCACGCGGCGCGTTCTGGTCGTTGACTGGAGCGGTGATTTCGCGTGGTCTGACGCTCATCGCTTTTATCATTACAGCCCGTATTCTAGGCAAAGAAGGCTTTGGCGAGCTTGGCATTATTCAGAGCACCGTGGGTATGTTTGGTGTTTTTGTGGGCTTTGGCATGAGCTTGACAGCGACAAAGTACATTGCGGAATTTCGTTTGGTGGACCCGCAAAAGGCCGGGCGTATTATGATGCTTTCCCGGGCTATCGTGTGGATTACCGCAGTATTGATATCTTTAGGACTTCTGCTGGCAGCACCATGGCTCGCCGAGCACACTTTGAAATCTCCGCGCTTGGTCGGAATGTTGCGGATCTCGGCACTACTGCTGCTACTGAGTGGCGTTAACGGCGCACAAATCGGAGTACTTACGGGGTTTGAGGCGTTTAAGGCAATAGCGCAAATAAATTTCATAGGCGGAGTTCTCTCTTTCTTGCTAATGGTTGGTGGTGTTTACTGGTTGGGCCTGGAAGGAGCGCTGTGGGCGTTGGTGGCTTCGCAAGCCTTAGTCTGCGTATTCAGTTATGTCGCGCTCCGTCGGGAATCTGCCGCCATCGTTCGGGCAAAACTTTTTGACTGCTTTGCGGAGTTGTCGGTTGTATGGGGCTTTTCATTCCCCGCAATGCTTTCGAACGCTATAGTTGGTCCGACAAATTGGGTATGCAGCGTAATTCTCATCAACCAGGCAAACGGGTACGCCGAAATGGGGATATTCAATGCGGCCAATCAGTGGCGGACAAACATCTTCTTTATATCCGGCGCTCTTTCCGCAGCCGTCCTCCCGATGTTATCTAGCGCAAGTGGCAGCAACGACAGGAGTACATTCCTGAAAATTCTTCGTCTTAGCGTGCTAGTTCAGAGCATAGCTGTATTTTGTTTGATCGTGCCAATAGCTGCGCTGTCTGGCTGGATTATGTCTTTTTACGGAACAGACTTTATAGGTGGACAAAAAACGCTTCTTCTTCTCATTATGTCCGCTATTATCATGGCGCCGCTTAACGTTATCGGTCAAGTTATTGTGTCGTTAGGTAGAATGTGGTGGGGGCTGTTGTTGAATTTGATTTGGGCAAGCACTTTTATCGGCTGTTTTGTCGAAATGCGAGAAATGGGGGCTGTTGGCCTCGCCGTGGCTTCAATTATTTCCTACGCAGTGCATTTCGTAACGGTTACTCTTTACGCATGGTTTGTAGTTTTCAAACGGAAAGACAATGATTGAACTGACCAGTCGTGAATGGTGGGACGAATACTTTGCTCCAGGCGGAGGCTGGGAACTGAACGGAGGATCATTACAGACCGCATTATTTGCGAAGACCTTCTGCGCTCACGTAAAACTGAGCGAGAAGGAAAAATTTTCGTTGCTTGATGTTGGATGCGCTCTTGGCGAAGCTATCTTAATTTTCGCGAAAAACTACCCTTTGTCTCAGCTTACTGGAATTGATATTAGTATCGTCGCGATTGAAAGATGTCGCGCAATGTTGGGTGATGTAGCGCGCTTTCAGCAATCCAGTATAAATGACATTGCGGAACGCTATGATGTAATTTACATATCAAACGTGCTTGAGCATTCCACGGATTATGAAGTCAAAGCCAGACTTCTGATCCATCGGTGCAAACGTTTATTCATTATGGTGCCGTACAAAGAAAGACGTGATGGAAAACCATTGCGTCCCGACAGCGCGCAACACCATCAAGTCACATTCTTGCGAGATAGCTTTGATTTCTTGTCTAAAGAGGGCAGTGCATCTTCCATAACCGTGAAAATTGTCTCATGTCCCGGAGCGTGGGGATGGACGCGTCGGACCAAGTACATACAATGGCTAAAGAACCCAATTCGATGGCTTATTGGCAGAGCGCCAATGTACGAGCAACTGCAGATCATTTACGATATTCAGTCTAATCATGCAGACTATAATGCCACATCCATTTGACCGTAGCGGCTTGGCTGCGCTTTCCGATCTTGAGTCGCCCGAGTGGCGCGATCTTTTCGATCTCATGGAAAAGAATCAGGCGGCATTTCTCGTAAAGGAGTCGGAGTTCCGCAGTTTGGAGTACGAGTGGCCTCGTGACCCGCTTCATATGTGGAGTCGGTGTTGGGAGTACCCGTATGTTTACCATCACTTGCGGAAGTGGCGGTTCGAGATGCCAGCAGAGCTAGAGCCTCATGTTGTAGATGTAGGCAGTGGTGTAACTTTTTTCCCATTCACTGTAGCGCAACTCAGTTGTCGCGTCACATGTACAGATGTCGCCGCTGTTTGCGAAAAGGATTTAGTTCGCGCAGCGCAAGTATTGCGCTTAAGACCTATGGATTTTCGCCATACTGATGGGATCAAACTTCCCTTCGCCGATGAAGAGGCTGATGCCATTTATTGTATCAGTGTTGTGGAGCATATTGCTCACTTTGAGCATACAGTGACGGAAATGGCTCGAATCCTAAAGCCGTCAGGCATGCTGGTTCTAACATTTGATTTTGACTTGCGGGGTGATTTAGAACTCAGTGTTAAGCAATATCAGCACTTAATGGCGGTCTTGGATCTATATTTTATTCCCGCGCAGCCAGACAGAACCATACATCCCGCCGATATGCTGCGTTCTAATACAGGGCCGTATGCGTCGTTGCAAACACGCAACGAATTAATGTTTTGGCTGAAGCAGCATGTCAAGGCGCTCTTGGGGAGAAAACTTGCCCCGCCCTTTCCTGGATTCTTTCTGGCGGTCGGTGGAATGGCGCTGCGAAGAAGAAAGGTTCGCGCAACATGAGGATCGCCTTGTTAACGAACGCTCAAGTAGCGATGTTAGGAGCTGGTGATTGGGTTCAAGCGCTTAAGACACGAGAAGCATTGATGTCCCTTGGGGCGCGCGTTCAACACTTTCTCCTTCTTGCCGATGGCATGACTAATGAGACTCGAGTTGACGGATGTGAAACCATTTCTTACGATCAACTACCGTTTGATTTCGATGTGCTTCACGTCTTGCCAGGCGGCGTGTTTCCATCGCAATACATTCGCTGGTCAAAATTATCACCGAAAACACTGAGGGTTGTGTCGCCAGGATACTGGGACTCTGCGCTACATCGGACTATCTGCCGCTCGTATTCCGGGAGCGTAACAATTTCGCTGCTTAAGTTCTATGCGAAAGAGGCTATTGAGCGCTGTGTTGCGCCAAACCAACGCTTCTATCCGTTTCACCTGCTTTTGCCGAATTCTGAAGCGGAAGTAACCTTATGCCGCAAATCTTTTGCGTTGAGGCCAGGCGCGTCTGTTCAAGCGGTGCCAAACGGAATCGATTTGCCACCAGAACAACAGAGCTTCGGCGAACCTGTTGCTGATTATGTTCTTTATCCCGGTGTTTTTGCGCCAAGAAAGAATCAACTTGGATTTATCAAAGCTCTACGCTCAACAGACTTGCCGGTTGTCTTCATGGGCGGACCACTTGAACAATCTGAATGCAGAGCATACTACGCCGAATGCCAAAAAGAAGCGCCTAGCCATTGGCGGTTTCTAGGACGATTATCGCACGGCTCGTCAGAATTTTATAGAACTATGGCTGGCGCTCGCGTCGTCTGTTTGGCATCGAGTTGCGAAACGCCTGGCCTAGCGGCGCTTGAGGCGGCTGCGATGGGCGCTCGCGCCGCTATCACTTCAGAAGGTGGCGCAAGAGAATACTTCAGCTTTGATGCCGAAT
>JAZDLP010000305.1:0-6840 GCA_043801885.1 Planctomycetota bacterium | reverse complement strand
ACTAAGCTCCACTGAGATACGGCCTCCGTGCTTTGGCGCTGCGCCACGCAGTAGATTACCGGATCACGCGGACAATGCTATTTTCATTGTTTCCGAGTGACGCGCAGCGTCATAGTGACTGTGGTGAAAATAGACTGAACGATTACCAAAAACGGGGATTCTGCGATTCGACAAGCCGTGTCGCGGAAATCCTCGCCGTTGATGATGAATATGACCAGCGCTCGGAGCAGATTTTCGGATGTGTAGTCGCCTTTTCGTGTTTTCCCTTCGCTATTGTCTTCCGACAATTTCAGAAAATCCTTGTGGATGGCGTTGAGCAATTTGGGATTCTCATCAAGAATGTCGCTGACTTGCTCGAATGTTTTTCTCCGATCTGCTACGATTTGAACTCTTTGAAACGCACGTGTGGCTGCTGACCGTACTCGATGACCACCGGTCGCCCATCGTTCAGAATGGACATGCGGCCCGCTTCGATCACCAGTTCGTTGTATGAACTATTCGCCGGTGTAGCCAGGATGCCTTCGCTGTCAATCTCCTTAATTGTCTTGCGTCTGGCGTCAAAATCAGGCTGCTCCACGCGATGAACGGCTTTGATCAACGATTCTATCGAGCGGTAACCGTAGCCGACGGGTTCCAATCCTTGGCCGCCGCGATAGACCATCTTTAAGTAGTCCGGACTGGTCTCGTGGTAATACTTATCTTCGCCTTCAGCCGCGCCCATTGTGTCGTAGCAATGCTTGACGCCGCGGTACTGGTCATCGTGGAAGACCAGACAACCGTCCTTCGAGCCTTTGTTGTACATGCGCAGGCCTTGCGCATTGCCGCCGGGCGCGCAATTCGGATAACCCATGCCGTCAATGACATTGAGCGACGCGCCGTTTTCCCAGATGACGCGGCCGTCCGTATACAGGTATCCGTCGCGGCCGTTCGGGTACTTATCCTTGATGCCATACACAGAGACTTCGACGGGCAGCATGCCGGTGATGAAGTGCAGTTGATCAACATAGTGGCAGCCGATGTAAGTAAACATATCGGAGTTTTCGCAGGTACACCAGTTCTGGAAATTCGAATTGCGGTAGTACCAGGGTTCAACCAGCAACGCCTGACCGACCTTGAATTCGCCCAGGTTGCCTCGGCGATATTGTTGGCGAGTTATCAAAGCGCGATCATCAAATCGTTTATGATATTCGACGCCAACGAACAGACCTTTGGCGAGAGCTAGTTTTTCGATCTCCAACGCTTCCTTATATTTCAATACCAACGGCTTGACTGTGATCACGTGCTGGTCGGCTTCGAGCGCCTTCTTAATGGCGTCGCAATGTAGTTGATCCGGCAGCGCGACGAAGACTATATTGCGCTTGGACATTTTCTTCAGAACTTCTTCAAACAACGTCGGGAACTTTTCGTTTTGGTCTGCTTTTTTGAAGTCGGGATATGGCGTGAAAGTATGACCCGGAAACGATTCCAACAACGACCGATCCTCGGCCAGGATTTTCAGCGGCGCGGCGTTGAGCGCGCAGATAGAGATATCGCCGAGCATTCCGAGACGCTGCAAATGGTAAAGCGACGGCAGAATCTGAATCTGCGTGATCATCCCGCCGCCGACGACCGTGATCTGAAACGGACTGGAATTTTTAGACATTATTTATCTCCTCGTACCGCAGGCGTCCCGCCTGCAATTCTGCACTGTTAATGGCATAACACAATATCACAAACTTCGTCCAGCACCGCGAGACCTTCTTCCAACGCTTCACGGTTAATGCACAGTGGCGGCGCAATTTTAACACATTCGCCGCCTATGCCAACGGGAGCGAACATCAGCAGTCCGCGGTCCATGCAGCTTTCGTTGATCTTCTGCGCTGTATCAGGATCCGGCTCCTTGGTGCCCGGCTTGACAATCTGGATACCCGCCACCAGGCCGCGCGACTGTACGCACCCAGCTTGTTTTGGGTGCTTCTTCTGAATGGCGAGCAAGCCGTTGCGCAAAGGCTTGTCCAGCTTGGCGGCGTTTTCGACCAGTTTCTCATCCTTAAGTATCTTTAGACTTTCGATAGCCGCGGCGACGCACAGCGGACTGCCGGAATGCGTACTGGTCATCGAACCGGGTGGGTAGAGGTTCATAATATCCGCGCGACCGATAACCGCGCTGATGGGCAGCGACGAACTGATGCCCTTGCCACAACAGATCAAATCCGGCTGAATGCCGTAATGCTCAAAACAGAACATCTTGCCAGTGCGACCGAAGCCGGACTGCACTTCGTCGCAGATCAAAATTACATCGTTGTCATTGCACCATTTTTCAAGCTTTTTGGCGTAGTCGTCAGGCAGAAAGTCCGGACCGACGCCCTGGTAACTTTCTACGATTACACCGGCCACATCCGCGCCGGTCAATTTACGACGTTTCAGAGTATCGAGGAATAGGTCGAACGATGTGTTTTCGTTTTTATAGCCGTCCGGGAACGGGACCTGAACAAAACCGCAATCCGTCTTGATAATCCATTTTTTCAGCCGTTCATTGCCGCCGGCCAGTTGCGCGCCCAGTGTGCGGCCGTGGAAGGCGTTGTCATAAGAGACGATCACGTGTTTGCGTTCGCCACCTTTATTCACTCCGTAAGTGCGAGCCAGTTTGATCGCGTTCTCCGTGCCTTCCGCTCCGGTACTAAGCAGAAACGCGCAATACTCGGCTTTCTTTGGAGCAAGCGCGGACAGCATTTTGGTCAGTTGAGCGCGTTGTTCATGCACAAAGCAGTAGGTCGCCAGTAACGGTTTCTTCAGCGCCGACTGGATGGCTTTGCATAGCCGCGGGTGGCCATGCCCTACGTTAGTGATCAGCACGCCGCTGGACCAATCAATCCATGTGTTGCCCCAAGCATCCGACACCAGGAAGCCTTTGGCGTGATCCCAAACCACCGGCGGTTGGCCGGACATGGATCGTGGTTCGCTCTTCTCGAGCATTTTGAAAATTTTCAACGATTCGGGGACAGGGATTTTGGTCTTGATCTTTCGGTACTTGGTGTTGACTTTGTCCACCGCGCGAGGTGTTAAATCATACTTGGCCATCGAAGTGTTCCTCCTCTAAATTTAGCAACCATGTAGAGCAGGCATCCTTGCCTGCAGATGAGCAGGCAAAAATACCTGCTCTATCTTTATAGTATATGCGGTTTTACTATGCGCGTCTGATGATTGACTATGCCGATTTGACGGATAAACTGCAAATCATGGCGGAGCAATTGTTGGAAGTCACCCGTGTAGCGCTGGCGCTTTATCAGGAGAAAAGCAACCGTTACCGGTTTCGAGGCGAACGACATCGCGGACTATACGAAATATTTTATCTAGACCGCGGTCGCGCGTTTGTGCGCATCGGGCGCAAGCGTTTCATGGCTGCGGCAGGTGAATGTTTCCTTTATCCACCAGGCGAATTTCACCAGCATCAGGCTACAAAAAGTCAGGCGCCGCATTACATTACGTTGGTCTTCAGCGTGCGTGGCGGCGCGATGTTGCGCGAGCTGAATCGCCGGTGCTGGCCGTTGCCGCCCAGACTGCGCACTCTGTTGGCGCGAGTCGTAGCGGAAGGGTCACAGATTTTTGCCGGCGTGGCGATGCAACGTGCGCTGCTCACTGAGTTTCTCATCGAATGGCTGCGCCACGCGCGTGCGCTGGAAAGCGACCATGAGCGTAGTTCAATTCAACATGCCAGTTTGGAGTCTTTCCGAGAAAAATCTACTGACGAAGTTATCGCGCAAGCGCTGCGCTACCTTGAAGCGCATTGTTGCGAGCGACTCAACATGGAAAGCGTTGCGCGTGCAGCGCTGATTTCAAAATCGTATTTGCGGCAGTTGGCGCACGCGCGACTGGGGCATTCGCTCCGTGATGAACTAAAAATTCTACGAATGCGCCGCGCCAAACATCTGCTCAGTCACACGTCGCAGAGCATCAAAGAAGTTGCGCGCGCCATTGGTTACGTCAATGACGCGGCGTTTTCTCGCGCTTTTCGCAGTGTAGAAGGCGCAACGCCTTCTGAGTACGCTCGCACCATTGCCGCTCGTGGCGCCACACCCATGCCGAGGTACGATAACTGAAGTCCTGGTCGCGTGCAATATAACGCTATTCTGACGGCTTAGGCGGATCGGTGATGCGTTCATTCACGGAACCGGCAGACGTCTCTTTCTGCGCCGACTGTTCGCTATATGGTTCACGAGGCTCTCTGTATCCACCACCATCGCGTCGGCCACCGCGATCACCGCCACGGCCGCCACGATCACCACCACGACCACCACGGTCACCGCCACTGCGACGAGGGCGTTCGCCACCTTCGCCGGCAGGAGGTGGCACGGATTCAGTGCCCGGTGCGATTACAGCTTTGCGTGATAACTTCATACGTCCCAAATCATCCACAGCGATCAGTTTAATTTCCATCTTGTCGCCGATTTTGCAGAAAGCGCTCGGATCCTTTACGTAGGTGGTGTCCAGTTCGGAGACATGGCACAAACCATCGGTGCCGGGCATGATTTCAAAAAAGACTCCGAACTCTTTGATATTGACCACTTCGCCCATGTAAATTTTGCCGACTTCCGGCGTGCCGACCAAACCCTCGATCTCGCGCTGCGCCGCTTCGGCCTGATCGCGTTTTGGACTGGCCACGACCACGTGGCCGTCGTCGGACACTTCGATTTTGACTTTGTGTCTCTCCTCCAGAGCGCGGATCATCTTGCCGCCTGGACCGATCAGCTTGCCGATCTTTTCGACGTCAATCTTCATCTGAACGATTTTCGGCGCATGTTCGCTGATGTTTTGTCGTGGCGCGGCGAGCGTCTTGGCCATCTCGCCCAAGATATGGATACGACCAACTTTTGCTTGTTCCAACGCTTGGTGCATCACCGCCGACGGAATGCCCATGTTTTTCAAGTCCATCTGCAACGCGGTGATGCCTTTCTCCGTGCCGGCGACTTTAAAGTCCATATCACCGTAGTGATCTTCATCGCCGAGAATGTCGGAGACGATGCAGTACTCCCCGTCTTCTTCTACTAATCCCATGGCAATTCCCGCGACAGGCGCTTTCATCGGCACACCCGCGTCCAACAGCGCCAACGTGCCGCCGCAAACAGTCGCCATCGAACTGGATCCATTGCTCTCCATGATTTCACTAACCACGCGCAACGTGTATGGGAACTTTTCATAATCAGGAAGCATCGGTCTGAGCGCTCGGCAAGCTAACGCGCCGTGTCCGATGTCGCGCCGACTTGGCCCGCGCGGCATCTTTACTTCACCCACGCAGTAGCTCGGGAAATTATAATGCAGTAGGAATTTATCCTTGTACTCGCCACGCAATGATTCGACACACTGCTCATCGCTGGCCGTGCCCATGGTGGTGACTACCAGCGCCTGCGTTTCGCCGCGTGTGAAGATCGCTGACCCGTGAGCGCGAGGCAAGATGGCGACTTCGCAGTTGATCGGACGTATATCGCCACGCTTGCGACCATCACAGCGGACACCTTCGCGGATTAGCAAGCGAATCGCTTTCTCATGCAGTAGATCAAAGGCGGCCTTGATGTGCCAGGCGGCGGGAGTCTTGTCGTTCACTGGCATGCCTTGAACTACGAGCGATTCCTTGGCGTATTTCTGAATCAACTCTTCGCGTAGTTGCTTGAGCGCGTCGCGACGAGCGAACTTTGTCGGCGTCATTGCCGCGCGTTTGGCGGCGTTCAGATACTCCTTTAGGATGACGGCGGTGATCGGATGCGGCGCTTCGGGCGTATATGGTTCTTTCTTCGGCTCAGCCTTGGCGATCAGTTCTTCCTGCAGTTCAACGATCTGCCGAATGAACTGGTGTCCGAACTCAATGGCGCCGATCATCTGATCTTCGCTGACCTCGTTGGCGCCGGCCTCGACCATCAGCACCGCTGACTTTGTGCCGGCCACGATCAGATCAATGATGCTCTTTCCCATTTGCTCTTGTGTTGGATTGAGAATGTACTGGCCATCCACGAAGCCCACACGCGCCGCGCCCAGCGGGCCTTGGAACGGCAGATTGGACAAGCACAGCGCCGCAGAGGATGCGATCATGGCCGGAATATCCGGATCTACGTCAGGTTCAGCCGAGAATACAGAGGCTTGAATCAACACGTCGCGCATAAAACCAGTTGGCCAGAGCGGGCGAACGGGACGGTCAATCAGACGCATTGTCAGAGTTTCTTTATCGGAAGGTCTGCCCTCGCGTTTCATAAAACGGCCGCCAAAAATAAAACCTGAGGCGTAACCTTTTTCGCGGTAGTCAACGGTAAGCGGAAAAAAATCGTTGCCTTCTTTGATTGGCTGATCAGTTACCGCCGAGAGCACGATCGTCTCCCCCACAGTCACCACCGCCGCGCCGGCCGACTGTTTGGCCCACTTGCCGGTCTCGATTTTAATTTTGCGTCCACCGATTTCACGTTCAACAATAATGTGCGCCATGTTCATTCTCCAATTCTCGTTTCGCCATAACCATTATTAACATCTTACGCATTGTGTTACTAATTGTCAAAATCTTTACTCGCCGCCGCTACTTGCCAGATGCATGTCGCTGAGTGCGATCACCAACGAGACGTTGTATTCGCCCGCGACAGTGAGTGTTTGTTCACAAATGGAAGCCTCCGTGGTGACGTCAAAAGAGGCCGCCGTTGTGAGATTTTCAAAATGATAATGCCATTCGATAATGGCATTGTCATCGGCGGTCGCGGTAATGCTTCCCGACGCGCCAATGTACTTCCAAGTCGCGTTACCCGGCACCTTCGCGACAAACGAACAATTGTTTCCCGGTTGCGGATGTCGGTGAAATTTTCCACACCTCGGAAAGAGTATTGG
>JAZDLP010000304.1:0-2742 GCA_043801885.1 Planctomycetota bacterium | reverse complement strand
AGTCGCGACCGTTAGGGAGCGGTTCGTTTGCTATTATTGAGTCCATCTTCCTGTGGTGTCGCTACCCACCCACCGCCCCTTCAGGGCGGGTAAAAAAAAAACTATCTTTTCCTGTGGCTGAAGCCACAGGCTATTTCCCTTTGCCGCTTCACGGCAAATATACTGCGCACGGTTAGGTAACATCTTTAAAGACAATGCTCTTCGTCAGTCAGTTCCTTTATGTTGTTTTCCTCTGTGTCCTCTGTGGCAAAAATAGCCTGAACGGTTACTTAATTCCCGCATCCGTGGGCGACTGAAGCTTGGCGGCCGCCTTTGGACGTTGGGCGATATTTTCCAATTGCTTGCCTAGACTTTCCTCATCCATCCCACCCCAGTCGTTGGCGCCAAAGGCCTGATTCAGCGTCCCGAGAAAATGGGGACTCAGATTACGCAGCTTCTCTTCCTTTTTTTCTGCGGCACCCCATATCTGCATGTTGTCGTGGATCGCATTAGGTTCGGTGGATCGTTCGCCGCCGATCAACGGAAAACTGTTTGGTTCTACGGCCACTGCGCCCGCCGAAGGTCCCAAGCTTCGGTTTTGAACGATCTCGTTGGCAAAAATACAACTCTTGTCCGACTGACCGCAATACAGAGCCGCGCCCACGGAAGTGGCGATATTGCCCTGAATCACATTGCCGACGACCCTAGCCTGACTGCCTTGCAGTCGCACACCGCCGCCGCGCGTAAAGTAAGACGGCTCCTCGCCAGCGTTGTTCTCGATCCGATTGAAGCGCAGCCAAGGCATGCCGCCCCAGACACACACGCCGCCGCCGTGCAGTCGTTCCGCTTGGTAATGATTTTTCACAATTTCGTTGTGTTCGAGGATGGCCCGCGAATTCCAGAGAAAAACGCCGCCCGTGCCACGGTAGGGACGAGCAGTGTTCTCCGTGATCCGGCAGTTACGGATGGTGGGCGAAGCGTTGACGATATTTAGGCCGGCGCCGAAACAACCACGTTCGTAGCCAGCACCGCCACCCTTGATGGTGAACCCCTCTATAATCGTGTCCCATTTGAGCTTGCCTTCTATATGGATCACCGAACGACGACCATCGCCCTCGATGGTCGTTTTATCGGGACCCTGCTCGGCCACAAGACTGATGCCATGTATGGCCGGCCAGACCAGCGTCTCTTTGTAAACCCCGGTTTGACTACGATCCGGTCGCTGGTCTTGGCGGCCGTCAGCGCGGCGGCAATGGTGCTGAATTTCTCGCCAGTGCCCACAGTGATCTGAGCGGCTTGCGTCGTTACCGCAAAAAACGCCAAAACTAAACATGGTAGTCTATTTCCACCACAGAGGCACAGAGAACACAGAGAAATCATAGAATTCTCCTATTGATTCCAATAATCCCGGTTCCAGAGCTTTATGAAACTCGATGGCCGATCCTTGATCTATTCCGTTATCTTATTCAATGCCTTCTCTGTGTCCTCTGTGGCTCCGCAGTGAACGCTTACAATGGCACGACCGCGCTGGGCGGATGTTTGGACGTGACTTTCAGAATTTCGTCAATCACTTGATCGGCCGTAATACCCTCAGCTTCAGCCGCGAAGTTTCGAACAATGCGATGACGCAGCACGGCGTGAACCACGCTATCCACATCCTCAACGCTGGCGGTGAATCGCCCCGCTAACAAACAGCGCGCCTTGGCGCCCAGAACCAGATACTGGGCCGCCCGCGGTCCAGCGCCCCAAGACAGATATTTCTTGCAGTAGGGAATACCTGTGGGTTTACGAAGCCGCGTCGCCGCCGTCAGGCGCACAGCATAATCATAGACGTGTTCCGGCACCGGAACGCGCCGCGTCAGATCTTGGAATCGCTGAATGTCCTCGCCACTGAAGACGGCCTGCAGGTTGGCGTCGTAAGTGGAAGTAGTCCGGCGCAACACGTCCATCTCTTCTTGATGCTCAGGATAGTCCACATGCACTAGGAACATGAAACGATCCAACTGCGCTTCGGGAAGCGAATAAATCCCTTCCTGCTCGATGGGATTCTGAGTGGCCAAAATGAAGAAAGGCGAAGGCAGGATGTAGGTCTTTTCACCCACCGTCACACGATGCTCTTGCATGGCCTCCAACAGCGCCGCTTGCGTCTTGGGCGGCGTACGGTTGATCTCGTCGGCCAGCAGAATGTTGGTAAACAGCGGGCCTTTCATGAACTCAAACTTGCGTCGCCCAGTCTCTGTATCTTCTTGGATCACGTCCGTGCCGGTGATATCCGAAGGCATCAAATCCGGTGTGAATTGAATACGGCGAAAATGCAGCTTCAGACATTTAGCCAAGGTGTTGACTAACAACGTTTTGGCCAAACCCGGCACACCCACCATCAGGCAGTGCCCTCGACAAAAGATAGCCACTAAAAGCTGTTCGATTACCGCATCCTGTCCTACAATCACCTTGTGTACTTCTTGAACCAAAGTGTTGTAGCTCTTTTGAAGATCGCGAGCCGCGGAAACGTCGTCCGCGGAACCAAACGTGGTCACCTTGACTGCTTCACCACTTCCAGAATTTACTTTGCTTTGCTCACTCATGTCTGACTCCTTTCAAAAGTGCCATGAATTTCGTAACCGTTCAGTCTATTTTCACCACAGTCACTATGACGCTGCGCGTCACTCGGAAACAATGAAAATAGCATTGTCCGCGTGATCCGGTAATCTACTGCGTGGCGCAGCGCCAAAGCACGGAGGCCGTATCTCAGTGGAGCTTAGT
>JAZDLP010000301.1:0-3945 GCA_043801885.1 Planctomycetota bacterium | reverse complement strand
TAACCATAGATAAAATTAATAACCATTCAGCATCCTTTTTATTTCAATTTTGGGCTTGGCAAAATTAATTATAAGTCCGAAACGTTTTTTACATGCTTTAAGGCGGCGTCGAAAAATTACTTAAGTATTTGGCGCATATATTTGTATCGTCAACATGATTTTAACACTTAACTAATTTTTCGACGCCGCCCTAGGGCGCCAGCCCTAGGAATACTGTTCACAAAAGAACGCATAGCCCTGTTAAGGGCGATAGAAACTTTTCCATTTCAAATATGGCTCATGTTGGCAAGTGTGTGCAGTAACGTAGGGGCACGAGATTCCACACACTTGCCAACATGAGTCTCAAATATAACATCTTTTATCGGCTAAAAATTCGCAAAACTTGTGGGTAAAGACAAGCCAGCCACCAGCCACTATCCACTATCCTCCAACACGGCCCAGGCATGACGATTCACAGCCAGTCTGACCGACGCGCCGTCCGCAAACCTCGCCTCAGCGCCCTCGTGTCGCAGCGCTCGCCAGCGAATCTCGCCGGGCAGCGCTATTTCATAAAGTGTGCTTTCGCCTAGGAATGCGCTACTCATGACGCTGGCCACAGCAAGTGGACGGCAATCGCCGGGCCAGGGCGCGCTACGATCAGGCGCGGCCATCATCACGTTCTCCGGACGACAGAAGATAGTGACGGGCGCATTTACCGTTAATTCTGCGGGCATAGCGTTTGAGTTAAGTTCCACGACGCCGAGCGGCGTGTTGACGGACCGTCCGTCCGCCGCTACCGTGCCGTTCAGAGCATTAACATCGCCCAAGAAGCCGGCGCTGAAATGCGTGAGCGGGCGGTGGTAAAGTTCGCGTGGCGAACCCAGCGCGTCAATTTTGCCCGCGTTCAAAATGGCCATGCGATCAGCCAGAGACAGCGCTTCTTTTTGGTCGTGCGTGACATACAACGTAGTGATTCGAGTCTGACGATGAATACGGCGAATTTCCTCGCGCATCTCCCAGCGCAGTTTGGCGTCCAAATTGGATAGCGGTTCGTCCAGCAGCAACACGCGCGGACGAATGACCAGCGCGCGCGCCAGCGCCACGCGCTGTTGCTGGCCGCCGGAAAGCTCGCCCGGTCGGCGCGATTCCAAGCCGCGCAATCCGACCATCTGCAGCGCGTCAGCGACTCGAGATTTGCGTTCCGCAGCCGGTGTATGGCGAGCTTTCAAGCCAAAGGCCACGTTGCCTTCCACCGTCAGATGTGGAAACAGAGCATAGTTCTGGAATACCATGCCAAAATCACGCCGATGCGGTGGCAGACCTCTGATCGACTGGCCAGCGATGCGAATATCGCCCTCAAACTGCGCGATGAATCCCGCCACGGCGCGCAGCAGCGTTGACTTGCCACAGCCGGATGGCCCCAGTAGAAAAAACATCTCGCCTGGTTCCAGTTTCAAGCTAACGCCATCCAGCGCGCGAGTAGCGTTATAGTTCACACAAAGATTGATAATTTCTAAACTCATGCGTTTTTCCAGATCGTCCGGCAATGTTAATAATTATAATTTTCTTTCATCATAACCGCTTCCGCTACTTTAAGGGTTATGATTAATATCGACATTTTCACCGCGTTCCCTTGCTTCTAAAATCGCATTGTAATATCAGGCAACTTACGTGGCGGAAATGACACCCATTTTTTGTCTAATTTAAGTTGACGCTGTTGAATATCTTCAAAAATAGCGTCAATATCATGATTGTGTTTACTTGCATACTGCTCACGGAGTTCCCTTGTTTCTTCTACGATAGGATCTTTCCACATTGATTTAATTCTCCATTAACTCTTGAGGTGTACAAATTATAGGCGATTCAACGCCTTGTTGACGACAAATTTTTTCTATTTTAGGCCTTATGACGGCATTCGCAATATGCGTGCAATTCCATGTGAGTAAATACTCCATACCATTCACAGCAGCCACAGCGATATGCAAAGCATCAACTTCGGCTTTTGCTGGAATTGGCCCCTCAAAAATTAAAGCTTTAGCAAGAACCCTCGATTCATCGGTAACTAAAAGTTCTGATATTTCTGCCATTACTTCAAGGCGTTTCTTGGCTGCTTCTGGATTGCCAAGACTCGCTTCAGCGATGACAAACTCTGAGATAAATAATTCAAAACCGAGTCGACGAGTTTCCCACCATTCAATAGTTACGTTCTGGTTTGCGACTACTCGGATATCATTGCTGGGGCGCGCAATCAGGTAGCTGATAATTGATGTTTCTATGTAAACCTTTGGCTTCATATTTTTCTCCAAAATTGATTTTGACGCTTGCCAACACTAAATAATAATGCAACTCTTCGCGGCGCGCGAAAAAAAGCGGAACATAAGTGGATTAGTTACTCTATACATTTATCATTTGACGCTTGTCTTCGCCGATTGAAACTCCGGAACCGGTCCGTTCTTCAGAGCCGCGGTCGTGATTGCCTTGAACCAGACGCGCGCCCAGCCGGTCCATTGGTTCTTCAGCGCATTGCGTTCATCGGCCAAGAGCGCTTGTTCCGCCAGGACATTTACGGCTTGTTCGCTGATCGGCGGTCGGGCTAGCGCGTATCCAAGATCCAGATCGCGTCCGGCGCGAATGACGGCTTGGCGCGCGTTCCACAGATCTTCATGCACGTCCAGAATAGCGGCGCGCCAGAGGTCATTAAGCGTATCCCAGCGCCGCCCACCCTTTTTCGAATCGTACTGAAAATCGGCGACGCCCTTAAATGGATTAGTCACTGTCCAAGTGTCCTGACTGAATCGTGTGTATATCTCCGGCATTACCGGCAACCGCTCCAGATCGTATTCGATCGGGCCACCCGGTGTCCCGCGTTTCAGGTACCACAGTTTTTGTCCGGCTTCGGAGAGCACGAAAGTGACGAAGGCGAAAGCGGCTGTCCGGTTTGGCGGGTGTCGCAGGACGGCGATGCAGTCCGGCGTGGCGACGGCGATGCCGGCCGGAATCACCAGTTGTAAATGCGTCGCGCCCTGGCGTCGGACCGGCGCGCTGGCATAGAAATCAATGCACGGCCCCACCGCAGCCTGACCCAAACTGACGTCTCGCGGAATAGATGTTCCGCCTTCGTTGGTTGCGCGCACGTTGGAGAGCAGGCGAGTCAACGTAGTGTAACCGCGTTCCCAGCCCTGACCCTGCAACACTAACTCGAAGGCCTGATGCAGCGAACCGGAAGTGGTCGGATCGCCGCAGGAGACCCAGCCATGAAATTCAGCGCAGCCTAGATCGTCCCAGGTTCGCGGCGCCGGCAAACGCGCGTTCTCTAACACCAATTTATTATACACGAATCCAAAACTACTCAGACAAGCGGCGTGATAACGGTTTTTTTGATCGCGCAATTCCTGACCATTGACAGCGGCTGGCAGTGCCTGTTGCTGCGCTGCGGACAACGCGACCGGTTCGAAATAATTTTTGCGAGCCATTTTAGCCAACATGTCCATGCCGCCGCCAAAGAGTAAATCTGCGCTAACGCCTTCTTCCGACTTGGCGGCGTTAAACTTCTGATCGAGATATTTACGAATCTCGCCCGTGCCGCCAACATCCATCCAGACCACTTCAATGCGCTTTCCGAACTTGTTCAGATAATGCTCGGAGAACGCTCGTCCGAATTCGTAGCGGATGCCGTCCCAGTGCGGCGAGATGATCAGTAGCCGTTCGTCGGCTGGCGTCTGACGCAAGAAGAGCCGTGGCCCGACCGCCAGCGCGATTAGCAACAAACCAAAGAGAGCCATCCAGAAGTAACGCATGTTATTTTTAAGTATAGGAATTTCGTAGCCGTTCACCATAGAGCCACAGAGTTACTATGGAACTTGAAAAAAGGCCAGTTACCTCGAAAAGGAATGGGTTACAGAAAGTTCAGTTTGTGATGTTCGAACGTTTCTCAACTCATTTCAGGGAGGGCTGGCCGATGGGAAA
>JAZDLP010000300.1:0-2763 GCA_043801885.1 Planctomycetota bacterium | reverse complement strand
TTTCCCATCGGCCAGCCCTCCCTGAAATGAGTTGAGAAACGTTCGAACATCACAAACTGAACTTTCTGTAACCCATTCCTTTTCGAGGTAACTGGCCTTTTTTCAAGTTCCATAGTAACTCTGTGGCTCTATGGTGAACGGTTACGTTTTTTCTGAGTCTATAGCATTAGATTTAACATATTTATCTACAACTTTGATCAAAATACAGTAAACTAGCATTGGTTTCAGGACGATACATTGAGATAATTATTGCGCGCATAATCCTAAGGTTGAGTTTCCTGACATGAAAGCCATCATTTCAGATATTCATGGCAATCTCGAAGCCCTGCAAGTAGTGCTCGATGATATTGATCATCTGGGCATCAAAGAGATTATTTGCCTTGGCGATGTGGTCGGCTATGGTCCTCAGCCTCGCGAATGTCTCGATATCATCCAGACACTTTGTAAAATTACCATCCTAGGCAATCATGAAGAAGCCGTCTTGGCCGGCGTGCCGCTTAGTTTTACTCCGCGCGCCAAGCACGCTTTGGAATGGACGCGCAAAACTCTGCAGAACGATCCAACCGAGACGCAGGCGATCCGCGACAACCGCAAAAAAATCATGCAGGCATTCAAAGTTCAGTGTTGCATGGATGGTGTGCAGTACGTTCACGGCTCGCCCCGCGAACCTACTCGCGAGTACGTCATGCCGCGCGATGTCGCGGATAAAAAGAAAATGGAGGATATTTTTAATCGGCTGGAAGACTACTGCTTCTGCGGACATACTCACACGCCCGGTATTTTCACGAGTTCCGGCTTTACTCACCCATCTGACATGTTCGAATTGTATATGCTGGGGACCGATGAAAAGGTGCTAATCAACGTCGGCTCCGTCGGACAGCCTCGCGACGGCGATCCGCGCGCCTGCTTCATCACTTTTGACGGCGATACTGTTGTCTGGCGGCGTGCGGAGTACAACATCGAGGCTACTTGCAAGAAAATTTACGAAATCCCCGAACTCGACGACTTCCTCGCCGACCGTCTCCGCGAAGGCCGCTAAATCTTTTGTAACCGTGTAATTCATCACTCATCATTCGCGCAAAATGTCCAGGTATGCTGGCGGGACGCCCATGCCTTATTACCGCGTGTTGAAGCGGCGCGGCGAATCGGCTAAAATAATAAGAGTATGCCGAAACAGTTTATACTAATCGGTTCGCGAGAGACATTTCCAGTGCCGCCGGGTGAAAGCCGGATCGGCAGCGATGCGGCGTGCCAGATATGCATTCACGGCGAGGGCATACTGCCGGTGCATGCGTATCTGTATATGGACGACGCCAAGTTGCTTATCCGGCCCGCCGCCACCGGTTCGGCTTCCAGCGACTCTGGCGCCACGGCGATCACCGTCAACGGTCAGACGTTGGAAGGGCCGATGATTTTGACTAACGGCCAGGCGGTCTCCATCGGCAATGTGCGCTTGCGACTAAAAGTTAAAGCACCGCGCTTATGGAGCCGGCGTTGGTTCAGGCGACTGGCATATACTGGTGTCGGCGCCGCCGTATTGATGCTGATCAGCTATCTATTTTTGATCTTTGTCCTGCTAGAGCCGGGGCGGCTGAAAGCGAAGGTTTCCAGCGCCATTGCGACATATTTGCTTCGCGACGAAACCGATATTGACTTCGCACGCGCCAATCTGTTTCAAGGCACACTGGAGTTAAAAGCGATCAAAGTCAAGGATCGAGCCAGTTTCGCCAACGCATCTGTCCCGTTCCTGAAGATCGCATCATTGACCGTGCGGATGAGTCCTTGGCAGATGCTGGGATTCTGTGTCTCTCTGCCGTGCAGTTGGTTCTCCGAACTGACCGATCTACAGATCGTGATCACCGAGCCGGAAACGATTATTTTACGTTCGAAGGCTGACGGCGTTTTCAGTATTGAAGATATTGTCGCCAAGTATCGCCGGTACAAAGCGGATATGGGCGTAAAAAAACTGAGTTTTCAGTTGGAGATTAAAGGCGGCAGCGTTCGGTTACGCGATAATTTCATCCCGAATATCGGCGAGACCAGCCTGGAGAACATCAACATTCTTCTGCGCCAGCCGCTTGGCGAACCATTGGCCATTGAACGTTGTGAAATGCAGGCTAACGCAATCCCCGCGCCGACGTCATCCGGGCAGCTCGCTCTCAGCGGCCACATCCGCGTGATGAACGACGAATGCTTTCTGGATATCGGCAAACTATCGTCCGATGACTTGAAGCTGGAGATGCGGAATTTCAATCTGGCGCGCATCTTCGAACACTTCGGATATGCCTGGGAACCATATAACGCCAATCTGAAAGTAGTACTGGGCAAACCCATCACCGGCCAAGTCAATCTGCGACTGACTGATACGCAGCGTATGCACGTTTATGGCATGATCAAAAGCGACAGCCTGCTGACGATCAAAGAAGAGAATCGTCCACTGCTGGGCAATATTCCTATGAAACTGGAGTACGACGTGAAACTGGCCGATAACGGCAACGGTTACCGTCCGCAAGGTCTTAATGTTAAACTGCGCAGTGGCGCCAACGTGGACGATCCGCGTGCGCTCTATCTGGTCTGTGGTGTGATCGGCCAGCTTAACGCTAATGGCGCCAGCGACTATAGCGTTTATTTGCAGCATTGTGATTTGGAAAAACTGGTGGGCACGGATATCGGGCAGCGCTTGGGGCTGGATGGTCGTTTGGGTGGACGGTTGGAAGGCAATGTGCGCGTCTGTTTGGATGCGGTTGGTCGCTTGATCATGGA
>JAZDLP010000294.1:0-2233 GCA_043801885.1 Planctomycetota bacterium | reverse complement strand
TTGGGTGTTGTCACCGAGCCGGGATGCATCCTGAATGGCTACTCTGCTGAATATATTTCCATCCCCTTTTGACGAATCTCATATATCAAAGGCACCCATGTATTATTCTCATAAGACTCTAATGAGATCGGAACTGGTTCCATTCTTGAGTCAATAGCACTATCCTTATGCGCCTTTCCAGAAACGCACACACTACGACGTTTACCTGTGCCCAAAGTTACCCACAGTCGCGATGACGCTAAGCGTCACCCGGAAACAATGAAAATACTGCGCACACTGCGGTATTTCCGTAGGGGCACGGCATGCCGTGCCCCTACGGCGGGTCGAGTGATATTTTCGGAGCAGATTCTTTTAGAGAAGCTTTTTATTTTCCGACAGCCCCTAACCATTAAGGCGCCGCCTTGATCTGCGTAAAGTCAATAGGCATTAGCTTAAACTTGCCGCCGGCCGCTTCGATTTGTTTTTTGGTCTCATCGAGCCGTTGCTTAAACTGAACGTCATCCACAAACTCCACGTTGCCAGCCACACAGAGGATACTGCGCCCTTGATGTGCTTGCGATATGGGAACGTTCTCGTAAGCGAGAATATTTGTCGCATCTTTCGGTGTTGAACCGGCCACGTAGATGTAACCCACAGGTTGATCGCTAAATCGCGGATTCCGAAAGACGCGTACGTCCATGATATAGTCAGGCAACAGCGCCGTCAAATCTTCTGGGAATTTACCGCCATTGGCGGGCACATCCGTGTATATTGTGCAGGCAAAGCTAAACTGTCTGAGATTAGACATGCTGGCGGTGCGTTGAGCGGATTCGCGCGAGTGAGTCAGCACCGGTAAAATCAACCCCGCAGCGATGGGGGACACAAGGGTCATACTGATGGGAGAATACCTTTCAATCGTGATGCCGTTGGCGTCGGTGTTCAAACCGCCGATGTTGCCGCTCAAGTTCTGCATGAACAGCGCGGCCGTCGGCAACATCGCGATATTTACTCGCGGATCACGCGGCGCCATCTGCCACACAGGGATTAGCGAATCGTACACGGCGACTATTATCGCAGCCGTATCGAGGTACATTAAAGCGCGTGGCGTGCCGGTCAACTGACTGCGCGCAGCCTTGTAATTCAAGTCTTCGGTCAGACTGTTGGTTGGCGTCGCTCGGCGATGCAGTTCTTCGCGCAGCGCCAGTGGATAGAGCGATACGATCAGATCATTTTTGTCTATCGTATAGGCAATCTGCGCTGGGTTGTTGCCAAAGACAGTTTCTTGTCGCGCGACGACGATCTCATTATCGCCGTCTCGCATGTCAGTGAACTCAACCGTATTCGGGCAGGCGTTGCGCAGCGCTTTCAGCGCATTTTGCAGCGCCTGCACGTTCTTGATCTTCAGAATCAGCAACGGCTGCGGGAAGCCGACCGCTACCTTCGGATGCCGCGCCGGAATGTTGACCGATAACACGACTTGTCCCGTCAATGCGTTCATAAGTTCCTGGCGAAGGTCAATGTTCAGCGCCAGTCCTTTCTCCGCCATCAATGCGTTAATATCTTTCGGAATGTCAGAATGCGCGCGGGGAAAATTTCCGGCTCCTCCTCCAGCGGACGAAGACGCATGCGCTATTGCACGGGGTGTGATCGCCACTAAAGCTAATAGGTTGTCAATCAGTTTCTCAAGCGAGATATTCAGAGCCAGAGCGGCCACGGAGTTCTTCGGCGCGGCAGCCAATGCGTCGGCGGCTAACTCTTTGCCGTCAAACAGCGCCAGCAGACCTTTGCGCGCCGCCGCGGGGATATCCACATAAAAAACATCGCGGAAGTCTTTGCCTTTAATACTGCTCGAATATGACAGCGCCTGAATCACGTCCAGGCCAACCAGTTCCCAAGCCAATCGTTCCTGCTTGTTTTCAGGACGAAAATTGAGCGCTTGGATTTTGCGCAACGCTTCGACGTTGGCATAGATCATCAAGTTGGCGTCGGGACCAGCTTTCTCTAACGCCTTCTTAGGCGACGTCGAAAAATTAGTTAAAGAGGAGCGGATAAATTGACGATACAAAAATATGAAAACATTAAAACCATCCCCCCTCGAAGTTCCAGTATCTCCGGGTCTTCAGGATCCGAAGGCCTACTGTACATTATTAACCAGTCTCAACGAACGTCAACGACGTCTTTGTGTAGGCCTCGAAGCGCAACGGCTTGGCTACGGAGGGATTGCGCAGATGTCCCGGTTAACGGGCTTGAATCC
>JAZDLP010000214.1:0-9856 GCA_043801885.1 Planctomycetota bacterium | reverse complement strand
TACTTGCCTGATACCGCTTCCTTGTACATCGGAATATCGTCAACAGCTACCCAGCCTTTCTCAGGGGACGACCAGTGGCAGAAGCTCCATGTACCGTTGGTCAGCACTAGGAACGAAGCCTTCCGGTGGTCTGCATATCTCAAGCCCTGTTTGCGTACTTCTTCGGTGTAGTTGATGTTTGGCGCCTTGCATTCAACAACGATGAATGTGCGCATGTCTTCATCCGACGGTTGCTCGGCAATCTCTTCGCGGCCCCCCTCCGCTTCTGTGCCTTCTGATTCCTCTTCCGCTTCAGATGCCAGCTTGGATTCTCTTGCTCGAACGAAATCCTTTAATCCTTTTGCCGTGGTGTCAAGACTCGCTAGTACGCCGTAGGAATAAGTAGGAGCATTGAATAACAGTCCCCACGCACGTTTCCCGTCTGAAGACAGCACATCAATGCCGTAGTAGTAGGTCATTTCGTCGCAAACGGGCAGAGGTAGGCACCGAGCCCATCCCTTCGCAGCCTTTTCGCATGCTGGCTGAGTCCACTCGCACTGCTCAATACCCAGTTCCGCGGCCAACTTCTGTTCATAGTGGCTCATGCCATACCCCTGGACATACAATGACACCACGCGAGGGATATTGAGGCGGCCACAATCAGGTTCTGGCAACAGAAACGCCAAGACGAGGCCATAGCCTTGCATGCCGAATCCGAGGGTTCTACAAACAATGACTTCGCCTAAAAGAGGAAGGGGATACTCATCTGCCACGGACATTACCTTTAGTCCTGGCAGACCGGTTAGTGCTTTGGTGACGTGCGAGTACTGGGTTGAGTACGGCGGATAGTCTGTCCACCAAGGTTTTGCGACAGCTTCGCCCAGTTCGACCACGTCTCCGCCAATGGCCAGCGGCAACTCGACAATAACATCCGCACGGCCAAACTTCTTCGCACCTCGCTCAACAACCTCTTCGCAGAGAAGGGAGGAAAGGGGAAACCCATACTTCTCGTGAAGCGTGAGTACAACATCCTGTCGAACATACTCTTCAGGGCCAGCAGGCACAAACTGTTGCCGCACCACGTCCATCAGCCGGAGCCCGCTCTTGGTCCGGTACTCACGGTGCACAAATTCACAGAGCTGTTTCATCCTTACTCCTTATCTTCCGTATTGACCAAGTCTGCGCGTACCGGATTATTGTGCCAATAACAATACGTTTGCACACATCAGGATTGAGTAGATGTCTCCGTTTGTAACAGAAAAAAGTGACGTAATGGGTATATGCGCCTTCACCGTGGATTCTCCGTTTAGGCATGCCCGCAGAATATAAGTTTGCGCCTCGTGTTATTCAACGTTTTTTTCAGGGCTTCTTGCGCCTTCGGCGCCCAGCCCGCCGCTTCGCTCTGGGCTGGGCTACCCGCTGCATGAATTTTCACGCACTTGCCGACATGAGCCGAATTTTTCTACTACAATCGCTAGACAATAAAGGAGAAATTCAATAAAGTATCTTTTGGTGGTTTGTGAAAAAAATCACAGCGTCGCATGTCGTTAGCAGTAAAATCAATTTTTAGAAATACAATGCAAACTATTCGCCCATCATCTGAAAGATTCTACTAATCATGTTAGTGATTTCGTGTATCAAACAAGTGCCTGACACCACACAGGTGAAGATTGACCCCGTCACGAATACGCTCATTCGAGAAGGGGTGCCATTCATCATGAATCCTTTCGACACGCACGCGCTGGAGGAGAGCCTGCGGTTGAAGGACCGTTACGGATTTCGCGTAGTAGCGATCTCTATGGGCCCGCCGAACGCCGCCGTTACACTGCGCAAGGCGCTGGCGGCGGGAACGGATGAGGTGACGCTGTTGTCTGATCGCGTCTTTGGCGGCGCCGATACGCTGGCTACCAGTTGCGTGCTCGCCGAAGCTGTCTCCCGGTTTTCTCGTCAAGAAGAAGTCGGATTGGTTCTCTGCGGCAAACAGACCATTGATGGCGACACCGCGCAAGTCGGACCCGGCATAGCTACGCGCTTGAAGTACTCGCAACTGACGCTGGTGGATCATATCGAGACGGTGGATCTGCAACGGCGGATTGTGCGCGTGCGACGCAAGCTCGAAGGACGACATGAGATTGTCGAAGCACCACTGCCTGCAGTCATCACCGTAGTGCGTGAAATCAACAAACCGCGCTATCCCACCGTCCCTCGACGCTTGTTCGCTCTGAGCGCAACAATCCCCATCTGGGGCAACAATGTGTTGGCGCTGGACGTGCAGACTATAGGTTTGAAAGGTTCTCCAACGCAAGTGAATAAAATCTTCTCGCCCGAACGTTCGAAAGGCGAAATCATTGGCGATGGTGTGAACGATCCGGAAGGCGCCGCTGACTTGCTGGTTACAACAATGATAAAAAAAGATTTATGGAGTTTTTGATGGACGATAAAAAGAAACTCAAAAAGCCACGCGGAAAAGTTCGCTTAATCTCGAAAGCCTGTATCGCCTGTGGCGCGCGGTGTCAGAGCGTTTGTCCGGTGGACGCCGTCGAGATGAGCGAGAGCGGTGAGCCGATCATTCTGATGAAGAAGTGTATCGGCTGCGTCAAATGCGTCAAAATCTGTCCGTCGGCGGCGCTGGAAATCTGCTTCACGCCGGAAGAACAGCGCATCCTCGACGAGCTGGCGCGTCAGATTGCTGTTCCGGCGCCGGAGATAGTCGCCGATGAGGAATCGGCACTGGCCGCTTTCTTGGCCGGCTACCGCGATGTATGGGTATTTATAGAGCAGACTGATGGCGCGCCAGCGAAGGTCTCCTGGGAGTTGCTGGGCATTGGCGCGGAGCTGGCTTGCACATTGAAAGTGCGATTGTGCGCCGTGGTGATCGGTGAAAATGTCGCTTCGCTGTGCCAAGAATCGTTCGCCTACGGCGCGACGGTTACTTATCTGCTCGACGCGCCCGTATTCAGAAATTACCGAACCGAACCATACTTGGAAGCAATCTGCTATCTCACCGAGCGTTACAAACCTGAGATCATCTTGATGGGTGCCACCGGTCTTGGGCGCGATCTGGCCGGCGCTGTCGCTACTCGGCTAAAAACCGGATTGACCGCTGACTGCACCGGTCTGTCTATTGACGCTCACCGCAATTTAATGCAGACCCGGCCGGCCTTTGGCGGCAACATCATGGCGACGATCCTTTGCACACGGCAGCGTCCGCAGATGGCTACCGTGCGTCCTCACGTTATGCCGATGCCGACACGGAATGATTTTGCCAACGGCGAGTTGATCAAAGTTGATTTTGTTTCGGATGAAGCAAAAATCGCCACAAAGGTGCTGCAAGTGCTTCACACTGACAAAACCGACTCCGTTGATATCGGAGGCGCGGAACTCATCGTCTCAGGAGGACGCGGCATGATGGCGAAGGAAAATTTCGCCATGCTGCAGGAGCTGGCCGACGAACTAGGTGGCGTTGTGGGCGCCTCACGCAGCGCGGTGGACGCCAGTTGGATGCCGCCGGAACGGCAAGTGGGACAGACGGGGAAAACCGTCCGCCCGCGCATTTATATCGCATGCGGCATCTCCGGAGCTATCCAACACCTGGTAGGCATGCAGGATTCAGATGTTATTATCGCTATTAATCGCGATAAGGACGCGCCTATCTTTCAAGTGGCGACTTATGGAATCGTCGGCGATTTGTTTCGCATCGTGCCGACTCTCACGCGACGCATTCGCGAACTAAAGCAGTTAAGCAACAAACTTTGAAATTTCGTAACCGTTCACCATAGAGCCACAATTTTAACGTCCCGTAGGGACGTCACGACAATAGCCCAGCGATAAATCGCTGGGCTATTATCGTATGTCCCTAACGGGACATGTTTTCAATCGTCAAAAGTGTTACCCTAACGCTTGCATATTTGAACCATGCCGAGTATTTGATTCAACCAGCAATGGTTGAGTTTATAAGGCATGAGCTGCTCAAGAACGCACGAAAGACTTGTCCGACAGCCCCTTAGTAGAACAAGACTGAATGACGAAGAGATTACTTAGCCGCATCTTCAGCCGCTTTTTTCTTAATAACGGGCGCCTTGGGCTGTGGCGGCTCCGTCGCCTTAACAACTTTGATGCCGGTGTCGCGGACTTTTTCTTTCAGACTAATCACGCGGTTGTCGGTAGTGATGGCGAACACGCGCGCGTTTTGCGTGGGATTGGACCACGAATTATGAAATTCAAGGAAATGCGTTAAAAAACCAGGTCCTTGAACTTTCCAAAGCGCTTTACCGGTCGCCTTATCCACCGCTTGAATGCCTTTAAACGCGGAGAACGATGTCTCGCGATCCAAGCCGAGATAAACAACACTGGGACCGACCGTGATGGCGCCACTGGCGGGGATTGTCCAGACTTCTTTATATGTTTCCGGACTCTCCATTCCGCCGATCAGACGAATTGGAGTCACCTGTAGCGCATGCACCAAGCCATCGGAAGTAGCCGTGTAGACCAGCGGCGTGGATGGTTCGTCGGCCAAGATGGTGTTGATCGCTGTGTAACCGGCCGGGAATGCCCACTTCTTTTTCAAAGTCAAACGGTCCAAGCAGTATACATTGTTGTCGCCAGCGCCGACATAAATACTGGTTAGCGAACTGGTAGTGATATTTGCCAAGTGGCTGCCGGTGACGGTTATGCTGGTGGTGGGACCAGCAAGCATGAAATACGGATCGCGCTCATTGCCGTCACGAGTGAGTCCATAGACTTGCTGATCGTCAGCCGTGTAGTAGAGGATGCTATCACAAATCTTTATCGGAGTGGTGATGATGCCGCGGTTGCGATGAGTTTTATGCCAGGGAGAAAATATATCGAATTCAGGCGCTGCGAAGTCTTCAAAATCAAGCCGATGCTTGATGTAGTAACTCATGCGGCCACGCACCTGTAAACAGTAAAATCGTCCGTCCCAACCACCTACGTAGATATTTTCCAGCCACTGCCAGTTCTTTGTGTATTCTTTAGGATAAATAGCCGGATCAATCACCAGCGGCTCGCAGCTCATAACGAACTTCGGCAGCAATCGCCAACGAATCTCGCCGACATTTTTCTCGATGGCCACCAGATGATTATTGACGTTGACGACGACGTTGTTGCGGGAGACGCATGGCGCATAGCGAATGGCATCGTCCAATTGGCAAGTCCAGCGCGACATGCCGTCGGCGCGATTGATCGCGTACAGGTAATGCTTATCGGTCTCCAGTAGAATCAACTCTTCCTTAACCCAGCCTTTAATGATGCGACCGATGTCGCCAGCCTTGAGATGTGGCGAGTACCAGTCCAGATCGAGATTCATCTGTGGAGGCAAGGGCACCTCGCGCGTGGCGACTTCATCCGCGATCTGCGCGGCAATGTCGCGATCTTTGGCTTCCTGAGCCTCGAGCGCCGGCGTGGGCTTAAACAGATCCGCCGGATTCTGCGGCTGCGCCTTGGGCTTTTCTTTATCCTCTTTCTTATCGGCACCAGATGCGCCAAAACTGACACAGACCAGCAATACAAGCGCCAGCTCCGTAATGCATCGCTTTAATCTTTGACCGTTCATCATGTCCTCCTCAAAATCATGCCCACTATGCGGATATTTTACCCGCAACCAAAATCGCCGTGAAGATTTGCATTTTTTAGCAGTGCCGCTAAATTAACTTTCTGTCTCAGTTCGTATGCTTTCATGCGCTCAATGGCCGCCAGATCACGAATGATCGTCTGTGAGAGTTTATAAATATACGGGTGACCATCCAACCGCGCTCTCAAGTCCTCCAGTATCCGTTCCCACGAACCTTCGTACAACTGTTCTTTCAGATCCACCAATACTCGTTCGTAAGGCTCCAAGCGCGCAACAAACTCCTCCGGCGGCATATCTAAATACTCGACGTCAGACGTATCAGCCCCCACCTCGCACACCTGACAATCTCCGCTCATCTAATAACGCAACTAATTTTAGTGCGATTTTCATCTTTTGTCAATCTGCGGAAAACTTATACTGCGCCAATTTAAACATAACCTTTTGGATTTCTTCTTATCTGTGTTCTTTAAGAATAGCCGTTAGGTGATCAACCAGGACGGGGTCGAATTGTACGCCTCGACAGGCATCCAGTTCCTTCTGAATAATCTCTCGATTGTATGCTTTTTTATAGGCTCGCCGACTGGACATTGTGTCGTAAGCATCCGCCAGCGCGATAATGCGCGCCCATAACGGCGTCTGTTCGCCCTTTAATCCGTCAGGATACCCATCGCCATTCCAGCGTTCATGGTGATGTGTGATAGCAGGCAACAGGTTGGAAAGCAGGTCCAGCGACGACAGCAAGTCGCGTGCGATCAAGGGATGCTGTTTCATTATCGCAAATTCTTCTTGAGTCAACGGACTGGCTTTGCAGAGAATATCTTCAGGGATGCCAATCTTGCCGAAATCATGAAAGACGGCGGCCAGTCCGAGATTGTCCAGGTCCTCGCCGCAGATGCCCATGCGTCGACCGATCATGCGCGACCACTTGGCTACTGAGTGGCTGTGAAACTTCGTATAGGAATCTTTATTCTCCAGAATTTTGACCATTACGCTCAAGATATTGACAAACAGACGCTGCGTGCGGAGATCGTTTTCCGAAATCAGACTGTTGATCCGGCAGGCGGTCAGCATGGTCTCGACTTTCAATCGCAGACATTCTTCTCCGAATTCGCCTACCGACATGTAATCGGAGACGCCTGATTCAGAGACGCTCAGTTCTCGTATGCGTTTCTCAACCTGTTCATCGTGCCGTTCGGTGGCGACAAGCACAGGGCCATCGTACAGTTTACGGATTTGATGCAGATTCTCCCACGATATTTCGGATTCAGGCAGAATGCCGTAGAGTAGCAGATCGGCGCGATGCTCTTCGTCGCTGTTGACAAACTGTTCCAGCGCCTTTGGCGTAGCGGAATAAGTCTTCACTCGTTCGAATCCCGCGTGTCGCAGGGATAGTTTATAAAACTCACGACAACTTGGCGCATCGTGTAGAACGATAATGTTTATCCTGACTCGGTTCAAATCTTCGTAATCGTCAATCATAAACAATCAATCCACAATCAAAAATCTAAAATTTCCTTCACTCCTAATAAGATTCTGCCATCACTACGCGTCGAGCGCTGGGTTTGCCAGTGAAGATGCAGTCGCCGGAGCCAGTGGCGCCGGCGGGCGCTTGTCCATCCAGCGGAAGATTACGAATGCTGGTCTGGTATTTTCGCGCCATCGCGTCTTCGTCTTCCACCGTGCCGGCCCAATGGACCCAGGCAAAGCCGCCCCCTTCTTCCTTAAAGAACTTTTCATATTCGGCAAGCGAATTTATCACGCGCGAGCGTTGATCACGAAAAGCGAGCGCGCGAGCGTAGAGTTGTTTTTGCATTTCATCAAGTATCGGTTTGATTTTAGCCAGCGCTTCGACGCGTGGAATAAACGATTTCTTGCGCGTGCGCAACGCCTTTTCGTCTTCGCCCGGTTGTTCGAGGACAAAGCGCCGGGCGATACAGAGCGAACCTTTTTCGAGATCTTTCGGACCGATTTCGACGCGCAGCGGCACGCCTTTCAGTTCCCAGTCGTAGTATTTCGCGCCGGGCGCCAAACCTTCGCGCCGATCCACCACCACGCCCAGTCCCTGCTTTTTTAATTCAGCCTCGACTGCGTCGGCTTCGGCATAGACTCTGGCCTTCTCTTCGTCGGATTTGTAGATGGGCACGATGACCACGTGTGTGCTGGCCAGCTTCGGCGGCAGAATCAGGCCAATATCGTCAGAATGAGTCATAATCAACGCGCCGATCAGGCGCGTCGAGACGCCCCAACTGGTCGCGTAGACCAGTTCGCGACGGCCTTCTTTATTTTGAAAAGTGACGTCGAACGCTTTGGCAAAATTATGGCCGAGATAATGGCTGGTTCCGGCCTGCAGCGCTTTGCCGTCCTGCATCATGGCCTCAATCGAGAATGTTTCGACCGCGCCAGCGAATCGTTCGGCTGGCGTTTTGGCGCCGCGAATCACCGGCATGGCCATCACGTTTTCGGCGAAATCGCGGTAAACTTCAAGCATGCGCAGAGTTTCTTCCATCGCCTCTGGTTCGCTGGCGTGAGCAGTGTGGCCTTCCTGCCAGAGGAATTCGGCGGTGCGCAGGAATAAGCGTGTGCGCATCTCCCAGCGAACCACATTGGCCCACTGATTAATGAGCAACGGCAGATCGCGATAACTTTGAATCCACTCTTTGTACGCGCTCCAGATAATGGTCTCGCTGGTCGGCCGGACAATGAGCGGTTCTTCCAGTGCACTCGTCGGATCCACTTCCACACCGCTCTTGTCCGACTTGGCGCGCAGCCGATAGTGCGTGACCACCGCGCATTCTTTAGCGAAGGCTTCGACGTGCTGAGCTTCTTTATTTAGAAAACTGACAGGGATGAAGACTGGAAAGTACGCGTTGACATGGCCGGTAGCTTTGAAGCGGTCATCCAGTTCGCGTTGCATTTTCTCCCAAATCGCGTAGCCGTTGGGTCGGATAACCATGCAGCCGCGCACAGCGCTGTGATCAGCGAGCTGCGCTTCTTTAATGATATCCAAGTACCAGCGCGAATAATCTTCAGTGCGCGGCGTGATTTTCCGTTCGTCCGTTTTGCCGCCGCCTTGCGGTTGTTGCTGTTTTGTCATTTTCCGATTACTCCGTAACGCGGCTAATCTTTTTTCAAGTATAGGAATTTCAAAGTTAGTCGCCAAAGTCAAGAATGTAGTATACCAAAGACAATCTGTTTTCCTTCAATCAACAATCAAAAATCAACAATCAAAAATTCCCTTTTAGTTGCGGCTCGCCGTCGCTACGCATTAACCAACTCTTGAATCGCCTGAGCGAGTTGCGACTGCGACGGCAGATTCTGAATCGCTTGAGTCGCGGAGGCGATTAGTGGAACATCTGCCGCGCATACGCGGCGGATGGGCGCATCCAAATCGTCAAAACCATGCTCCTGAATGCGCATCGCCAGCTCGCAGACGAAATTGCCGGTGCAAGCCGCGTCTGAACACAATAGCACGCGACCAGTCTTCCGCAACGACTCTAAAATCGCAGGTAGATCAAACGGTTTGAGCGTGCGCAGGTCCAACAGATCGGCTTCGATACGATGCTCGGCGGCCACCTGCTGACAGGCCGCGAGCGCCACGTGAATCAGGCGTCCGTAAGTAACCACCGTGACATCTTTACCGCTGCGTCGCAACGCCGCCTGGCCGAACGGCACCGTGTAATCTGGCTCGGGCACGTCGTCTTTGATGTCGTCCAACTGCGGATACTCCAGAAATAGCACAGGATTTTCTTCCAAGCGCAGCGTCGTCCGCAGCAACCCTTTGGCGTCGTAAGGCGTCGCCGGCGCGGCTAGCAGCAGTCCGGGAACGTGCGCGAAAAATGCTTCTGGTGATGGACCGTGGCAAGCGACGCACACTACCAGAGGCACGGAGACTTTTCCGATGGAACGATAACTACGCGAAGCGGCATCGTTGATCAGCGAACTCGCGGCTCGCGTGAGCGCTTCCAAGTTCGACAACGCTACGACCGGCTTATAGCCGCTTATCGCCGCGCCGATACCCAGACGGATCAAAGTTATGGCGTCAAGCGGGGCTGTTTGAACGCGATCATGTCCGAATTCTCGCGCCAGTAGCGCGTCGGCACCGTCGGCATCTGCGCCCAGCAGCAGGACTTTGGCGTTGGCGCGCATTTCATCAGCAAGCGTGCTGCGGATTGCATTTTCGTATGAACATTCCAGCATGGTAGTTGATTATAATCAATCTATCGGTAAATTTCTCTCCGATGACCAAGATCAATAATAATTAGTTTCTGTTGCGGAAGGGCAAAAAAA
>JAZDLP010000276.1:0-16151 GCA_043801885.1 Planctomycetota bacterium | reverse complement strand
TCCCGCTCAACCCTTTCCTTCTAAATTGGCCTGCGCTTTAAACTCTGTTGACCGTATTCTTCAGCTTCGGCTTAAAGAGGCATCCATGACCTAAATCTTGCCTCGTTTGTAAGTATTTTAATTCTGAAAAGACGTCAGTCCATTCAATCCGAAAAAAGAGAACCGCCAAGACGCCAAGATCGCCAAGGTGAACAAATGATGAGGAAAGAACCAGTAAAGAAGATAGATGCTTTGGCGCATGCGGTGATTGACGCGGCCATAGAAGCACATCGTGTTTTGGGACTGGGGTATCTGGAAAGTTGACGGTTGAAGGACAGTATCAAGAGAATCATGCTCTCTGACCCACTTGGCGACCTTGGCGTCTTGGCGGTTACCCCGTGAACGGTTACGAAAATTCGGCTTTTGCTGGGTAGAAAACCCGGAATTTAGCCCGTGCGAAATAATAAGGAAAGTATCGTTCCAGATGACCGAACAAGCCGCAGTGAACGATAACGCGAAAGAGGCAGATAGCGAACCGGTCGTCGCCGACGCGTCGTTGTCAGTGAACGCGGAAGAAATGGCGCGTACTGTGGAAGCGTTACTGTTTGCCGCCGAAGAGCCGCTTGGCGCTCGCGAAATCGCTCGCGCCACCGACAGTGACAGCGCAACCGCGCGCAAAGTCTTAAAAACCATCAAGGAGCGCTACGATCAGCAGCGATGTCCGTGGGATTTGACAGAAGTCGCCGGCGGCTACCGACTGATCACGCGGCCGGAATTCTACCCGGCCGTGCAGCGCTTAAAGACACAGACCGCTCAACGAAAATTGACTCCAGCCGCGCTGGAGACGCTGGCGTTGATCGCTTATCGCCAGCCCATTGGGCGCGCGGAGATCGAAAGCGCGCGCGGCGTAGGCGCCGGACCGGTGTTGCGGTTGTTACTGGAGAAAAAACTGATCAAAATATCCGGGCGCGGAACCGGATTGGGCCAGCCGCTGTTGTACGGCACCAGCGATTACTTTCTTGAACATTTCGGTTTGAAGAGTATTCAGGATCTGCCAAAACCGGGCGAATTCAAGAATGCCTGAATAAAAGGCATTGCTGATTGTTGATTTTGGATTATTGATTTATGAAACAGTTGTGCATTCTCGGTAGTACCGGCTCCATTGGCGTCAGCACACTGAAAGTAGTGGCGCAATTTCCGCAAAAATTCCGTGTCCGCAGTCTGACGGCCGGCGCCAATGTAAAGCAATTGGCCGAGCAGGTTCGGGCGACGCGTCCGAAGAGAGTCGTAATCGCCAACGAAAAACTGGTCCCGAAGTTCAAGACGCTGCTTAATGGCTGGAAAGGCGAGATATTAGCCGGCGCCGAGGGCTTGATTGAAGTCGCGGAAGACGCGCAAGCTGACTACGTCGTCTCGGCGATCAGCGGCGCGGCGGGCTTGCTCCCCACACTGGCCGCGCTGAAGAAAGGCAAACAAGTCGGTATCGCCAACAAAGAGCCGCTGGTGATGGCCGGACCATTGATGTTGGCCGCCGCTAAAAATTCCGGCGCGACCATTCTGCCGATTGACAGTGAACACAGCGCGATCTTCCAATCCGCGCGCGCCGGCGCGCCGAAAGAAATTCGCAAAATCATTCTGACAGCTTCCGGCGGACCGTTTCGCGCGGCCACTCAAAAAATGATGCGGAACGCCACCAAAGAATCGGCGCTGAAACATCCGACATGGAATATGGGCGCAAAGATCACCATTGATTCGGCCAGTTTAATGAACAAAGCTCTGGAGATCATCGAGGCTCATTTTCTATTCGACGTCCCGTACGATGCGATTGAAGTCTGGGTGCATCCGCAATCCATCGTTCACGCGATGGTCGAGTTTACAGACAGTTCCATCGTGGCGCAGTTGGGCTTGCCCGACATGCGCCTGCCGATCCAATACGCGCTGACCTATCCGGAACGACTGGACGGCGCGTTGCCGGCGTTGTCGCTAATGAATATGCGCTCCTTGACTTTTGAATCGCCGGACCGAAAACGGTTTCCCAGTCTTGATTTTGCCTACGATGCCGGACGTCGAGGCGGCACTGCGCCCGCCGTTTTGAACGCGGCCAATGAACAAGCCGTCGCGCTATTTTTAGATGGAAAAATACGATTTTGTGGTATCTTTGATCTCGTCGGTGCGGCGCTGGCGGCGCACTCCGCACGTCAGATAGAAAATCTGGATGCCGTACTGGAAGCCGACGCTTGGGCGCGCCGATTTGTGTTGGACAAGAGCGCGAATATGCGGACTGTACCTTGCAGAACGAGTACACGGACATAGCGATGACACAACTTGCAACAAAGTGCGGAGGATGTATGCAAACAGCATTAAGGATAACCACAAAAGTTCATACAGGAGGAAAAGTAGAATTTATCGTTCCTCAATTACACACTGAGGAAATAGTCGAAGTGATTATTCTCTTCCCATCAAATGACATCTCTTCGAAGAGATGTCCGAAACGATCCGTGATGGATATTTTGACCGAAACCTCAGGACACCGGATGTTTCAGACTGCTGCAGACGTCGAACACTATCTTCAGGAGGAACATGAGACATGGGGACATTAATTTTACCGCCATCAGGATATGTATATGTTGACGCGAATACCGTGATCTATACTGTGGAAAAGATTGAGCCCCATCACACTGTCTATTTTGGAACACGCGGCATCTCTAAGGGCGGCAACGGGATTGAAAGCCCCTGATGCGATTCATGCCGCCACCGCATTAACCCAAGGCGAAATTATCTTTGTGACAAATGACCAAAGTTTCAAACGAGTTCCTAATTTGTCAGTGATTGTGTTACAAGAGATGCTTTCATAATATGGGTTGGACAAGAGCGCGAATAGATAGGTTAGACATCAGAAAAAGAACGGGAGACAATTTCACAGATGAAATACGATGAGATTGAGGACAATCGTTCATTCCCCCTGATGGTTATAGAGAGTTCTGAATACTCTCCAAATCAATGCGTCTTCCGAAACGATGAATTCGGCGTTTGGCTTTATCATACTAATTGTATTGAATTCATGGATATGCTGATCGGCAAGTACCCTGATGGCCGGTTCGATATGATATTTGCCGATCCACCGTATTTTTTGTCGAATGGTGGCATAACTTGTCACGCTGGCAAAATGGTAAAAGTAGACAAAGGGCAATGGGACAAATCAAACGGCCCTGAAATGAATCATGAGTTTAATATTGCATGGCTTTCAAGATGCCAGAAGTTATTGAAATCCAATGGAACACTTTGGGTTTCCGGGACTCACCATGTCATTCACTCTGTTGGTTACGCCATGCAGCAATTGGGAATGAAGTTGCTAAATGATATTACCTGGGAAAAACCCAACCCCCCTCCCAACCTGTCTTGTCGGTACTTCACGCATTCCACAGAGACGATCATCTGGGCTGCAAAGAATGAAAAGGCAAAACATTCTTTCAATTATGACAAGATGCGGGAAATAAATGCTGGCAAACAGATGAAGTCAGTTTGGACTATTACCGCGCCAAATGGCAATGAAAAAGTATTCGGTAAGCACCCAACGCAAAAACCCATTCAACTTGTGGAAAGAATTATCTTATCAAGCACCATAGAAGGCGACTTGGTATTTGATCCTTTCTCTGGAAGTTCGACTACTGGTGTTGCCGCCGTAAAACTTAGGCGCAGATTTATTGGGTGTGAACTGGAAACTGATTACATAAAATTATCTTCAAAGCGCCTTGAAATGGCAATCAAAGATAGAGAATCTTCTTTTGAATTCTTTGGGGTATCCAGATGAAAACAGGTGGTTTTGGCGGTGCAAATACGCTCACCGGATTGGACTTTGAGAGCAAAGTTGACCTCCTGATACTTCTTGGAAAAATTCCTGGATACAGAATTGAGAAGATTCCCGATAAAGCAGGAATGTGTGTTTTCTTCAAACACACATTAGTTGCCAGATGCTTTAAGAAACACGATTTTTACAAATTCTTAGAGGAATTCAATATCAATTGGAGAGAAATGATTTTCAAAAAACTATTGCCGGATGATGCGATGTTTGTCATCATTCGCGAGACATTGTTTATTATTGAAATCAAATATCAACAGGTGGCAGGATCTGTTGATGAAAAGTTACAGACCTGTGATTTCAAACGAAAGCAGTATTTGAAACTGGTTGCGCCATTGGGATTAAAAGTCGAATATGTATATGTTTTGAGTGACTGGTTCAAAAAACCAGGATACAAAGATGTGTTAGATTACATACACAGCGTCAATTGTCACTACAAATTCAATGAATTACCTCTGGCATGGCTTGGTTTACCGACAAAGAAGGTGTATAAAAGGAGTTGACGCAGATGACTCGAACGAATGTTGTCCTGGATGAAGTTCTGGTCGAGAAGTGTCGAGAAATCACGGGCATTCCGACACAGCGCTCTCTGATTGACTACGCTCTTCGGGAACTGTTGAGACACGGGCGCCAGAAGAAGGTCATGGAACTGAAAGGCCGGATTTTGTGGCAGGGCGATCTTCGAGCTTGGCGCAGAGGGCGAGGAATCCGGTGACGATTGTCGACACAACAGTCTGGATCGATTTCTTTCATGGGACTGATACTCCCGAAGTGCGCAAGCTTGAACCGAGCCTTACGATGCAAGGGGATCACGATTCGGAATGCCGTGGACTGCATGATTGCGTCCGTAGCGATCGAACATGATATTCCCTTGCTGCACAATGACCGAGATTTCGACTACATGGCGGCGTTCGGAAGCCTTAAAGTCGTGAAGACACAGGAGAAGCCAACAAGGAAATCCACGGTACGGCTTCGCCGTCCGTGATTTTCGACGTTAGGGGCTGTCGGAAAATAAATTAAGGAAAGATGCGCCGCGCCGAACAAGTGGAACGAGGAAGGCGAGCAAGCCGTATCTCCGAAGTAGACACGGTGCGTGAGCCTGACGAAGTGTCACGCCGTCCGCCGCAAGCAGATTTTCTGAAGTTGTTTTCCGACAGTCCCTTGATCGCGCCAACTCGCGAAAGGAGTGACGAATGGCTTACGAAGGAGTAAAGATCCGCGAGCTTGTAGATCGCGCTGTAGCTCACAGTTGGAGCATACCCGAATTCCAGCGAGGATTTGTCTGGAAGCCTACCCAAGTCCGCGACTTGCTCGAGTCATTATGGTTGGACTACCCCATCGGATCGCTTCTTGTCTGGAACAGCAGTGGGCCAGTAGAAGAACAGCACACGCACGATACTCAGCGGCCTGCCCTCTGGGTAGTGGATGGTCAGCAACGAACTGCGGCTCTCTGCATTCTCTTTGGCAGGAAACCATACTGGTGGCCATCCATGGACGACTGGAACAAAATAGTTGCGAAGTATGACATCAGGTTCGACGTAAACGCAATAGAGCCGCCATATTTCTGGGTAGCGAATGCTGCGATACGCAAGGCTTCTCAAACACGCTATGTTCCAGTTCGGGAAATCTTAGTGCTTGACACTGATAAAGAAAAGAATCAGCAGTCACTCCAAGAACTTGCGAAGCGCGTCAAGGCTGATGGTTTTTGTAGTAATATGGACGCGATGGAGGTTTACACTAAGCTTGATCGCATTCGTAAGATTCGAGATAAGGATATGGTGGTCATCACAATCAACCACGAACTCGAGGATGTGGTTGAGGTCTTTTCTCGGCTTAACAGCCGCGGCACCCGAGTTACGGAAGCGGACATTTACTTGGGAGTAGTGGCGGCACGCAATCCCGGTTGGGTACGCGGAACCTTCTTGCCGTACTTGAAAGTGCTCGGCGACGCTGGCTTTGCTATCGATCCAAATCTACTGTTTCGCACGATGACCGGGGTGGGCATCAAGAAAGTTCGCTTTCGCGATATTCCAGACGGATTCTGGGAGGCCGATAAGATCAAGCCTGCTTGGGATCGGACAGCTAATGCTTGGAAACGACTCATAGCGCGATTTAAGGAGTTCGGCATTTTTAGTAATGATCCTATGCCGACGCAGGCTGCGATGATCCCGCTCGTGGCGATGATCGATAAATATGGCGATGACAAGGACTTCCCAATCGCGCTGTACTGGTTCTTGCAGGCATCACGCTTCGGTCGATATAGCGGTTCCGGCGCGACGTCGCTTGACGAGGATCTCCGCGATGTGGATGCATGCAGTTCGCTCAAGGAGGCCACGAGTCATCTGCTCTTGAGATTCTCCCAGAAGGAACCCCTTTCACGAGATGACTTCTTACGTGACTACGGCGATGCCCGTTTTGGGCGATTCCTGCTCTACCTGCTCATTTATCGAAACAAGGCTAAAGACTGGGATGAGCAGGGCCATCGAATTGGGTTCGAGGGCGTGACGTTGTTAACAGACTTTCGACCTCAGTGGCACCATGTCTTTCCAAGGAAGTACTTAGAGGGGAAAGTAGATGACACACAAATCGAAGCCTTGGCGAATATCGCAGTGATCGGGCCAACAATCAACATCCATATTAGCGCAACAGACCCAATGAACTACGTGACGAAATATAAAATATCAGCAGACAAACTAGCCCAGCAGTTCATCGATAAGAATTTCACTTCCATTTCGATTGAGAAGTTTCCGCAGTGGCTCGATGATAGGGCCGAGCGCCTTGCGGAAGCGGGGAACACGTTTCTAGGTGAGCTTGGTTGTTAAAAACTGTCTATCTAAAAGGATTACATAATGTTATTTGGCACGCTCGGTCTTATTCTCGGATTCTCCGGACTGATATTCATTCATGAGTTCGGGCATTTTATACTCGCCAAGTGGAATGGTGTGCGCGTGCATGTCTTCTCTCTTGGGATGGGGCCATATCTGATTTCGTTCACCTGGCGCGAGACAGTCTACGCTCTGTCGCTGATTCCTCTCGGCGGATATGTCAAGTTGGCTGGACAGGATGACTTTAATCCAAATCTCAAACCCAACCAGGACTCGCGCGACTACCGTAATAAACGTCCGGGCCGAAAAGTAACGATCCTCGCCGCCGGCGCTATCTTTAATCTATTATTTACCATCGTGGCTTTCACTATCTGTTACTGGGTTGGCATGGAGATCGAGCCGGCGCGGATAGGGTTGATCATGCCTTCCAAGCCGCTTGCCGAAGCTGTTCTGGAGAAGGATGGTTCGCCAGCGCATCTCCAGGAAGGCGACCGCATCATTGCCGTCAACGGCGTACCGGTGAAGAGTTTCTTCGAAACCATGCTGCAAGTGGCGGGCTTGCCTCGTGGCAAGGATTTGCAACTGCACATTGAACGCCATGGTGGTTTGTTCGACACGGCCTACGTGAAGGTCAAAACGCAACCCGATAAAAAGATCGGAGCGCCGAGCATTGGACTAAACGCATATTCGTTCGAAATGGCGCTGCCGCTGGGCTTTAAAACTCGAAACATCATCGCGGTTCGCGAAGATCCAAGAGAAAACAAAAAGTTAGAGGACCTGCCGGCGGCCAAAAGTGGCGCGTTTAAAAAAGGGGATGAGATTGTCAGTATCGGCGACCGACCAATCGAGAAGCTTGCCGACATGCTGACCGCAGCGCCACGTTCGCAAGGCAAACCGCAGAAGTTTATCCTCAGACGGCTGGGGCAAGAAAATCCGATTGAAGTCACATTAGCGGCCGAGAAGAACGAAGATGGCGATTACGTCTTCGGCATACTACTCGAAGTCGTAAGCCAGGTGACGATGATCGAAGACGACGCAGAAGCTTATAAGAAAGGCTTGCGCAAAGATTGTTATATTTTGGGATTCCAGCCGGAAGAGGAGTGGGAAGGCAATAATCCCTACACACTCGTCTGGAAGCGCGGCAAACTGTACTTTAGCCAGAATCGCAATGCGCAGACTGCGGACGTGACCACTATAGATTTGACTGTGCCACCGCCTGGTTCGACTCAGTACGTTTTTATGCAAGAACGCATGAGCGTCGAGAAGTATAAATGCAAAGGCGGGATTAGCGAGGCATTGTCGGTGGCGTGGAACGATACGTTGCGGTTCTCCGGCAGCGTATTTACTGTGTTGCGAAGCCTGTTCACCGGTGACGTGGACAAGAGCGCGATCTCCGGTGTCGTCGGTATTGGTCACGCAGTGTACAAGGTGGCCAGTACTCAGACGCTGATCAAGTTTCTTTGGTTTCTAGCCTTTCTCTCGCTAAACTTAGGCGTACTGCAACTTATTCCCATCCCGCTACTGGACGGCTGGCATATCTTGATGGTGCTGATCGAGAAGTTAAAAGGCAGTCCCGTGGCGCCGAAGGTTCAGGAAGCTTTTCAATACGTGGGATTTTTCATCATCGGCGCGCTGCTGGTGCTAAGTTTCTACAACGACCTCTTCCGCATTTTCGTAAAATAGCGGTCAAGAACCGATCCCTAACCCAAGTTTCGCACTTTCCTTATCGGCGACCAGTACTTGCGCCGCACGCAGTACGCAGCCCTTCCACAGGTAGCCGGCGCGTAGTTCTTCGAGCGCCGCCTGAGGGTTTTCGCCATTAACTACAGGACGCTTGGCCACGGCTTCGTGGCGGTTTGGGTCGAATAACTTGCCCTGCGTCTCGATGCGTTCCAGACCGCGCACCGTCAGAGCCTGGCACAGCGATTTTTCGACCAGCGCGAGCGCTTCGCGCATGCATTGAGCCTCGGGCTGATTACCGCGGACATCCTTCAAGGCTAATTCCAAGCTGTCCAGAACCGGTAGTATATCGGCGACGTAACCTCGCAGCGCCAGCTCTTCAGCGCGCTGCAGATCCTTCTGGCTGCGCGATTGATAATTTAGAAAATCAGCGCGAGATCGCACGACCGCGTCGCGCAACTGCTCGCATTCTGTGGTCAGAGTCGCGAGTTGATCGTTCGCGTCGGCGCCGAGCGCGCTGGCGCGCTGAACTATATTTCGAAATGCGACCTGTTGCGCGCGGATCTCGCCGACATCCGAAGCATTCGGTATCTCGTCAAACGCGCGCCTGAAGAAACATTCCAGATCGGCGCAAAAGGTTTCCACATCTTCGGCCAGCATTTCTTTCCCAGCTTTAAGCGACGACACATTCGGCGATTCAATCGTTTTTTCCGTCTCTATTTCATCCGCTACTTCAGTCCTTACTTCCACTTCCTCAAGTTCCGCCGGCTCATTGATAGCATCAGGCGCGACAGATTCCGACTTATTGAGATTAATTTTAATCATAGACGCTCCGTAGCGCAGGCGTCTCGCCTGCAATCCAATCTTTATTCTTCTCCCAGGAAATCGTATAGTTTGCCAAAGATTGAGCGATTATGAGGAGTAACGTTAACTTTTTCCAGCGCGGCCAATTTACGTAACAGCTCTTCCTGTTCGCTCGTAACTTTTTTAGGCACTTCCACCGCGATACGAACTAATTGATCGCCCTTGCCATATCCATGTATATTCGGCATGCCCAATCCCGCCATTTTTAGAATTTTTCCGGATTGGGTGCCCTTTTGGATCGTCAACCGAGCGGCGCCTTCCAAAGTGGGAACCTCTACTTCGCCACCCAGCGCCGCCATGGTAAATGGAATCGGAATAGATAGTAAAATATCATCTTTGCGACGGACGAAGATATCATGCGATTTGACATGCACGAACACGTACAAATCTCCGCGCGACGCATTTAATCCAGCTTCGCCCTGACGCTGCAAACGAATACGCGTATTATCTTCGATGCCGGCTGGAATGGGCACCTCCAGCCGGACTTTCTTGCGCTGCTGCCCCGCTCCACGACATGTCTGGCAAGGCGCCTGTACAATCTCTCCGCGCCCGCCGCAATGCGAACAGGTGGTGCGCATAGTGAAAAAGCCATGACTCCGCGTGGCGTAACCGCTCCCACGGCAGGAAGCGCACTCCGTGGGACGAGTGCCGACTTTGGCGCCGGTGCCCTTGCAAGTATCGCACAATTCATTACGAGTGATATCAATCGTCTTGGTGACGCCGCGATACGCATGATTGAGATCAATCTCGATGTCATAGCGTAACGACGCGCCCTGATCGGTAGATTCTTGCTGACCACCAAATAGATCGTCGAAGCCGCCCCCGCCGCCTCCGAAGCCGCCCCGTCCACCAAAGAACTGGTTGAGAATATCTTCTACCGAGACGCCGTGGAAGTCCGTTCTGCCAGACCCGCTGACGCACGCGTGTCCGAACTGATCGTACTGCGCGCGCTTTTGGTCGTCCGAGAGCACTGAGTAAGCCTCAGCGATCCCTTTGAATTTCTCTTCGGCCTCAGCCTTGTGCTCCGGATTGCGGTCAGGGTGCCAGCGTTTAGCCAGTTGGCGAAACGCAGACTTGATCTCGTCCCGCGACGCATCACGCTTAAGCCCTAATACCTCGTAGTAGTCGCGTTTTTCGACCACAAGCATCTCTTCTTTTGGTATGGTTTAAATCAGAGTAATATCGTAACCGTTCACCACGAAGGCACAAAGACACAAAGATGAACAGATTTGAAAAGTAATTATTGAGTCTAGTTTATCTAAAGTTAAGTGCGTTATAAGTAGCACAAATCTACATTAGAAACACTGGACTCAATAAGTAAATTTTAGCCATCCTGTCTCCCCGTCTCCCCTTTCAGTAATCCGCCAGCCGCACTGGTAGTCGTTTGTCACCCCAATTGCCAGGGTGAGCGTCGAAGTCGCCCGCGCAAGGCGCATGGCAGAACTTGCATTTACCATCTGGCGTCAGATTCCACGCACTCAGTTTGTACCAGTCGCGGCCGATCAGTTTTCGATGGCAAACGTGACAGAAGGTGCTGCCACCTTCGGGATCGCGGATATTGCCAGTGTAAGCATAGCGGGTGCCGTTCTTTAATGCAATCTGCTGCGCGAGTTTTACTGTTTCTGGCGGCGTACCGGGCTTGTCGAGAAGTCGCCAACTGGGATGAAACGCGCTGAAGTGGTGCGGCACGTCTGGGCCGAGGTGTTCGACGACCCACTGCGTCATCTCCTCGATCTCTTTCTCCGAATCGTTCTCGTCCGGAATCAGCAACGTTGTCAGTTCGAGCCAGATGTTCGTCTTTTTTTTGAGATACTCAATCGTTTCCAACACGGGTTGCAGATGGCCGCCGCAGAACTGTTTGTAGAATTGTTCGGTGAAGCCTTTGAGATCCACGTTGGCCGCGTCCATGTAACGATAAAATTCCTCGCGCGGCTCGGAGCAGACGTAACCGGCAGTTACCGCGACAGACTTGAGACCGCGCAAACGACAGGCTTGCGCCACATCAATCGCGTACTCGTGGAAGATTGTAGGGTCATTATAAGTGTACGCGACACTGCGGCAGCCGAGTTCCTGCGCGACGCGAGCGATGGTATCGGGCGTAGCTTCGTCGGCCAGCGTATTGGTTTCTCGCGACTTGCTGATGTTCCAGTTCTGGCAAAACTTGCACGTCAGATTGCAGCCGGCGGTGCCGAACGAAAGGATCGCTGTGCCCGGCAGAAAATGATTGAGCGGTTTTTTTTCAATCGGATCAACACAGAAGCCGCTGGAACGTCCGTAAGTAGTCAGGACGATCTCGAAGTTCTCGCAAGCTCGCACAAAGCACAATCCATGCTGGCCGTTGCGCAGCCGACAGAAGCGCGGACACAGATCGCATTGGATGCGGCCATCGTCAAGTTTATGCCAGTATTTAGTTGGAAAGGCGGATGCGTTCATGCTGTTTTCCTCTGTACTGCTTATGCTGTACTGATGCTACAGTCTCCTCAATATCCTGTTTATCCTGTCCATCCATGTTCAACTTTTTTATGTGGCTAAAGCAGACTGCGCATAATCACTTCTTTGGCCGCGTCGAACTCGGATTGCCAGGCGATCTCCGGTTTCATGTCGCGCAAACAGTTGCGGATTTTCTCCAGTGTGTTCTTGGCCATGTACGGACAAGCGCTGCAAGCGCAGGCGATGCCTGGCGCCGGCAAGAACTCGTGCTGTGGATAACGTTTCTTAAATTGCCAGATCATATTTACTTCCGTGGCGACTAGAAACGTGGCGGGCGCGGCATGCTGGCCGACGAACTGCAACATGCCTTCGGTGCCGCCGATAAAATCAGCTTGCTCCAGCATGGACTGCGGGCATTCAGGATGAGCTATAACGATGGCTTTCGAATATTTTTTTTTCAACTTGATCAGATCGCTGACGGAGAACACTTCATGAACAACGCAGGAGCCTCGCCACAGAATGAAAGGCCGCTTGGTCTCTTGCATAAGGTATCGGCCGAGATGTTGGTCAGGCGTGAAGAGAATCTGATACTCGCGCGGCACACGCTCGATGATCTCCATAGCATTGCCGCTGGTTACGATCCAATCGGAGAGCGCTTTGGTCGCGGCGGTTGAGTTAATGTACGTGACGGTCTGGAACCGGATTCCTTTAGCTCGTAGTTCGTCTTGGAATCGTTTCAGTTCAGTGGGCGGACAAGATTCGGCCAAGCTACAGCCGGCCTCCAGATCGGGCAGCAGTACTTTTTTATCGGGGTTAAGAATTTTCGCGGTCTCGGCCATGAAGTGCACACCGCAGAACACTATAACCGGCGAAGTTACTTTGGCCGCTGCGCGCGCCAGCTTCAGCGAGTCGCCGGTGAAATCGGCCAGCTCCTGAATCGCGCCGTCCTGATAATAATGAGCCAGCAGAACCGCCTGGCGCTGAGTCTTCAGCGTGGCGATCTCTTCGCACAATGATAAGTCTTGCAATACATTATGCATGAGGCGCTGACGATCCTACGAGTGCGATCAATAACCGTTACTTTCCGACAGTTTTTTTCTTCGGCGGCAATTTCGTGCGGGAGTAACATCTGGTTTCTAAATTTTCGATATGGTTGTCTGGATGAATCTCAAATAGAATAATCGTGGCTAGGTTATTATTGCTCTCCGCAACCTCTCGAACATAATAGGCTTTGAATTCGTTGCCTCGCTGATCGTAAGTCCCACGATCATCTGTATACAGCGCGATATTTCCGCGCATGGTCAGATCAGGCTCGCCCAGCAGTCCCTCGATATCTTTCCAGAAACGAGCTTTTTGAATATGCGATTTGATTGTGAGCAGATCCTGCGATTCTTTTGGCCCTTTCGTTTTGAGACGAGCAAAAGCTTCGCGTTCCTTCTTCGGCAATAACTTCGCGCGGGAATAATATCTACCTCCGAAAATTTCTACGCGCTTATTCGGATGAACCTCAAACAGAATGATCGCGGCCAGCGGACTGGTCTTATCGTTATTACTCTCAACAGGATCTTTAACATAATAGACTTTGAATTCGTCGCCTCGCTGATCATAAGTGCCCTGCTCATCTGTATACAGCGCGATATTCCCACGCATGGTCAAATCCGGTTCACCTAGCAAGTCTTCGATATCTTTCCAGACGCGAGCTTTAAAAATGTGCTCTTTGATCGTAAATAAATCTAACGATTCTTTTAATCCTTTCGTTCTGAGACGGGTGAGGGCTGCGCATTCGTCGGGAGTGTTTCCTTTCACGCGTGCGCTGCCGCGTGAGCAAGTAAAGAAAATCGCGCCGGCGCAAGCTACCAGCAGTCCCACAATGGCCAAGATCAGACGCAACGTTGACTTGTTGTCTACCGGTTGTATTTTTGGGGCTGACGTTTGAATATCCAATGAGCTGATAGCTTTTAATGCGGCTCGACTGGCCACAGAGACACGAGCGACTTCGCCACCCGGCACGCTCTGTTGCGCGCGCGCTTGTTCGGAGACCAATCGCGAACCCGATGCACCGCCACTGGATACTGGAACCGGATGGCGGCTGGAACTGCCAGGCGTACTCGATGGTTTCGGCGACACGAATTTTGACGGCGCAGGTTGCGGCGGCACAAGCTTGGGCGATACGAGTGACGGCAGAATGGGTTTTGACGATGCGGGCTGTTGCGGCGCAGGTTTTGGCGACGCGAGCTGCGGCTCAGGCTGATTATCCTCGCCATAAATCAGCGCCGTCTCGCCGATCTCGATGATGTCATCTTTCTTCAACGCCCAGCGCATTACCTTCTTGCCGTTCACCGTCAAGCCGTGTCGGCTGTCCAAATCCTCAATATAAATATGCTCGCCACTCTTCACCAGACGCGCATGCCGATCTTCAACTTGCTTGCTTTTGAGTTGAATATTATTGGATGGCAGACTGCCGATGGTGAGACCTGCGCCAATCGGAATTTCCCTTAGAGTATCTTTAACGATCAGCTTGCGCATTGAAATCATCTCCAATTCTTCGTGGCGCACAAACGCGATCTAATATTATTAAAAGTATAATTCAAGATTAATTATTTTCAATGTATAGGAAATTCGTAACCGTTCACTATAGAGCCACAGAGGACACAGAGGTACGCAGAAATGAATAGAAACTTAAAAATCAAAATTCTCTGTGTCCTCTGTGGCTAAAAATAGACTGAACGGTTGCGGAAATTCAGAATAGGGGAGGGGACATCCGAAGTCCTCGAGGCTACTTGACGGCTACCGCCTGCGTCTCTTCGACCCAGACGCGCAGGATTTCCGGCTTGCCATTCACCGAGTGGATATCGCTCAAATGCAGGCTCATGGGGCAGCCGGCAGGTCGGCGACTAATCCTTCGATCTCCCTGCGCATATCACCACGCGTCGCCCCGAAAAAGACTTTGCCGGGGTGAGCGTGGACTTCTAAGTTCACGGCGCCACAGTTTGTTTCGTCGCGGCCGCCACTGAGCTCCACGGCGAGACGTGGTGCCGTCGCAGATTTGGCAGCGTGGCGATAATCGGAAGCTTCTGGTCCAAGCACTCGCAGCCGTGATAATATACTCCGCTAGTGTATATCTCCGCGAGGCGACAGTTGTAACGGTGAACGAAATCAGCATATTGCTTCGGACCCAGACCCGCGGATGTTTGGGCGCTGACGTATGGCCACTCGTCGGTCAGCCGCGGCTTCCGCTCTGCAAAACCCACCGGCAGATAGCTCGCGATGTGCCGCATCATCGGAATCATCTGGTAACGGTTGGAGGGGTCCGGCGGGCAGTTGTGTCGCTATCGTATCGTCCGATAATATATCTTATGTTAGGTTTCGCACTACGCACGACTCGAAAGCGTTCGTTATATCCGCTTGCTAATGCGTGCGACTCGGATAATGCACAAAAGCGTTGAATTGGATCAGAGTATGGCTTACAATGCCGCGACCGTTAGGGGGTGATTGCTGTTATCCGAGCCGCGACCGTTAGGGAGCGGTTGCTGTTATCCGAGCCGCGACCGTTAGGGAGCGGTTGGCGTGACCGCTTGCTAACGCACGCGGCTCGGATAAGTTTCTGCGGCAATTAAGGATGTTTATCTTGGCGGACAGACGACTATTTTTCGGCATAATATTCTGTATCGTTATAGCTGGTGGCGCGCTATTGCTGGCAGTCATCGCCAAGCGATCCGCGCCGCAGCCGCAGCCGCCCGCCACCATCCATCCATCCATTGTCCCTAACGGCATGTCGCCGCAGCCGACATCCAGCGACACACCAACGGGTTTGTTCATTGGCCGCAATTACGGCCACGCCGCGCGCCGCATCAACACCATACTGACTACGCGCAAAGGCGGCGCAATCTACCAGGCGCTAATCCGTTACGAACCGGAGGAAGTCGCGCTATCGCAAGCGCCGAACGCGGACAAGATCACACAGGCGCTTGCGCAGCGGCGCAAGCAGTCGCCCAGTCGCATTTTGCGTATCGAAGAAGAGACCGAGATGCTTATGGACAATCTCGGCGAGATGCTACGGGTAGTCTCCAGCTACCGAGCTTGGTGCAACCCTGTGGATGGCCACGTGTTGGCTTACGATTTCGCTCAGACCACCGGCGGCCAGGCGCAGCGTTTTGTCGGTTATGTCAGCGCCAGCGGCATAGACGTAACCTCCTTTCGAGGTAACGACACTATGGATCATCGCGACATTCCGCTCAGCCCCAGCACCTTCATTCCTATCGAGATAGAGATTATCCATCAGTGGTATCAGATAAATAAAAATGCTCTAGCACAACGCGAACCAGTGCGTTTCTCATTATTTATGCCCGCATGCACGACCGGCGCGCTATTGATCGCTCGACCGATGAACGATCAAGTGATCCCCATTCGCGGCGCTACCTACGACTGCGCGCGGTACGAAGCTCAGGTTGGATCGCTGCAGGCCGAAGAAACTTTGCGATCACGACAAGAATTTTGGTTTGATAAGCGATCAG
>JAZDLP010000264.1:0-7124 GCA_043801885.1 Planctomycetota bacterium | reverse complement strand
TAGATAAACTAGACTCAATAACTACTTTTCAAATCTGTTCATCTTTGTGTCTTTGTGCCTTCGTGGTGAACGGTTACCAAATTTCAAGAAAAGAGAGGTTTAGGCCACAAAATGAATCAAACGCGTGCGCTGTATCGTTGGCGAGCGCCTGCGGTGAAGATTTTGCTGGCAGCCGGATGCTTATACTACGTCCTATCTCGCCAGATGATCAACTTCGACAATATGAGACGTTTGTTCACCACGCCGAGCATATTGCTGGTGGCTATTGGCGCTCTCACGGCCCAGTTGTTTATTACTGCGCAACGATTGCGCCTGCTCTTGGCCGCGCAAGGGTTCCCTATCGGTTACTGGACGATGTTGCGGTTGACTTACCTCGGCGCGTTCTTCGATGCGTTTCTGGTGACGTCTGTGGGCGGCGATGTGGTTAAAGCTGTTTATCTGGTGCGCGGAATCCCTTACGGACGGCGGACCGAGGCGGCGAGTACACTTGTGATGGACCGCCTGTTGGGGCTGTTTGGGCTGTTGTTTCTGATGTTGGTGGCGGCTATATATCGTCTGGATGTGATGTGGTGTACTCCCAGAATACGGATATGCTTTATAAGTTTGGTCGTTGTTTGCGCGGTGTTACTGATCGGTGCCGGGATGTTGTTTTCACGACGCGTTTACAACTGGCGACCGATGCAGTGGGCGCTGCACAAATTGCCGCTGGGCGACACGCTTAATCGCGCTTACGATTCTCTGCAACGGTTTCGCGACCGGCCTGGCGTGATCTTGAAAACATGGCTGCTGTCGCTGTGCGTTCATATACTAGGCGTGAGCGCCGGTTATACATTGATTGGCGGGTTAGGCTTTGGTCTGCCGGATTTTTGGTTGTTTTTTGTTGCTTGGTTTATCTCCAGTTTTGCTTGTTCGTTTGCCGCCTTTGCGGCGATTGGAGTGGGGCAGCTACTGTACGACGAATTGTTTTTTCTCGTAGCTGGTATAAATTATGGAGCCGACCTTGCCACCGCTGTGCAAGCAACCTATATTCTTGCCAAGCTGCCGGGATTGGCGGCTTGGCTGATGTCACGCGAGTATTCGGCACCGTTGCTTCAAAATACGGAAATAGCAATCGTTCACCACAGAGCCACAGAGGACACAGAGATGAAACTAAATAAGAAAACAGATTGGACGGTTGCAGAAAAAAGATGCGGTATGATTGACGCTGAATTGTTGAAGATACTGGCTTGTCCCTGGTGTGTTACGCGTCCGGAACAGGAGGTAGAGGCACAGCATGTCGTGTCCCTGCTCAAGGGAGAATTGGAATTGCAATGGCCAACGGAAAATCCCGCTGGATTGAAGTGCAAACAATGCGGGCGATTTTATAAGTTCGACGCTGACGGAATTCCTAATCTGCTGGTGGACGAAGCTGTTCTGCCGGACCGAAAGAGTTGATAAAAATGGCTGATGACTACAACTACAAACCCGATGCGGCGATTTTTTCGGCGTTGACGCCGAATTCGCAGCCAGGCGAGACAGACGCAAAGGGCAATCGCGCGCTGGCCGAGCAGCATCTGCAGCGCGGATTGGATTATTATGATCGTCAGGAATTCGAACAGGCGCTGGCCGCCTACGAAGAGTGCGTTCAGACCGATCCCACGTTCGCCATAGGCTACAATAATCTGGGAATGGCGTTGATTGATCTGGAGCGGTACGACGAAGCTCTGATGGCCCTGCAACAGTCCATTCGCTGCGACCCCGATTACGCGGAAGCTCACAATAACCTCGGCTTCATATTGCGCCGGTTTCAACGCAACGTCGAAGCCGCCTCCGCTTATGCTCGTTTTCTGGAACTGGAGCCGGACATCGAAGAAAGCGCGCGTATATGCGATTGGATGAGAACAGTAATGGAAGAGGCCAATCTGACCGTGATCCCGCCCTTTACGCTGCCGCCTGTCGCTTTGTTGTCTGCAGTCGCGCCAGCGTCGAACGGTTCTGCTCAAACCGCGTCGGCACCCACAGCGACTGCGCCGACGAATGCAGTCGTCCTGAACGAACCGAGCTTGGAACGGTTCGCCGAAAGCAATCAGACCGAAGTGACGAATGAATTCTCGAGCGTGGCGGTCGCCACACAATCGGACGATGCGAAGGCCATCCATTGCGAACTGTGTCTGCGTCTTTTCTCTGAAAACGAGATCAAGCAGCACGAAGGCAAGGCAATGTGCTCTAACTGTCTGGCGATCATGGGCGACTCGTCCGTGCCTGCTCCGACGCTGATGACGAATGCCAGTAATCAGTCGTCGCAAACGCAAATATTGGCGGAAAGCCAAACCAGGCGCAAATCAAAAGGTTTGGCGATTCTCGGTGTGATGAGCGTACTGATTGCTGCGTTGGGCGTCCTATACTATCTGGGCAGGCTCAATCCAATCCTGCAAAAGCTTGGTGTGTTGCCGCCGCCTCAACAGGCGTCGCCGGACGATGGAAAGATCGAGCCGCCACCGCCATCGTCGCCGGAAAAGATATTTGATGGCAGCAAGATCAAGATCATTAACGAGCCGCAGGCAGTAGTCATGCCGTTTGTGCGCTGGACTTACACTCCGACACTGGCAGGAACCGAAGAGCTGGCCACGATTGTTCCCGATGCCCAAATTAGTTATACGCTCAAGGATCCGCCCGAAGGCATGATATTAGATGCTACGCATACCGTCACTTGGATTCCGAAACCAACGGACTTCGACGCACTGAAAAAAGGCATGCAGTTCAGAACGGAAATGGTCATCAGCGGAACAGATGGCGCTAATCGCCATCTGTTTTTGGCGACCATGCCGATTATTTTAAGGATGCAGTTCGGCTACGAACTACATCCGGCGCTGGACTTGAGCATTGACGCGCGCATGAACGCGGCGTGGGCTGTCGCCGATTTGAATAGTGACGGATTAGTGGATTTAGTAGCGGCGGCAGGCGAGTTCAGCCGCGGATGGGTGCGCGTCTATCTGCGACGGCTCGACAATCCCTTGCCGACGCCAACACAACTGATTACAGGCGGGCGTTTTTCTGCCATCTACGCCGGCGACTTGGACGGCAATGGCACTGACGCTCTGCTGGCAACCAACTGGCAGTCTGGCGAATTAATCATGTTCCATCAAGAAGCGCAACAACTTGTTCAAGGTTCAAAGCTTAAAATTGGGCCAGGACCAGTGGCGCTGGCTGTCAGCGACATGGATAACGACAAAAAAATGGAGATCGCTGCGCTGCTGGGGATGGGCGGACGCCTGGTGATCACATCATTTACGCCCGCGCCGATGCGCAGTTTCAGCGCGCCGATCAGTGTGCCACTGCCGTTGAGCGGCGCTCAGGGCAATGTCTTTGCCTGGAATTCCGCGTCCGCTGGTCCTGGTTTTTTGGTCGTGCTGCCTCTGGCGGAGAAGCCACTGCAGTATGTGGCTTGGAATAAGGGACTGTGGGACAAAGGCGGCGCGCCCATCGCTTCGGACATCGGCGCTTCAGACTTGATCATTGCGGCTACGCCGTTTAACGAGACAACTGGCGTCTCACGGCGACTGGCTGTGATAGTGGGCGGCGAAACTTGCCAATTACTGGTGTTCGCGGAACAGGGTGGCCGGTTTACAGTAGTGGGCAAACCGTTGGTTTTGCCTGCATCGGCGCGCAACCTGCTAGTCTGTGACTTTAACGGCGATGGTCAGGAAGATTTGTTCATCATTGGGTCGGACCAGAGCGGGTTTTACTTTTCATTGCCGGATGGCGTTTGGATGGCTGGACCGCAATTTCATCACGCGCCACAGATGCTGGGTCCGGCAGTGCTCTTCCACAAGACGCCACAGGGCCCGGAACTGCTGTTGCTGGATGTCGAACGCAAAGGACATTTCCTCAAACCTGTAATTGTGGAGAATCCGTTGCCAGAATCGGCGCCACTCGTGGCACCTTCAACGCCGACGGAGGGAAAGCCGTAGCGCAGGCCATGAGTCCAGTTTATCTAAAGTTAAGCGCATTATAAGTAGCATAAATCTACATTAGAAACACTGGACTCAATAATAGTATAAAAGTTGATTTATCATTAATAATGCAAAGGATTCTTTGTAACAGAGGACGATTTATGAACTTCGATAGCTGCCCGGATTATCTTCTCTCCGTCTCCCCGTCTCCCCGTCTCCCCGTCAACAACGCTTTTGGGTTGCGGCCTTATCTGGAATATATCCGTAAACGAGGCTGTGTTGTGTCGGCCTGCTTATTGGCGTTATGGTGCGCGTCTCTTTCGGCCGGTACGCTTGAAACAGTTAATATGGAGGATTTGCCGCGCAAAGTCATCAATCTGCCAAATAACACTACTATGACGTTCATCAGTTACGGTGATCGTAGTTGGCGCGAAATTGCCATGTCAGTCCTGACTGGCAGCGAAGTCGTGGATAAAGATGTATGCCTTGAAGCCAAATTCGATTTTGCGTTGCCGCCGGACAAACTCAAGCTCTTTAATTCGCGCGGCACCGTGATCGTAGATGATCATAGCAAATTCAAAGCTGCAAGCGCGTTGAAGCGCGGCGATAATTTGTTCCTGTGCGGCGAACTGCAAACTTCCAAGAAAGAAAAAGGCGTGGAATTATTGGTCGTCATGCTGGCCAAAGAACTGCCCGACTTGCAGAAATATCAGAGACGTATTGCGATGCTGGAGAAGAAAAACGACGGCGATAGTCTGATGGAGACCGGTCACCGCATCGAAGAACTGCGTAAGAATGCGCAGTTCAATCTGGATGAATTTGACAAGCTGGGATTATTGAGAGATAAGGCTTGGAAGACAGGCCTGACGATCAAAATGCGCGCGTTGAGCCGCGACGATGCCGATGCCATGTTCGCGCTGGCTTTGCAGTGGCGAGATCTGTTGCATAATAACTCCCAGTTCCGCATGCTGGCCGAACAGGCGCTGCGAGTGGACCCGGACCATCCGCGAGCTGGCGTCATCGCCGAACAAGATCTGCGCTTGAAGAAATTTGAGGGCAAGTGGTTGCAAGAAAGTCAGATCAAAGACATTCAGACCGCCCGCGATCAGGAGCGCCGGCGGCTGAATGAGGCTGAGCGACTCGCTGCGGAAGCCAAGAACAGGATGCTGGCCAAAGTGATTGCCGACCGGTCAATACTGCTGATCAAAGCTCAGATCGCGTTGCGTTCCAGCGGCCAGGCGGCGCGTGAAAAAGCGATTCGCGCGCTTGGCGAAGCGATTAGCGCGTCCCTCGATGCTGGCTTCGGCGAAGAGGCCGTGGATGTTCTTGCGAATTTGAGCGACCGCGCGGCCGTTAAACCAGGGCTGGAACTGGCCGCTCAAAGTGGATTCCCTGAAGTGCGCCGGAAAGTCTTCGCAGCGCTCGTCTGGCGCGGCCGACAACAGGACGACACGGCGCTCCCGGTGCTGGGCGTCGCATTGTCGGCGGAGAAAGACTCGCTCACAGTCTGCGCTTGTGTTGATGCGCTCGTTTCTTTCGGCGGCAACGCCGCAGTCCGCGCGCTGATGCGCGGCCTGATGACCGATGATCGTTCGGCGCGCGAGGAAATTATCGAAGGTCTCAAACTAATCGCCAAACAACAGATTACTTCCAAAGAAGGCTGGGAGACCTGGTGGAGTCAGAATAAGGATGCCTTTAATTAGAGGTAGCATCATGACAATAGATGGAAGATCATTAAACATAACAGAAGAAAAAATTAGCAAGCTTAAAAAAAATCTTCCTGAAGTATTTACTGAAGATAAAATAGACTGGGAAAAGTTGAAAGCCGCTTTAGGAGAGGATATTGAGTTTAAGAATGAGCGGTATGTCCTTAACTGGGCAGGGAAATCAGACGCCTTCAGAGTTCTGCAATCTCCTACTACAGCAACACTTGTCCCTTGCAAAGATGAATCCGTTAATTTCGATAAAACGGAAAACATCTTTATTGAAGGTGAAAATCTTGAAGTCCTGAAGGTTTTGCAAAAATCTTACTTCGGGAAAATTAAGATGATTTATATTGACCCGCCTTATAATACCGGGAATGATAATTTTATTTATCCCGATAAATTCTCCGAGACAAAAGAAGAATATTTGAGCCGTATCGGCGATAAAGATGAGGCTGGATTTATGACCAGTGAAGGACTGTTTCGCAAAAACAGCAAAGACAGCGGGCATTACCATTCCCACTGGCTTTCCATGATGTATCCGCGGCTTTTTTTGGCAAGGAATCTTTTGCGGGAAGATGGGGTGATTTTTGTCTCCATTGATGATAACGAGGTGCATAATCTGCGGCTTATGATGAATGAGGTGTTTGGAGAGGAGAATTTCTTTGCTCAAATAATTGTTCGGTCTAACAGTAGAGGACAAACTTATAAGCAAATAGCTAAAACTCACGAATATATTCTAATATACACAAGAAACTTTGAAAGTGAATTAAATGAATTAGAAAAAGACGAAACGAGCAATGATTTAAACCTAAAAGACAAAATTGGGAATTACAATATCCGTGAATTAAGAAACAGGAATCCAAAATTTGGCAAACACAACAGGCCGAATTTGTTTTATCCAATTTATGTGAACCCCAGTCGTTTTGATCATGACGGTTTTGGAGTTGCTCGACAGGTTGATGTCGAGCGCATCCTTGAGCTGACGGTAAAATTCCATAATGGAGCCTGATGTGGCCGTGATGTTTAACGTCCGGTATTCCGACGGATGCAGGGCGTGTTGCGCATATCTGAGGGCGGTGGATTTGCCGGAGCCCACCTCTCTGGTAACGATGCCCACGGATCCCAGTCGAACCACATAGTCGAAACGGTTGCTGACGTTTTCAATTTCCGGCGTTTTCAATATGTGGGCATAATCGATGTCGGTTCCAAACGGTTCCCTGGCAAGCCCGAAAAAGGCTCGGTAATGATCATCCATTGGGTCCTCCCCAGAGCTTGCCGCCCTGATAATCGGTTTTTGGACGGATTGAATCCATTTGGGGATTGTTGTTCTTATCCCGCTTGATCCGACAGTTCACATGACAGTCCACCGGCCGGATAAAGCCGAAGGATTGGTTTTGATACCTGACCTCGACATGCTCTTCGTCTTTGGGATGATACAAAAGCTCCACGCGCTTGCCGATCAAAGCCACCGGACCTTCATACAATC
>JAZDLP010000186.1:0-26295 GCA_043801885.1 Planctomycetota bacterium | reverse complement strand
GTATTGCTTTCAGATGCTACCCCTGAAAACTTGGACGTGCAGTTGATTCGCAGGCACTCTTCATAACAAGCAAATTCCAGCCATCCTGCCTCTAGATTCGATGACTGATCCTGCGATCTGTTTTGTTATCTTATTCGATTTCGTCTCTGTGTCCTCTGTGCCTCTGTGGTGAACGGTTACGAAAACAGAAACTAGGTACGCCTCAAGAAAATCATTATGCTCGCCAGATTTTTGAGTTTTTGTTTTGAAAAACTCAATGTTCTCGCCTAATTTTTAGTTTCATATCTTCCGCGTCTCTTACTTTGGAGGGTTTTGCAAGAGGCTCCTATGAATGACTGTTTGGCGAGAACCCGGAGGATTTGTAGGGGCGGGTTCCAAACCCGCCCTTATTAGCCGGTGGTTGAGCGAAGCGATACCACCGGAAAATGGATTTCATGATTTGTGCACCCCGAAAGGGTGCCAGCGTGCTCTTACCACTTTAACGATTTTAGCGCTGGTATTTCGCCCGCGCTGGGCATCTTACGGAGAGTCAATTATGTTTACGTATAGGAATTTCGCAAACGTTCACCGCAGAGGCGCAGAGAACGCAGAGGAAAACAGTATGAAAAAAATAACGAAAAAGATAATCGGTTCTCCTTCAATCCACAATCAAAAATCAAAAATCAAAAATCCATTCATCCACTTTCTTTTGGTTACGTGCGTTTTATCGGCTGTCGTCGCTCGTGCGCCGGCCGCGGAGACGCCGGTGTCTGCGGTTGAGTTGCTTCCGGGCAACGCCACCGTCGCGATCAATCTTCCGAATCTGCCCGACACGCGAAAGGCACTGGCTGCCTCCGACTTCGGCCGGCTCTGGGTTGAGCCAGAAATGCAATTGTTCGTCAAGCCGATGTGTGATGAGATGCTGGCGTGCTACGCTGAGATGCGTCAAAACCTTCCGCTATTGCCTGATCTGGCCGCCATGAACGGCGCTGATCTGGCGCAGATGCGCGAACGACTCGCTAATCCCGCCAAACGCGCGAGTGGCCTGGCTTCCGCCAAGGGCTGGATAGCCGCGCAGAAGCTTCTCGGCGGTCTCGGCCATTTATCGGTTTACCTGGCAGCGCCGACGGCGATCAAAACGCTTTTAGCACAGAGCGACAAAAACGCCGCGAAGATCAGCAATGCGCTCAATAAGTCCGGGCTCGATGGCATTCAGTCCGTCATGTTTCAAGTCGGATCGCGCGATACACAATTAACGCTCGACTTGGCCGTCGCTATTGAAGGTGAACCGAGAGGTTTAATGGCGGTGGCGCTGAGTTCAAAACCACTGACTGCCGACGCGCTGAAGATGGTGCCGGAAGCCGCGACGTTCTGTTTTGCCAGCCGCATCGAGGCGGCGACAATCTTCAAACAGGCACTGGAACATGTTACCGGCAAGACGCTGGACCTGCAGGCGATGCCGGCGCAGTTCAGCTACACTTGCCCGCCAAAAGGCGAGACGTCTCTATCTACTATCGGAAATTTCGGACAGATGATCGCAGGCGTTGTCTGCATGCCGATGGGTATGCACGGAATATTTGCAAATAATGCATCGAATCTTGGACCACAAACGGTCATGCGTATTCTAAAAAAGCTTGATTTTGCGCTGTTTCCGTCGGATGAGGTCATCAAACGCCACATTCGACCAGCCGCCAGCGTGTTAACGAAGACCGAAGGCGGCGTGGCACTGCGTCATGATTTGAGCATGCCCACCACCGGCACGTTGGCTTCCGGGCAAGGCGGCATTTTCGGATTGGCTATGATGTCGGCCATCGCCATACCCAGCTTGTTCCGTTCGCGCACAGCGGCCAATGAGGTCGCCGCGACAGCGTCATGCAAGTTTTATGCCGAAGCGCAAGAGATATATCGCCGCACGGACTGGGATGCCGATGGCGTCTTGGAATATGCGCAGTCCATTCGCGGCATGGGCCAGCCGAAAGTGGAGAAGCCGGAAGCGATGCCCGAGCCTACGCATGAACAGACGGCAGAGTTCAATAAATTGAAGGGAAGCTCCGGCCTAGACACGCGCTCCGGCTTGTGCTCTAACAAAACGGAAGGTGATATCGGTCTAGTTGATCGAACCATGGGCATGGCCGAAGGCAACCCCAGCGAGCATCCGACGCCGAAAGCCGGATACTGTTTCAAAATCCTAACTAGACAGGGCAAGGCCGCATCGGGTGGCGAGCGCAATTATCTAGCGCCGCCGACGGGCGACCCGACCATGCGCAATATGACGCAGGGATACGCTTTGGTGGCCTATCCAGCCGTCTACGACGGTACGGGCCGCAACACGTTCGTCATCAGCAACACGGCGACGATCTACCAGAAGGATCTGGGACCAGATACGCACAAGATCGTCGAAACGATGACGGAGTACAATCCGGACGAGACGTGGGCGGTGGCGGAATGACTGAATGATGAATGATGAGTGATGAGTGATGAGTGATGAGTGATGAGTGATGAGTGATGAGTGATGAATGCTGAGTGATGAATGCTGAGTGATGAATGACTGTTTGGCGAGAACCCGGAGGGTTCGTAGGGGCGGGTTCCAAACCCGCCCTTATTGGCCGGTGGTTGGAAGCATAGGAATTTCAAAGTTGGTCACTCAAGTCAAAAATTGCCGCCAAAAGCGATCTGTTTTCTTTCAATCAGCAATCAGCAATCAAAAATTCCCTTTTTCCTTCACACTAGGACGCACGTTGTGATTGCCATTCTCTCCGACGTCCACGCCAATCTGGAAGCCTTGACCGCCGTTTGGCAAGATTTAACCCAACGCGGAATCAAGCGCGTCTTTTTTTTGGGCGATATTGTCGGCTACGGGCCGAATCCCGGAGAAGTGCTGGATTTTATTAAAAACTTTGAATTCTGTCTGCTGGGCAACCACGATAACGCTTGTTTGAAAGGTCCGCTCAAGTCATTCAATGCGGCGGCGGCGAGCGCTGCCTGGTGGACGCGCCGTCAGATCTGTCCGCAGGAGATCACTGGCGCATTTCTGCGACCGGGCGAATTTCAACGGCGTACTGAACAGTGGGAATACCTGCTGAAGCTGACCTCGGCGCGAATTGTTGGCGAGATGTTGTTCTGCCACGACACGCCGGCGCAACCGGGGTCGTGGCGTTACGTGCGCAGCCGCGCCGAAGCTGATGCGGGCTTCAACGCGCATCCGAAAATCCGAGCCTTCTTCTTTGGTCATTCGCATATTCCAGGAGTGTGGACCGAGAAGAGTTATTACAAAGCTGAACCGGGGCGCAAATTCAGTTTCGAAGATCGAGTGTTGGTCAATGTTGGCTCGGTAGGCCAGCCGCGAGACAAAGATCCGCGCGCCTGTTATGTGGCACTGGAGCCTGATGGGTTCCGCTTCTTCCGTGTGCCCTACGACTTCGCCAGTACCCAGAAAAAAATCCGCGGGCTGGCGGATTTGGAAAATGCGCTGGCGGATCGTCTGGCGCAAGGGATCTGATTATGGGTTGCGAATGTTGTCAGGAAAATGTGGGTAGTCCCATGCTTCACTCACCCTTCCTTGCGCACATGCTGTGACCTTTACCCCACCGAAACTTCAGCATTCAACTGCTATCCCTGTTTTAGTGCGGGTACACTCTTAATGCTGTCAGCATTGACCTTCCCCTTGTACCAGCAGGTCAGAACCGAGACGGGTCTTTCACCCGCTGGATGGATGCGCTATCATGGCGCACTGGCACACACTACGACGTTTACCTGTGCCCAAAGTTGCTCACAGATTCTTTTATTGAGTCCAGTGTTTCTAATGTAGATTTGTGCTACTTATAACACACTTAACTTTAGATAAACTGGACTCAATAGAGAAGCATATGTTGTTTAAGTCTCTGTGTTTATCTGTGTTTATCTGTGGATTTTCTTGAACGGCATGATGAGACTGAACGGTTACATTGATTGCACTACGGAGGAGTACTAGTGTCTCGTTATGCAGGCGAGATGTTTGCGTTATGAACGGTGGCAAAAAATGATTCATATCGGCCATTCTCCGGACCCCGATGACGCCTTCATGTTTTACGCGCTGGCGTTCGCTAAGTTCGACACAACGCCGGAAATCTACGCGCACAACTTGGTTGATATCGAGACGCTTAATCGCGAAGCTGAACGCGGCAAGTACGAAGTTACCGCGATTAGTTTTCACGCCTACGCATACATTGCGGATAAGTACGTGCTGCTGCCGCACGGAGCGAGTTTCGGAGACAACTACGGACCGATTCTGGTGTCGCCACGCGGCGTTAGCGGCAATTCACAATTCACAAGCCCCAAGCCCCAAGCCCCAAGTCGCAAGTCCCAAGTCCCAAGTCCCAAGTCGCAAGCCACCAGTCACCAGCCACCAGCCACCAGCCACCAGTCACCAGCCACCAGTCACCAGCCACAAAATTGGCGGTCATTCGACGCGGCACGCCAGTGGCTGACGGGAAAAACGATTGCGGTGCCGGGTACACGGACGAGCGCGTTTCTGGGACTGCATCTATTTGCTGGCACTGTTCCGGAGAAAGACGAGAAGTTTAAGACGGTCGTCGTGCCGTTCGATCAAATCATTCCGAAAGTAGTCGCAGGCGAATACGACGGCGGGTTGATCATTCACGAAGGTCAGTTGACCTATCACGAAGCAAAACTACAAAAGATCGTGGACATTGGCGAATGGTGGGCGGCGCAAACCGGCCTGCCGCTGCCGCTGGGCGGGAATGGCATCCGCCGCGACTTGGGCGCGGAACGCATCGCGCGAATCTCGGCGCATCTGCGTCAGTCTATCGAATGGGGACTGGCTCATCGTGACGAGACGCTCGGCTATGCTCTGCGCTACGCGCGAGATATGAATAAAGAAAAAGCCGACCGTTTCGTCGGAATGTACGTCAACGATTACACGCTAGACTATGGTGAAAAAGGCCGCGCGGCGGTGCGACGCTTTCTCGAAGATGGATATAAGGCCGGCATTATTAAAACGCCGATTCAGATTCAGCCGGAATGGAGCGTAACTTGACACTGCCCTTGGCTACGAGTAAAATGATTGGGACTGGGTTGTTGAGGTCCGCCTACGAAGAACTCTCTGCGTCTTCTGCGCCTCTGCGGTGAATGATTGTCAATTTTTGAAAGGTTTGATAACACATGGCCAAGTCGAAAGAAAAAAAGCCTCATCCTAAACCGCCCGCCAACGCCCCGCGCGTTATCGAGATCAAGAAAATGATCGAAGAGCGCAAGACTAGGCTGGTTACGGTTAAGGCGACGAGCACTCAGGACGGCAAGCTCGACAAAAAGAACGCCAAGTATCGAGTGGCCGTCAAGCGTCTGAAACGCGCTCAACGCAAGCTCTACGCGGAGGCTTATCGTCTTCGACCACGCAAGGGCGCTGCTCCAGTTACGGAAGTAGCCGCCGCGCCAGTGGCTCCCGCGGAAGAAAAGACGTAATCGCCTCCACGCGCGACTCGGATAATTAATTAGTTTTGATAGTTGGGTTGCAGGCGAGACGCCTGCGGTACGGGCATGGCCGGGAGGCGGCCTATCATCTTCTCTGCAAACTTTACGGACAAACATACGCGCCAATTTTTGGAGCGTCATCAGGATTTGTGCGCGGCGATAACTGTTAATCTGCGGCAGAAGTTTTTTTATCTGCTTTTGCCTGTGGCGCTGATTTTGGGTTTCATCCGCGACTTTAAAATTACCTATACCGCGCTTACTTTCGCGCTCTGCGGTTTCTACGGCTTGGTGATCGCTTTTCGATTGATCAGTGTGGCGCTGGCGTTCTTTCGAACCAGTGAACACCGCGTTAAATCGTCGGAGGTCAAGGCGCTGCAGGATCACGACCTGCCGATTTTCACCATTCTGGCGCCAATGTACAAAGAACCAGAAGTAGCTCAAAAGATTGTCCAGACTATCACTCATCTCGATTATCCGCTCGATAAGTTAGATGTGAAACTGCTCTTGGAAGCGGACGATGCCGAAACTCGTGCGAAGATTGATGAAGTCCGCGAATCTCTGCCGTCATGCGTGGAAGTAATCATCGTGCCGACCGTGCCGAAAGGCCAGCCCAGGACCAAGCCGCGCGCCTGTAACTGGGGTCTGGAAAATGCGCACGGTGAATATCTGGTCATCTTCGACGCTGAAGATCAGCCCGAGACCGATCAGCTTAAGAAAGCTGTTATTACGTTTCGCAAACTGGAATCCGCTGGCAAAAAACACGTCGCCTGCTTGCAGGCAAAACTGAATTATTTCAACGCGCAACAAAATACGCTAACGCGCTTTTTCACTCTGGAATACACCAACTGGTTCGATCTGTTTTTACCGGGCTTGCATGCGGCTCGCACAATAATTCCGCTGGGCGGCACATCAAATCATTTCCGCGTCAGTATCTTGAAACAGGTGGGCGGTTGGGATCCGTTTAACGTTACCGAAGACTGCGATCTGGGCATTCGCCTGATGCGACAGGGCTACACAACTGAGATTCTCGATTCGACCACGTGGGAGGAAGCCACCAGCCAGACGCTAAATTGGATTCGGCAGCGCAGCCGCTGGGTCAAGGGTTATTTCCAGACTCACCTAGTTCACACGCGCGACGCCTTCCTGCCGATGCTGGGATTGGCGGCGATTTTCTTTGCGCTCTATAAATGGTTTACGCCGGAATCCGGCATTTTGCTGGAACCGCGTGTCATCAAATGTGTGCTTTTTTTACGCGAAGTATGCGCGGCGCTGGCAGTCGTGGCGTTGAGTTGCTCTGGATATTCATTCTATCGCTTTATCACGCGCAAAAAACGCCGCTTTGGCGAGGTGCTGTTAGGCCCGTGGCAAGCGTTGACCTTTCGCTTAACGGTAGGCGGCTTGTCCGTCATGTTACTTCTAAATCTTGTCTTTTGGATAATGACGACGATGTATCTGCTGCACGAGCCGCTTGCACGCGTCATGCCTCAGGCCATCGGCAATATCAAAGTGGATCAGACCACTTCGTTACGCGAAGCCGTTCGCGACTGGCAGTTGTATTACACGGACGTAACCGATGAACGCTATGTCGGCACAACGGTCTGGAACACAGCCTCCGGATGCGTCTTCGGGCGACTGTCGTGGCGCGAGACGCAGGATCAATTTGCCGCAATTGACAGTTGGTCTCTGATCTCGCAGCTTTTCTATCCGGTGGCGATCATGCTCTTCATCGCCAATTTTATCTTTGTATTATTGGGACTGATGTCGTGTTATAAGCGTTCGCTGCCATGGGAGTTCATTATCTTTGCTTTGCTTATGCCTTTTTACTGGGTCTTGATCTCCATCGCGGCCGTCAAGGGCTTTTATCAACTGTTCACTAATCCGTTTTATTGGGAGAAGACCAGACACGGAGTATTGTCAGGCGCGCCGGAAAAAAGGAAAAAGTAAAAAAAGGCAATTTTTGATTTTAGATTTTTGATTGTGGATTGGTGGGTGTCCAGTACACCCAGCGTTGAAACGCTGGGCTATTGTCATGACGTCCCTAACGGGACGCATAGGAATTACAAATTTTCAAACATGGCAAAGTAAAGGAGAGAGTTCATGTCAAGCGCATCAGAGGCGATTGCGGAGAATGACCTGGGAGCTGTCAAGAAACTCAACGTTAACTATCAGCAGATCAAATCTGAATTGAGCAAAGTGATTGTCGGACAGGCGCTGGTAATTGACGAGCTGCTGATCGCCATCTTTGCTCGCGGCCACTGCATGTTGGAAGGCGTACCGGGCCTGGCCAAGACACTGATGGTCAGTTCTCTCTCCGATACGATGCATTTGAAATTCAATCGCATCCAATTCACGCCTGACCTAATGCCTTCGGATATCACCGGCACGGAGGTGATCCAGGAGAACAAGTCCACTGGCGCGCGCGAGTTCAAGTTCATGCCCGGGCCGCTCTTCGCCAACGTCATTCTGGCCGACGAGATCAATCGCACTCCGCCAAAGACTCAGGCGGCGCTGCTGGAAGCCATGCAAGAACACCAAGTAACCACTGGCGGCGTGCGGCGCAGGTTGGAAGAGCCTTTTTTCGTGCTCGCCACACAGAACCCCATCGAACAGGAAGGCACTTACCCATTGCCCGAAGCGCAGCTCGACCGCTTTATGTTCAAGATATTCGTGGATTATCCGAGCGAAGCGGAAGAGTTTCAGATTGTCAAACTGACCACAGCGCCGTTCGAACGACAGTATTTGCAGGCGTTGACCGCGACAGAGATCATCGAACTACAGGATATCGTGCGGCGCGTGCCGGTGGCTGATCATGTTATCAACTACGCGATGAAACTGGTGCGCATGACGCGCGTGGGCAAAGGGGACGTGCCAAAGTTTATTAAGGATAACGTCAGTTGGGGCGCCGGACCGCGCGCCAGTCAGTACCTGATCCTGGGCGGCAAAGCTCGCGCCATCCTGCAGGGCCGCTACTACGTTTCAACCGAAGACATCGCCGCCGTGGCGCTGCCCACGCTGCGCCACCGCATCATTACTAATTTCAACGCCGAAGCGGAAGGCATCAATAGCGATAAGATCGTCCAGTTGCTGCTCGACAGCGTGCCGCGACAGGAGAGCGAGAACCTGGCGGATAAGAATATCGCGGCTCTTACGGCGAAGTAAAGACCTATGTCGGATAAGATAACACTATGATCGCAAAACTGATTGAAGGCGCGCCTTTGGCTGCGCAGATACGTGATGATGTGGCGCGGGACGTGCAAGCGCTGCGTTTACAGGGTCGAGCGGTCCGGCTGGCTTGTATTCAGGTTGGCGAGAAAGCCGAATCGGTTCTCTACGCCAGAAACCAGCATCGCGTCTGTGTTGACGTCGGCATGGAGTTCAGCGTGGCGCAGCTTCCAGCCACGGCCAGTCAGGCTGAGCTACTGCAAAAAATTGAAGAACTGAACGCCGCTCGCGACGTCCACGGCATGATACTACAGTTACCCTTGCCGCCGAGTTTGGACGCCTTCGCCGCTCAGCGCGCCATGGATCCTAACAAAGATGTCGAAGGCGCGCATCCGCTGAACCTGGGCTTGCTGATCTGCGGACAGATTCAGCGCGTGCCTTGCACAGCCATGGCTGCGTATCAATTGATTAAATCCACGGGTATCTCGTTGAAGGGTCTGGAATGCGTTATTGTTGGTCGCAGTCAGATCGTCGGCAAGCCTTTGGCGCTAATGTTGATCCGCGATCATTGCACCGTGACCGTCTGCCATACTTCCACGCGCGACCTGACTGCTCATACCCGCAACGCCGATCTGCTGATCGCCGCCGCCGGTCGGCCGGCTTTAATCAAAGCCGAGATGGTCAAGCCGGGAGCCATGGTTATTGACGTTGGCACCAATCGCGTGCGCGTTCTGGATGCTCATGGCCAGCCCGCGCTGAACGAAAAAGGCAAACCCGCATTCAAGACTGTGGGTGATGTGGACACCGAGCCAGTCAAAACAGTGGCCGAGTGGATCACACCGGTGCCTGGCGGCGTCGGACCAGTCACCGTAATGATTCTTCTGCGCAACGTTGTGGAAGCAGCTAATAGTTTGTCAAAAAAATCGTAACTGTCTAGTGATTGGTAGCCGTTGACCACCAGCCACTATTTGCGAGTGCTGCGTATTTTTTCCTTTTTTTACAGTGAGTCATGATCTCAAAGAAATCGTCGCCCCCTGAAGTTCCACGCGGCGCGTCTGACGCGCATGCGCTGCTCGATGAAGATGCCGTCGAAGTTACGCTTCGCCCGCAGCGGTTTATAAATTTTGTTGGCCAGGAGCGCGTAAAAGAAAACCTGCAAGTTTATGTCAAAGCTGCGCTCAAACGCGGCGCAGCGCTCGACCACGTCCTGCTCTCCGGCCCGCCTGGCTTGGGCAAAACCACGCTTGCGCACATCATCGCTCAGGAACTGGGCGTCGGGTTCCAAGGCACGTCCGCTCCGGTGCTCAAGCGCCCCGGCGACCTAGTGGGTCTATTGACGTCGCTCTCCGAACGGACGGTGCTGTTCATTGACGAAATCCACCGCCTGCCCGCGGCTTTTGAAGAGTATCTCTATTCGGCGATGGAAGATTTCTTCATTGATGTGCCCGTGGACCAGGGTCCCTCGGCGCGTTCGGTACGCTTTAATCTCAAGCCTTTCACATTGATCGGCGCGACCACGCGCGACGGACTGCTCAGTCGCCCTTTCCAAGATCGCTTTGGCATTCCGCAGAAATTGACTTTCTACACGCCCGAGGAACTTACTCGTATCGTTCTGCGTTCGGCAAAAATTCTAGCGACGAAAATAGAACCGGATGCGGCGCGCGAGATCGCCACGCGAGCACGCCGGACGCCGCGCATCGCCAACCGCCTGCTGCGCCGATTGCGCGATTGGGCCGATGTCGAAGGCGATGGCACAGTAACATTGGCGATCACCCAGAAAGGTCTGGAACGCGAGGGTGTGGACGTGGCCGGCCTGGATGTCATGGATCGCAAGATACTCAACGCCATCGCCAACCACAAAGGCGTCCCTGTCGGTGTAAAGACCATCGCGGTCATTGTTGGCGAAGAAGCAGACACCATCGAAGACGTGTACGAACCGTTCTTGATCCAAGAAGGCTATATCCTGAAGACGCCTCGCGGACGATTGCTCAGCGGCAAAGGCTACGAACATCTGGGCCTGAAACCTCCGCCGCGTGACGTGAACGAACATCCGCAGATAACGCAGATAGACGCAGATAAAGACCCTCCGCCACGCGACGTGAACGAACAAGGGCTATTCTGATGATGAATGACAGTTATCTTTTCAGATATGTCTGTGGCCAGAAAGCGACGAAGTTGGTAAAGTACATAGTGATTGGCGACATTATTTATAAGAAAGTGTACGGCGGGCAGTAGCCGCCATCTTGATTATGCGCCGCGTGTTGTCACCAAAATCTCTTTTGTATTCGTGTGTTTTGTTCGGCAGTCTCATTCTGACCGCAGTGGCGTTGGCGGGTGATGCGTCTGCGCCGACCGCCGATAAACCCATCACCACCGCCGGCGGCGAAATCGGACGGTTGCTTAAACAATGGTACGCGGAAGGCGTCGCCGCGGGCAATTTCGGCGACTGGTACGACAATCGCGACGGCGGACATTCCAAACTGAATGCAGCGCTTCATCCGCAAATTCAAAAGATCACATATACTGAACAAGACCGGAAAGAAGATAAGCATTGGGAGTGGCAGAAAATTGCGCAGCCGCTGGTTGTTTTGGGCAATTCGTCTACAGCACTCCCCGTTCCGAAAGGCGGAAGCAATCCACGTAAAGCATACAGGCATGCTCAAGGCCTGCAGTTGCTCCACGACCAGTACCGGCACAATAATCTTTACATTTACCCAGAGCACTTGGATCACGATGTTGGTCACAACGGTTCGCCGGGCTATGGCGACGTCTTTCCCACCAACACGCCCTACCTGATAATCTCGCAAGGTTCATCCGGCACAGATCAGCCGTTCATGCACGCGGTGGCGTTCACACTGGCGGCATTTCAGCCAGAAGTGAAAAAGAAGCTGAGCGAAAACGGTCTGCTGATGCCGACCGTGCAGATGATCTTTCGGAGCAGCAACAAGCATCTGACCGATCCGAAGGAATATCTCACCGGCAAAGCGCATCCGTCAGTCTTCGAAGGATCGTGGGTGGATAACTTGAAGATGATCCAAATGGCTCACGACATCAAACTCGACAATCTTCCACCGCTGGTCCAGCTAAAAGTGATTGAGGAGGACCAGAACGTCAATGGTCGGGATTTCTTTGAAGCTGGCGGTGTCGAGTGTCTCGGCGCCGCGGATACGCCGGAAGTTATTGCGCGAGTTGTGCGTGGAAAGAGCTACATGCGACGGATCGTCGTCAGCGCTGAAACCAGTTTCGACTTAAATCAGCATCCATTGACGTTCCACTGGGTAACACTGCGCGGCGATGCGGAGAAGATTAAGATCAAGCCGCTGAATGAAGCGCATTCTCGCGTCGAGATTCTGGTGCCGTATCATGACCGTCAGCCGATTGCGCCGGGTTCGCCGCTGGAATCCAACCGCGTAGATATTGGCGTCTTCGCGCATAACGGCATGTATTATTCCGCGCCGGCGTTTATCACATTTGTTTCGCTGGATCACGAAGCGCGGACGTACGACGCCGACGGACGCATTCTCGAAATCGGTTATTCAATGGGCGAGACCGCACTGACAGTCTCAGATTGGACTGCTTGCTTCTATTTGCTCAAACCCGATGCGACAACCTGGCTGGCGCAGTTTTTCAAAAAGCAATTCAAGGAAACTGAAATCGCAGCGCTATTAAAGATCAGTGAAGAGTACAAAACGTTACAGGCCGGCTTGATCGAGCCGCACGCTAAACATCGCGAAGCCGCCGCCGCACACGGCGCAGCGGCTGCAAACCTCAGAGCCGCCGAAGGAAAAAAAGTCGCCGCAAAGACCGCAAACGAAAAGATACTCAACGACGAGACGACATCCGCGCTGAATAAATGTGAAGCCGACCATGCAGCAGCCGAAAAGTCGCTGAAAGAAGCTAATGTGGCCAGACAAGCTGCGCAGAAGGCGCTTAATACCGCCACTCAAGTCGTGACAAATTGCCTAGAAAAAAAGATGCCTGACCTAGATATTTCGGCGCAGAATCTGGTTCATAAGACGCTCGTCGCTTTGTGGAAAAATCCGGACTTCTTTAGAGAGAATGCCAAGGAGATTCAGATCTTTTTGCAAACGCAAGACACGGGTCGTAAAGCGCGGATCGCCGACGCCCGCCAACGACTCATTAATTTTGGATTGCTTAAAGACCAACCTGCGCCGGCGTTTGAACTGCAACCGTTGCGGCAGAGCGCCGCGCCGTTAGCCGAGCGGCTCACACGCTACGAGAAAATGTTGCTGGAACGGTTTCAAGCGGAAATTCTGGCTGGGTTGCTCTATAAAAACGCGTTGAGTAGTTCGTTTCGCGTCTACTATGTCGCGCCAGAGATTTCCGAGCCGCCCACGTGGCGCGACGTTTATCGTTATGACGCGCAGGGTCACGAGCTGGGCTGGGTGCGATTCGGACATGGACAGCCGGAGGAATTCAATGCCGATGGCTTACTGGTCATGGAAAAAGATGATCGTGGCCGCTGCGTGAAAGCTCGCGTTGTGAAGTACGAATCTGTTGAACTGCCGGAGAAAGAAAAAAAGAATCCACCCTGGCCGCACTGGCGCCCGTTGAAGCAGGTTTTTGACAATGAGATTTGGCGCTATAATTATGCCACCGATGACGACTGGAAGGGTCAGGTTATGCGGCAGCCGTGACTTGTCGGGAAGCGCCGCTCGGATACGTTGCACCCCCTCGTAATCCAATTTCACTCATATAAACGGTTACCAACAATTCCCATTTCTTCCAACTTTTTTTCCGCCGCGTCAAAAGCGTTTATCGCTTTCTTTTTTACAAACTCATATATTTTTTGGGCTTCTTCCTCTGAATATACATGAGTGGTTTTGTTTCTGGCATCAATAATTTCAAGAAAAAGCGCTTCGTCTTCTATTAAACCGGATTTAAAAGCGAATTGAAAGCATGCTTTAGGGTTAAAAAAATCTAATTTTTGTGATCGCGCTATTTTCTTATAAGTTTTCCATAACAACTCATATGTAAATTCAAAACGCTTGATCACGGCATCGCGTTTTATATCACTCTCGTCTTTTATGACTATTGCTTCTTTTAATCGGTTATACGCTTTTTTAAATTGCTCAAATAAGCTTTGGATCTCTTCGTTTGATGCCATATCTGTATCGCTCTTAAAGCTATTTTTAAAAATTTTTTATCCTGAATGGATGAAAAGTCGGCTATATCTATATCACGCAACGTCTTTGCTTCTTGCAATTCTTCTTTAATTTTAACAACAACTGAATTCTCTAAAGATTTGTCTGAGATAATCCCTATATCTATATCGGAACTCGGGTAAACTTTATTTTGCGCGAGAGAGCCAAAAAGAAAAACCGCGCAATTTTCCTTCGCGACATATTTAAATACGACCGCGAGTATCTCTTGTTTTAATTCATCCTTCATCCTTCATCCTTCATCACGGCGCCGGTTCGACAATCATCCACGCCACAGTCGAAGTGCCAGTACCGGACGTGGACGTAATAGTGAACGATGTTGCTGCTATCCTTGCCGAAATGTAGACGGCGCCCGGTGTGCCGCTGCTGTGATCTTGAATAGTCACGAATATCCGCGAATTCGCCGTAACCACTGTGTTCGACACGGTGACAGATTCACCAGCATTTAAAGTCGCCGTGCCCATGGCCGCGTCCGTGCCCAAACTCTCCTTGATCAGCAACTTATTGCCGGCGGTTTTCAACTGGATATTGCCGGCAACGTCTAATTTTGCTACTGGACTGGCCGTCCCGATACCGACGTTACCGCTATCTACTATCAATCCATAGTTATTGGTTGCGTCATTCGCGCTCACATAAAGACCGACATTTGTTGTTGAACTACCGGTCTTTGTAAAATATCCGCCATATCCAGTCCCGGTGATCGCTCCGCTTTGAGCTACATATAGTCCTGCTCTGTCCGCTGTGGTATTACTATCGCTAATCGTTAGTTTATGGCTTGGGCTTACTGTCCCGATACCGATGCTGCCGGTAGATAGTGTCGTACCTGTCCCGTCTACACCGGTGGCAAAGATGAGATTGCCGATAGACATTTGATTACTACCAGAGGCCACTATCGCGTCAATATCATAACCAATAATAATATTGCGCTCGCCAGTCGTGATATTATCACCAGCTTGATAGCCAAGCATGATATTCGCGCCACCTGTCGTCACCACGCCTGCGCGATACCCGACAGCCGTATTTGACGCACCTGTAGTATTCGCGGCTAGTGCGCTATCGCCAATCGCCACGCCATAATTCGCGGTATTAGCTGCCATTGCGCCGCGTCCAATAGCTACGTTATAACTTCCACCAGCCGCAAAGCCGAATACTCCAGTGCCAATACCGACATTATTTGACCCAGTTCCTATCGAATAACCAGCATTAGCGCCCATTAAAGTATTGCTCGCGCCCCAAGTCAAAGAACGCCCTGCGCTCATGCCCATCACAGTATTTGAACCACCTGAAGTCGTGCTACGCAAAGCGTTAGAGCCGACAGCGGTATTATTATTTCCTGCCGCATTATTTAATAATCCCGCATTCGCGCCGATGAAAGTATTATCCGCTCCAGTATTAGCGTTTCCTGTATTCAAACCAAGAAAAGTATTAGTAATTCCGTCGCTATGGAATGCGGATAAAACCGTGCCCGCCGAATTGCGTAGTTGCAATAGCGGGTTAGTATTTGATTGAGTTGTGTTCGCCTTGATTATGAGTTGAGGTGTATCGGCAGAACCAGCTATTTCAAGTTTAGCGACTGGCGTCACTGTCCCGATACCGACATTGCCGCCCATGATGGCCATTGTGTTTGATTGCGCTAACGTTGCAGCGACTGTGTTGCTTAAATTAAGCCCGAACGAATTGGCTCCCGAAACTATCATGCTTGTACCCATGGCATAAGAACGAAGTCCCGTACTCGTCACGTTACAACTATCGCCTCCCAACGCAACCGAATACGACGCTTGTGCTTGCGCATAAAATCCTATCCCTACTGCGGTATTAGCGGTTCCCTGCGCTGCATATCCCGCCGCAAATGAATTCGCGCCGCTCGCCGTTGATGAATATCCCGCCGCGAATGAACTCTCGCCACTCGCCTTTGTTGAATACCCAAAAGCAGTCGAATAATTGCCGATATTGGCATCATCCCATTGAGTCCCGACAACCGTGCCAGCTCTGAATGCCGCTTTTCGAGGATACCAGATCATTCGCGTACCAGCGCCCGTAGTGCCCATAACACTCCCTGCGCCTGTCGTACCGATGGCTAGTATTCCGCCGTCAGGAGAGGCCGATCCTTTATCAATAGTCAGTCTAAATTCCGGCGTTATCGTCCCGCCGTTACCACCAATGCCGACACGTCCGTCGTTTCTTACTAAAAACAGCGGGACAGGCGTAGTATCCCCGTCTACTATTAAAATTGCATTTTCCGCTGAAGTGGTTGTGCGTCCTTGTACTTTGAATTTATTCGTCATGCCTGTCACGCCTGCTACTGTACTTCCTATGGCTACATTGTCATCGGTGTTGGAACAATAGAGAGTATTAGGCGGACCATCGCTATTCCTCGTCCACCCAGTGGAAGAGTCATTTGAATAAGCGCCATTTAACGCGTACCACCCAGTAAATCCTGTAGAGCCGACCATATACCCCTCAAACCCATTACCTCCAGTATATCTTATTGTTCCCAAACTTGTTCCCGAAGTAGTACCCAACGTAATGCCGCCGGCTACAACTAATTTTTCAGCCGGCGTTGCTGTCCCGATACCGACGTTGCCGGCAGCAGCTTCCGTCACCAGCGCATATTGATTCGTGATTAATCCCGCTCCAGTACCTGTTGCCCCCGCGATATACGCTCCATACCTATTAGTCATTGTGGCCCCTCCATTGTACATAAGGCCGCATTTTAGGCTCGTATAGTCGCCTGTCGCCGCTGTCACGGGTTGAACATCCAGACCTGCCGCCGGCGACGCCGTTCCAATGCCAACTTTGCCAGGTGACACTGTTGTGCCTGTTCCACTCACGCCAGTAGCGTAAATAATATTGCCGATACTCATCTGATTGCCACCAGTCGCTACAGGCGCGTCAATATCGTAACCGATGATGATATTGTTTGAGCCAGTAGTGATATTATCGCCTGCCTGACAACCGATTATGATATTCCGCGCACCAGAAGTCATTGCTCTTCCAGCATTCATTCCCATAAGTACATTCTGTGTTGAGCCAGTCCCGAGATAGTAGCCCGCCTCAGCGCCAAACAGACTATTACCCGAACCAAGACCACTACCAGCACTCACACCAACTACTGTATTGTAATTAGAAGATGATGCAATTTGTCCAGCTTGACAACCGATATATGTATTCGCCTGACCGCTTGTATTACTGATGCCAGCGTTAGTCCCGATAAATACATTTTTTTCATTAGTGGTGTTTTTGCCTGCTTCTTTGCCAATAAAAACATTACTGTTTAATCCAGCACCAGAACCAGCACTACCAGCTAAATAACCTATTGCTACATTCCCCGCCCCTGAAGTATTAGCCGCACCAGCAGACGAACCCATAAAAGTATTATACAATCCCGTATTTTGACTGCCCGTGCTTAAACCAAGAAAAGTATTAGTAATTCCGTCGCTATGGAATGAAGACAAAACCGTGCCTGCGGAATCGCGTAACTGCAATAGCGGATTAGCGTTTGTCTGTCCCGTGGCAGCACGGACTATAAGTTGCGAGATATTCGTACTTCCCGCAATGTCTAGTTTTGCCCCTGGCGTCGCAATGCCGATGCCGACGTTGCCTCCAATAAAATACGAATCACCATTAACATTGATTAAAGCTTTTGTAGTTCCAGTGCCATTTATAACTGTTACTTGCCCCCCAGAAGGATATAGCGATGCTGTTCCCCCACCGTCAACAGCCATTTCCAAATAACCAGCACCATTACTTATTCTTCCCTTTCCATTTATATCTAATTTCGCACCAGGACTCGCTGTCCCGATGCCAACGTTGCCGCCGGACTGAATACGCATTTGCTCCGTGTTGTTTGTGCGGAACGCCAAATCCGCGGCGTTGGTCGCGCCTACAAAATAACTAGTCGTCACCCCAGTATTTCCAGTAAGTCCCCAAGCATTCAAAGAGCCTGGGTCACCTGTTGCACCCGTAGCACCGGTTGCACCCGTGGCGCCCGTCGCGCCCGTGGCGCCTGTAGCACCCGTTGCGCCAGTTTCACCTGTAGCACCAGTTGCGCCAGTAGCGCCCGTTGCGCCCGTAGTGCCTGTTTCACCAGTAGCACCGGTTGCACCAGTTGCGCCGGTTGCGCCAGTCGCGCCGGTTGCGCCGGTTGCGCCGGTTGCACCGGTTGCGCCGGTTGCACCAGTTTCACCTGTGGCACCAGTTGCGCCGGTTGCGCCAGTTTCACCTGTAGCTCCGGTCGCGCCCGTTGCGCCTGTCTCACCCGTAGCACCGGTCGCACCCGTTACGCCCGTGGCGCCGGTTGCGCCAGTCGCGCCGGTTTCACCAGTTGCTCCCGTGACTCCGGTTGCACCTGTCGCACCCGTTGCGCCCGTTGCGCCGGTTGCGCCTGTGGCACCTGTCGCCCCAGTTGCGCCGGTCTCACCAGTTGCTCCCGTGACTCCGGTTGCACCTGTTGCGCCTGTTGCACCCGTTGCGCCGGTTTCACCAGTTGCTCCCGTGACTCCGGTTGCACCTGTCGCCCCAGTTGCGCCGGTCTCACCCGTTGCGCCGGTTGCGCCGGTTGCGCCGGTTGCGCCAGTTTCACCTGTAGCTCCGGTAGCGCCGGTTGCGCCAGTCGCGCCGGTTGCGCCGGTTGCGCCGGTTGCGCCGGTTGCGCCGGTTGCACCGGTTGCGCCGGTTGCACCAGTTTCACCTGTGGCACCAGTTGCGCCGGTTGCGCCAGTTTCACCTGTAGCTCCGGTAGCGCCGGTAGCGCCAGTCGCACCGGTAGCGCCAGTTTCACCAGTGGCACCGGTTGCGCCGGTAGCGCCAGTCGCACCGGTAGCGCCAGTTTCACCAGTGGCACCGGTTGCGCCGGTAGCGCCAGTTTCACCTGTAGCTCCGGTTGCGCCAGTTTCACCTGTAGCACCAGTTGCGCCAGTAGCGCCCGTTGCGCCCGTAGTGCCTGTTTCACCAGTAGCACCGGTTGCACCAGTTGCGCCGGTTGCACCGGTTGCACCAGTTGCGCCGGTTGCGCCGGTTGCGCCGGTTGCGCCAGTTTCACCTGTAGCTCCGGTAGCGCCGGTTGCGCCAGTCGCGCCGGTTGCGCCGGTTGCGCCAGTTGCGCCGGTTGCGCCGGTTGCGCCGGTTGCACCAGTTACGCCGGTCACGCCTGTCGCGCCGGTCGCGCCGGTTGCACCAGTTACGCCGGTCACGCCTGTCGCGCCGGTCGCGCCCGTGGCGCCTGTCACACCGGTTGCGCCAGTTTCACCAGTTGCTCCCGTGACTCCGGTTGCTGGCACACTCGATATTACCTCCCACATCCGTAAAATATACAGAACTTGGAAACGGAAAGACTCTTTAACCAGCGAAATGTCCAAAATGCCTGGAGTATCGGCAGGAATAAGACCTTGAGAGGCTAAGACACTGAGAATCGCGCCGCGCACCTTGCTGGTAGCCGGTTTAACTTTACTCACCAAGCCCACCACCGTAACCAGTTTAAATTCTTGTAAAATAAGAGCTACCTGGCCGTGGAGCCTGGTACTGACTCGGGGTGATAATACAATGACTTGCGGCTGTAATAGCGGAGGAGTAGATTCCGCGGCCAGTGTGTTGCCGATTACTAACGTCAGCACAACACTAATGGCAGGAATGAATTTGTGCAGATACATAACGCCTCCTTATCATAAGCAAGAATGACAAACTTGCTTATTCGAAAAACACGAAACAAAAAACACCTTTAGCGATAACTTCCCTCGCTGCGTTTTGAAATCCCTATACTTAAATGTATCCTATTTTTGATTATTTGTCAAAAAGTATAAATTCAGACTGGATCAACGCACGCCCCTCGTCTTACGCGCGCCGGTAGATTGTGTCCTCCGCAGGACAGTGCTCAGAATCCAGTCCGTAGCCTGTGTCAGTGTTTGCGCCATCTGATCAGGACGCTGCATCGGTTTAAGTTTTTTGAATGGAGGCAGGTTCTCACGACACAGAATCGTGCGACAGCCGGCAGCGTGACCCATTTCGATATCGCGCATCGAGTCTCCGACGACCACGCTGGCGGACAAGTCCAGGTTCATGTCCACGCAAGCTCTTCGAATCAGTTCGGGCGACGGCTTGCGGCAAGTACAACGATTGTCCGGATGATGAGCGCAGAAGTAGATCGCGTCGAGTGCGTCCTTCCCCAACGCCGCCTGCATGCGCCGGTGGATGTCATTTAGAGCGTCCAGAGTCATTAGCCCGCGCCCAACGCCGCTCTGATTGGTGATCAGCGCCAGTCGGAATCCGGCTGCGCGCAAGCGGCAAAGTTGTTCGGCCACGTCGGGCTTGAAGTGAAACTCTTCCCAGCAGAGCACAAACTTATCTTTGCCAGGAAAGACATTGATAACGCCGTCACGATCCAGAAATACCGCCTGTCGCATGAGAAGGAATTCCTGAACTCGCTAATAATACCAATTTTCTTGCGCTTTTGGTTGCAGCCTGAACTCGTCTTTACACCACTATGACTTTCGCCGGCGGGATGCCGTTGAAGGTCAGCGCGCTGGCGCAGGAGTACGCTCCGATACGCGACACATATACTACGTCGTTCACGTCCAGCTCCGGCAGTTCCTCGCTGAGAGATATAGTATCGAGCGAGTCGCAGGTGGGGCCGGCGAGAATGCTGGCAAACTTCTGGCCGCGTTTAAGCGTTTTAAATTCGTATTTACAATGGTCAAAAACGATGCCGGAGAAGTCGCCGTACACACCGTCGTCCAAGTAGTAGTAATTTTGTTATTGCGAATAGCGCGACCGACGACGCGAGTAATCAGCATGCCGGCTGGACCGACCAGCGCGCGACCGGGTTCGGCGATAATGTCAATCTCTTTCGGGAACAAGCGATCCAGTTCGGTCTGCATTTGTCGCCCGAAACTGGCCAGATTGTGCGTGTCCGTGCCGAAGTGTTTGATTGGAAATCCGCCACCGATGTCCACTACTTTGAACGGCAAGCCGCGCGTCTGAGCTTCGCGCATGATGTACGCGCAAGTTTCGAAGGCTCGTTCATAATTCTCGAAATTCGTGCACTGCGAGCCGACATGAAAACTGATGCCTTCAGGCTTCAGACCCAGCGCTTTGGCTTTGGCCAGCATCGGCACGATCTGCTCCTGGTCGGCGCCGAACTTCAGCGACAGCTCGACAAGGCTGCCGAGATTACTGACTTTCAGTCTGGCCAACACGCGACAACCAGGCGCGTATTTGGCGATTTTGTACAGCTCCGGTTCGTTATCGAAAGTCACAAAATTAATCTTGGCTTGGCGACAAAACTCCAACGCCTCGGGGCGCTTGATCGTATTGGCGAAGATAAGTCGGTCCGGCTTGACGTTTTGTGCCAGCACGTGCCGCATTTCGCCTTCGCTGGCTACGTCGAAACAAGCGCCCTGATCGCGGAAGGTCTTGATGACGTCGGGGTGCGGATTGGCTTTGATGGCGTAGTACAACTTTACACGCGGCAACAGCCGCTGAAAGCGTCGGTACTCTTCGATCAGTTGCGCCTTATTGATGACCAGCAACGGCGTGCCGTGCCGCTTGATCAGCGCGCGAATGCGCTGAGGCAAGTTCAGCCGCATCACCGCAGAACTGGTCCGATGCGCATCCGCTGGGACAAACTGAGATGTATTAAGCAATGATATAGACACTTACAGATGTTGTAATTTCATTGACGAAAACGTCAATGCGTAAAGGCGTAAAAAATAGAGAATTGTGATTTTAGATTTAATGTAGCGCAGGCATCTTGCCTGCCTCGTAGTTTGACATTGCTCCTTAACCAACAAGCAGGCGGGAAGCCTGCGCTACACTTGACTGATCCCACTTGGTCTGGTATCTGTTTGATTTTGTTGTAATATTAGTTTTTGGATCGCCGATATGTTGCAAATTCTTAATACACAATCGCGTCGTAAGGAAGAGTTCAAGCCACTGGACCCGGCCGGACGCATAGTCACTATGTACACTTGCGGATTGACGGTTTACGACAGTCTGCATCTAGGCCATGCGCGGTACGCCATTACCTCGGATATCGTGCGCCGTTACTTTGAATATCGCGGCTATGAGGTTCACTACGTTACAAATTTCACGGACATTGACGATAAAATTATCAAACGCGCGATCGCCGAGAAGCGTGACTGGCGCGAAATCACCGCGACATACATTGATGAATTTCATCGGCTGATGTCGGCGCTTAATGTCAAACCGGCGGATGTTTATCCGCGAGCCACTCACCATATCCCCGAGATGCGTGAGATCGTTAAACGACTGCTTGACCGGCGACACGCCTACATTGCCAACGATGGCGACGTCTATTTTGACATCGCCAGTTTCCCGCGCTACGGAGCGCTTTCAGGCCGCAAGCTCGATGAAGAAGAAGTAGGAATTTCGGGACGTATCAGTCAGGAACGATTAAAAGTCAAACGCAACTCGGGCGATTTCGTGCTGTGGAAGCTCAACCGAAACGATACCGGGGAGCTTGCGGCCGGCAGCGAGATTGTTCCGCACTGGCCTTCGCCGTGGGGCGACGGACGACCGGGCTGGCATTTGGAATGTTCGGCAATGTCGCAGAAGTATGTCGGCGTGCCGTTCGATATTCACTGCGGCGGTCAGGATTTGCTGTTCCCGCATCATGAAGACGAAAAAGCTCAGACGGAGTGCGCGTATTCCGAATTACTCGGCGAATGCGAGGCCGTCCGATACTGGATACATAATGCGTTTGTGAATGTCAAAGCGCGACCGAATGATCAGGATCAGAATATCTCTTCCGAGCTGATTGATTCGCAGACCGGCGGCTTGAAAATGTCAAAGAGTCTCGGCAATGTGAAATGGCTGCGCGAAATAATTTGGCCAGAAGGGCCGTGCGATCCGATGGCAGTGCGCATGATGCTGCTCGGCAGCCACTATCGCTCGCCAATCATCTTTGAACCGGCCATGCTGGACGAAGCCGTCGCCAAATTGGACCGTATTTATAACACGCTTGAAGCGCTCGAACGCGCCCTTCAGCATCCGAAGCGCACGGCGGCCACAGTATCCATGCCCGGCTTGTCGTTTTGGATGGAAGTCTGTAATGATTTTGAAGCGGCCATGGATGACGACTTTAATACCGCCGGCGCGCTGGGCGCGCTGTTTGAACTGATCACGCGCGTAAATAAAGCGCTGACCGTGGAAGGCGCGAAGAATCCCGCTATGCTGACCTCCGCACGCTACGCATTGCAACTGATGTTGAATGTGCTGGGCATTCGTCCGCAGCGTGCCAAAGGCGGCAGTGAGGATAGCGCTAAACTTGCGGAGTTGTTGCTGCAGATTCGTCAGGATGCGCGCATAGCCAAACAATTCGCCATATCAGACAAAATTCGCGCTGGGCTTAATGATTTAGGTTACGAAATTGAAGATTTATCTGATGGAAAATGGGTTGTGAAGAAAAAATCTTGCGCTATTAACCACAGATAGACATATTTCGTTCGGCGAACGACACAGTCGGTCGCGCACGGGCAGCAAACGGCCGCTGCCCGTGGCACACACTTGGCCGTGCACGGTCAAGGAATTTTTATGTCTATTCAGGAAGTCAAAGACACTTGGATATATCTTGATCGAAACACTGCCGTCTGGCGCGGCGAAGTGCAGGCCGCGCAGGGTGTTTTTCAGCCGATTCATTGGGTGGCCATGCATCGCATGCAGTGCATGTTGCGCTTGTCGCCGCACGAGGGACGCATTGTGGATATCGGTTGCAGCTACGGTATCTTCACTCTCAATCTGGCTTGGAAAAAACCGCGCGCTGAAGTGATCGGGCTAGATCCGGATGACACGCGCATGGTTGTCGCTCGCCAACTATTGACAGAACATCGTTTAAGTAATTGTAAATTTCAACGCGGCACGGTCGAAACGCCGGGTATTCCGCCGCGTTCGTGTTCCGGAATCATCTGTACCGAGACGCTCGATCACATCCCAAATGCTAAAGCGCACTTAAAAGAGCTAGTGGACGGCCTGCTCGATCTACTGCTGCCCGGCGGACGGTTGATTTTGTCTATTCCGGCCATCGAGGAAGCGAGCCGCGAGACGATGCCACTGCCGCCTTCGCCGTTATCTATGCAGGATTTTGCGTTTCTCCCAAAAATTGTTGAAGACCGCAATTGCCCGCGCTGGTGGCACTTGTTTTATGTGGACAAGAGCGATGAATGATGAGCGATGAATGATGAATTGTGAGTGATGAATGATGAATTGTGAATGATTGTTGGGCGAGAACTCAATAATTTAACGGAGTTTACATGGCCAAACTTGGTGATCTTTTTCCTAACGACTTGCTGCCGCCTGACTGGAAGAATATCTCGCGACCCGCGGCACCGGCAAACAACATATCGGCCGCAAAAGGCGAGAACGGCGTGGCGCGTGTATTCGTCAAAAATCTCGTTGCCGGTCAGGAAATAGAAGGCGTGTTCCTAGTCATGGAAGCTACGCTGCGTGCGGCCAAAAATGGCTCAAAATATGTGCAGGCGGCGATCTGCGACAAGACCGGCTCCATTCCCGTGCGGCAATGGGATGCCACGGAGAAGGACTTCAATTGCTACAGCGTCTCCGGGTATGTGAAAGTCCGCGGGCGTGTCGAAACTTACAAAAACGCGCTGCAGATGATCGTTTTCACGGCGCAAGAATGCGACGCGGATAAAATTACCGCCGCGGACTTTCTGCCGGTATCGGCGCGACTGATCGAGGAGATGGAGCGGGAATTCGACGCGGCGCGACAGATCATCGCCGATCCGGACTACAAAGAACTGCTGGCCAGCTTGTTTTCGGACGCCAATGTTCGCAGCCGCTATCTAAAAAGTCCGGCGGCCTCATCATTACATCACGCATGGGTGAGCGGGCTGCTGGAACACACGCTCGCGACTTTCAAAACTGCTCAAGCCCTCGCCGATCAGCGACCGTTTTTAAATCGCGACTTGCTGCTGACCGGAGTGTTGTTGCATGATATTGGCAAAATCGAAGAACTAGACTCGGGGCCGGGTTTTGGCTATACAGATAGCGGACGACTCTGTGGCCATATCGCTCTGGGTTGTTTGCTGATAGAACGACATCTGCTCAAACTGCCGAACTTCCCGAAGAAAAAGCGCTCGCTGATCCTGCATATGATTCTCAGCCATCATGGCGAATTGCAATATGGCAGTCCGGTGACGCCCGCTACAAGCGAAGCTACGGCCTTATATCATTTGGAATGTCTGGATGCCAAAATCCAGGGTATTCAGACGCTGATCGAGAAAGACCGCGCCGCGGGGAACGAAAACGCCTGGACCGATTTTGCTCGTATCATTGATGGCAGAATTTATAAAGGCTGATATGGAAAAGCCGCTCGATACGCAGGTTGATTACAAGGCCGCAGGCCGCGAAGTAGATGTTAAATTGCTGCGCGCCCTGGCAATGGGCAACAGACGCTCGGTCGAAATCCAGCTCCTGCTGGACAGTCAGGCCGACGGCCAGGCTAATTATCAGGCTTTGTCTCTATTGCTGACGGACAGGTCGGTGGAAGAGCAGCGTGCTCGGATGACTTTTGAATACCTGCGCGCTCATCAGTATCGCATGCGTCAATCGCTGGGACGATCAGTCGGCATCAAGATCGCCGCGATGGATTACCTCGAAAATATCGAAATGGCTCTCGGTCTAAAGGAAGAAGAACAGATTCTCACCTATAGCCAACTGACACAGATGGCGTTACGCGACCACCTGACGGGTTTGGCGAACTTCAGACACTTCATGCGGCGCTTCAATGAAGAAACCAAACGCGCCGAACGTTATCGCCACTTGCTCTCCGTGATCATGATTGATATAGACTTCTTCAAACAATTTAATGACACTCACGGGCATATAGCCGGAAACAAGGCGTTGGAGCACCTGGCCGAAATCCTGCGTTCGGAAGTGCGCGAGACTGACGTGGTGGCGCGCTATGGTGGCGAGGAGTTTTGCATTATCCTGCCGGAGACCACCAAAGCGGAGGCTGGGCAGTTGGCCGAACGTGTGCGTCGTCGAGTGCAGACGTCGCTGGTTGAGTTGGCGGACGGCGGGCTTCAGAAGTTAACCATCAGCTTGGGCGTGGCAACCTATCCGCGTGATGCTCGGCCTGCCGAAGCATTGCTGGCCAGCGCCGATGATGCTCTATATGCGTCGAAAGAAGGTGGCCGTAATCGAGTCAGCGTCTTCTCGCCGCCGACATTTGCGCGGTTGACTTACATGCCCGAGCCGGTGCAAGTGGTGAATACGGTTCACGTAGTTGGCGACTTCAACGGCTGGAACAAGAGCGTGGATTTGCTACAGAAAGACAGTCAGGGCATCTTCAGTCTGGATGTACATCTCACCTCCGGGCGCTATGTCTACAAATTCATAATCAACGGCGAAATTTTCATTGCCGATCCATTGTGTCAAGAGACAGTCGCCGACGGTTACGGCGGACGAAATTCAGTGCTGATGGTGAAGTGAATGGCATACTCAAGCGCTCAAAAAATCTACGCCGACATGC
>JAZDLP010000185.1:0-4851 GCA_043801885.1 Planctomycetota bacterium | reverse complement strand
ATTGCGCACTCAGCCAGACCGCGCCCACACGTCTTTAGTCAGAAGAACCTTTTTTGCGAATCGTATCCATCATAAAAATTTCAGTCTCCTCAAAACACCTCAGTGCTTGGTCAAGACCGAACTTCTTCTCTGCATTAGTTTCACTAGCATTCCGTGCTTGTAAGAGTCTCGTTGCCTCTTCTCTACTTGCACAAAGTATCAAGACACTGCACAGGAGTTTGCGTCGCAGGAGATTTCTTTCTTGAGAAAGCCGTTCAAGGCATGCTTCAGCAGCAGATTTGCCGATTTTTCGCAAAGCATAAACAGCGGGATAACATTCTTCGAGAAAACTGTGATCCGTATAATAATAATCAATATGATCAAGAAGAACAGCCATTCCCTCTATACCCGCAAAATCACCAATCAAGCGCATGGCCCATCTCACTTGCGAATCGTCTTGACTCCAGTTCGCTTTAGATAAAAATTCGATTGCAGCAATAACGATATAGCCTCGTTCAGCAATTGCCTCTTCATAGGCGATTTCATTTGATTGAAAAATCTTATGCGCAACGGCTTTCGCTGAACTACGTAATCCACGAAATTTAATAGTTGTAGTTGGCTCGTCCTCAATTTTCGTGCGAGCAATCCACAAAACCCGATGATATTTAGTAAGTGGTGGATAGCGTGTTAGTAATGATCGAATGCCAACACTTGCCAAGTTTATATTCAAAACTGTGCCGGTATCCTCTGGCAGCATATTATCTACACCTATATCGCCTCCGCCGATTGTTTCCGAAAAAGCAAAACCAAGCTTTGCCAATTCACTGGGCAAATAAGTCAACAATCCTTTATAGCTAAAGTTTTTGACTTTTTCCCGCAGCGAATATCTCTTTAATTTCCGCAATTTTTTATCCACAATATGAAAAATATGCGACGCATTATTGTCATAAATTATCTCAGCGTCGAGTTGTTTTTGCAACAACTTCATCGTTTCTTCAAGTGTGTTCGCCGTTACTGTGTTTTGTGCGAGAGAAATTCCAGCTTTTTTCGTGCGCAAATCCTGAAACCCCATCTGCGCAAAATGCAACGTGACTATCTGTTGAGACAACACGGCATAATCCTGGTTGGTCCATCCTTCTTCAATGGTAAAATAACAATCATAGCGTATTCCGATTTCATCAAGTACTGACACCAAATCTGCAGGTTGTGCAATGTCACTCGCATTGGCTATATTAGGTACAAAGCACGTATTTAAAGTAATAAACATTGCCACAACCAAAAGGACAATTCGCCATTTCATTCTTGTTTTCCTTGCAGATATTTTCATTATGGCCAAATAATTTGCACATTTTTTGGTGGTGTCGTTATAACTTGTCGATTTATCACGGCGGGGTTTAATGAAAAACCATCCACTTGAACTGGAATATTTTGAGGCAATGGGTTACTTCTCTGTAACAACATAACCGGATCGGTCGGCCAAGTTATCGCATCTGTACTAGTTGTTAATACCATAGTTCTTACATAGTTTTTATCTTCATATCGCCCAACTAGATCAACATATGTACTATCAGGTTGTAAGATTTGATTAATTGGAATCATTGCACTATATTCTGTAATTGCTGAACCTTTATAAAGATCGCCTATTGTCTCTCCGAATTGATCAACGACAGATACTTGTAGTTCTTGGTCATAATTTGTTATTAATCGACAAGAACCAGCAGGGACACCTGGCATTGCAGGTGAAGTGCCAGCATCTGCACAGCGATTTACACCATTCACCGGTCCGCTGGGTTGCGGGTGCGATCTTCCAATCGCGGACGGCACGACAACTGAAACATATTGCCAAAACACCGATCCGGATGAATGAGTGGCCTTAATAGCCGGCTCAAGAATACCAGTTGCTTCGGTTGCCAAAACATCAAAATCAATCTCTCCGAAACTCGGTTGGATGTTCAGTAATGAAATGCCACGACCGTCAACACTTAATGTAATATTATCTGTTTCTTCCCATGGCGTTATAACATCTGTTAAATGACGCGATCTATCAAAAGCTGCTGTGCTGATTCCCATTCTAAAAGGGTTGGGCAGCTTGACGCCGTTTTCCTTAAACTCTACCATAACGGGGCCTACTTCGAACTTCATGCTGTCGCACAAATAGCCATCCAGTTCCGCTTTAAGCGTAACCGTCTTTTCTCCCGCAGGCGCAGAGCTTTTTGTGCCTTTTATACCAACAGCTATTGTTGGCTTTATCGTGATCTTTTTTGAACCATCAGTAAATGTGGCCTCACCCGCAGTTCCTGAAGTACGCGAGAGCGTCAAGTCAACATCGGCTTGAGCGCCTTGTGTTATTTCGACATTGACGAGCTTAGTGATACTATTGACGATGAAATCGAATTTGTTGTTAATTTTAACGTCGAATAGCACCACTCGATCACTAAATACGGTTTTGGCAATCTTGACGTTATATTTCCCTTCGGTGCCACCATTAGGCTTAACTATTTGTACGAATTTTGTTCCGTCAGGTTTTGAACAATCTATAGGTGTAATCTTGCTAAATTTCGGAGGAACTCCTTTTCCTTTTACAATTTTTGGCCTGTATTTTGTCTTTTTCTTTTTTAATGAGTTTATGAGTTCTTTTTTTATTAAAGTTACAGTTAAATTCTTTTCGACATTTGCGTTCTTGTACATAAAAATCTGGTCCACTTCCAATTTATGGCCATCGCCATTGATGAGTCCCTTCTCCCCTACAGGAACGTGACCGTTCTGTCGACTGCTCACCGCGCCGGAACTCGTCCCGCCTTGTGTCGGCTGCATTGTGAAGCAATACAGATCTTCATCAGCAGGCATCTCCAGATCGAAGTCAAACTGGCCGATGATCTCGCCCGTGGCTTCGTCCCAGACTGACTGGAATCCTAGCTCACCGATTGAAGACTGCGACGCTGAAGTATTGATCGTGAACGCCGTCTTGCCGCCGGCAAATGTGGCTGTGTGACCGGCCATAAGGAAATTAAAATCAACGTTCGGTACATGCGGCCGAACTGTCAGCGTCGTCGTTCCGATCCCCGTCTGCGCGTTGATGACCGTGCTCTCCAACGCTGGCGTGTCTATCGTGAACTCCCAAACTTTCCGCATCGCCAGCAGCGGGCCGGTCGAGCCTCCCAGCCGCGCCAGCACGTACTGGTTTCCGCGCTTGAGCGGCCGCAGATGCAAACTGGTTGTGCCGTCTTTCACCGTCGTGAATGCTTTCAACAACGTCGCATCGTTTGACCCAAACCAGATTGCGGGTAGTTGCGTGACCTGATTGATCGGACTGATCGGACTGATCGGATTGATAGTCATGTCTTTTGTGATGTCGTTGATGCGCTCGAACAAGACTTGCGAGGCCAGGTCTTTGTTCATGTTTACTTCGATGACGATCACTGTCAGCGATCCGACCGCTATCCCGTCTATCCACGCTTGAGCCACGTAAACTCCCGGCGTGTCGTACCGATACGCGAAACGATTACCCGGCGCGCCGCTGAAGTCAATTTTGGGTGGCAGGCAAGATGCCTGCACCACAACGGCAATCGTCAGCTTCTTGCCCGCGCCGCTGGCGGTCAGCAGCAAACTGTCGCCTCTGCGGATACGAAGCGTGTCCGCGCTGAACGATTTGCCTTTCAAGTCTGTCGCTGTCCACGTGATGTTCTGAGTCGCCGCGCCAACGTCGCCGAACGGATTGCTCGCCGTGACTGTTACGTGCGTGGCCGCCGTCGGCGAGAGCGTCACGCCGAGTGCTCCGCCACTGCCAATAACATTACTGCCACCACTGCTGCCACCGCCGGTGCCGGTAATGGAAACACCGCCAGTCGAAGCGCCGGCCGAAGTATTGTTCGCAAACCACTTGCCCGCAGTCAGACGCGTCGCTGCGAAACTCGCGCCGTTGTTCACGGAAACGGCGATGCCAGTCGTGTCTTCGCTGTTCTTGCCTTCCACCCAGGCCGGATTGGTTACGCTCCGCGATGACGTGCTGAACGCGACTCGCGCCGGCGCGGTGAAAATAACGTTCTTATTGTTGCCAGAGTTCACAGAACGCAACGCCACAATCGGTCGCCCTTCCGAAGCGTTCGTATCCTTTATATCGGCGTAGCGGACGGTCTGGTAATTTTCTTGTACGGATGGCAGGCAGGATGCCTGCGCCACATGCGGTACGGCGGATGTGATCAGTCGCCACGGCTTGCCAACCACGCTGGCGCGTAGGCTCAAGAGAAGGCCAGCGTTGCCTTGAAGATTCAGCGTTCCGGCGACGTGTTGATACTTGTTGCTTTCAAAAGTGAGCGTCGCCGTGCTCGTTGCACTTGCCGCGGTCGTTGTGCTCGTTGCGTTCGTTGCACTCGCCGCGGTCGTTGTGTTCGTTGCGTTCGTTGCACTCGCCGCGGTCGTTGCACTTGCCGCGCTCGCCGCACTCGCCGCGCTCGTCACTGTCTTGGTTAAATTGTAAAACGTATTCGTGCCGCTCACAGTCTGGTTGCCGCCGTCGAGCGTTACTGTGTTCAGGCCGGGAATGTACTCGCCCGCGTTGATCCAGTTGCCCGCGACAGTGACGTTCTGGCCGGCGGAGTTCAGCGTGCCCGCGCCGATGTTCAAGTTGCCGGCGACTTTCAGCGGCGCCGCGTGAGTCCAAGTCGTCTCCGCATTATTGAGAGCGATTTTAATGCACCTGCCCGGACAACTGCCGGACATGAAGTACGCATAATCAGCGCCCGGAACCATGACCGCCGTGCCGAGTAGCCGTTCATCGTAGTTCAACGTAACCGCATCGGCGCGAGTAAAGTCCGCGAGCTTCACTTTCACCACGATGCCCGGATTGGTATAAGTTCCGAAGTAAGCGTGACC
>JAZDLP010000177.1:0-8205 GCA_043801885.1 Planctomycetota bacterium | reverse complement strand
TGTTGTTTCCGCTTCTTTGTATTGGTCAAATGACAAAGCCCAGTTTAAGTTCTCACCAAGTTGATTTTTCCATGAAATCTCACGATTATTGTTGTAGGATTTATAATAATTGAACAGTTCTTGCTTTGACACTTGTGTTGTTCCATTATCGCCATTTTTTTTTATTCGTCCATACTGAATAAGGTAGGAAATATTTGAGGTTGTTACATTCTTGCCTAAATATTCTGTTGCCCAAATACTTGCTTCTTTTATGGAGAATAATATATTTGTTTCAATCATCTTCTTTTCTTCCTGCAAGTGGTCAGCTCAGCGTCGCGAGAGCGGCTTTGAGGTTGTCGCACTTATCCTGCGCCTCTTTCAAGCGCTGTCGTTCTTCAGCCACTAAATCAAGCGGCGCATGCTTGATAAAATCTTCGTTCTGCAATTTGCTCTGCACTTTTGGAATATACTGTTCGTATTTGACGATCTCTTTCTTTAATCTAAGTTTCTCTACGTCCAACAAATCGGGAGTCAACGCTACGTAAATGGCGCCGCCTTTGATCGCAGTTACGGAGGCGGGAACGGGCACGGCTACTTCGATCCCGATCTCCGGCGCCTGCGCGTTAGCCATCTGCATCAGGATATGCGCTTGAGCTTTCAGTCGCGTCGCCAACGCTAAATCCGCAGCGCGTATAACGATTTTGAACGGCTTAGCTAGAGCCGTCGCCACTTCTTTTTTACACTCCTTCGGCGAATTATCAATCAACTCCTGCCGCACTGCGCGCACCGCCGTCACCGCTTCAAACAAACTGGCAAACTGCGCTTCCTGCTCCAAGTCAATCCATTCCATCTCCACCTGCGGCCACGCGGCATTCAGCAACAAATCCTGTTGGCGTCCGCCATCATTCTGACGTTGCGTGTCATTCTCGCATTCAGCGCGCCCCAGATTCCTTGCTGAAGCAGTAGCGCTGCGCCGCATCTCGGTCCAAAGCGCCTCGCTTACAAACGGACAAAAAGGATGCAATAATCGCAAAGACCGATCCATCGTGTATAAAAGAACAGCTTGCGCCGCAGCTCTCTCCGGCGCATTCGGCGCGAGCGTTAAACGAGACTTTGACAGCTCGATGTACCAACTACAAAATTCATTCCAGAAAAAGTCGTAGAACGCGCCGATGGCCTTGCTGAACTCAAAGTTTTCCAGCGCTTCGGTAACCGTGCGAATCGTACTGTTTAGTCGCGATAGAATCCACCGATCCTCAGCTTGGAGATGCGGCGTGAGCTGCGCATGATCAAGCAGCGCGCCGACTTGAATGTTAGTCAGCACAAAGCGCGCGGCGTTCCAGACTTTATTGGCGAAGTTGCGCCCCATTTCAAAGCGTTTCAAGCTAATTTTCAGGTCCTGCCCTTCAGTACACATGGTTGTGATAGTGAAACGCAGAGCATCGGCGCCGTATTTATCAATCACTTCCAGCGGATCAATCCCGTTGCCCAATGACTTGCTCATGATGCGGCCTTGCTCGTCCAGCACCGTCCCGTGGATGTACACATGCGCGAACGGCTCGCGCCCCATCATCTTCTCGCCAAGCATCACCATGCGCGCCACCCAGAAGTAGATGATGCCGCGCGCGGTTACCAGTGTGTTGGTGGGATAATAGTATTGCAGCTCTGGCGTCTGTTCCGGCCAGCCCAACGTGCTGAACGGCCAGAGCGCGCTTGAAAACCAGGTGTCGAGCACATCCGGATCGCGCAGCAACGATTTGCCTTGATACTGCGGCAACGTGGCCGGATCCTCCAGCGTTACGATGGGCACGGCGTTCTCGCCAATCAGATAGCGAATCCGACGGCCATCTTTGATTTGATCATAAGGTTCGTGTTCGCCAACTTCGATGACAGAGATGTGATCCTTATTAGCGTCAAGGTCGTACCACACCGGAATCTGATGTCCCCACCAAATCTGACGCGAGATCGGCCAATCGCGCGCATCTTCGAACCACTTTAGATATACCTTTGTCCAGCGTTCGGGGAAGAAAGTTACGCGGCCTTCCGCGGTGGCCTTCGCCGCCAGTTCGCTCAGCGGCTTCATCTTTACAAACCATTGCGCGGCGAGGCGCGGTTCGATCATGGTATGACAGCGGTAACAGTGGCCGATCTGTTGCGTGTGATCCTTGATCTCTCCGACCAATCCGGCGACTTGCAAGTCTTCCAGCACTTTCGCGCGCGCCTTCAAGCGATCCAGACCGCGATAAGCGGCGGGCGCGTTTTCGTTGAGCGTGGCGCTTTCCGTGAAGATGTTGATCATCGGCAGCTTGTGGCGCCGTGCGATCTGGTAGTCCACCGGATCATGCGCCGGCGTTACTTTCAGGCAGCCGGTGCCGAATCCGCGTTCCAGAGCCGAGTCGGCGATCACTGGAATCTTGCGCCCGGTTAGCGGCAGTTCCAAGAACCTCCCAATGAATTTCTGATAACGCTCATCTTCTGGATGTACGGCCACGGCGGTATCGCCCAACATAGTTTCAGGGCGCGTCGTGGCCACGGTCAGGTAGCCGTCGCCGCCAGCCAGCGGATAATGCAACTCGTAGAGCTTGCCCTTCACCTCCGCGTGTTCCACCTCGTCGTCACTGAGCGTGGTGTGGCAACGCGGGCACCAGTTCACCAGATACTTGCCGCGGTAGATCAACCCGTCCTGAAACAATCGCACGAAAGCATGGCGCACTGCCTTTGAGAGCGTTTCGTCCAGAGTGAAACGCGCGCGTTCCCAGTCGCACGCAGCGCCGAGTTTGCGGAGTTGTTTAAGGATGACGCCGCCGGATTCTTCTTTCCAGGCCCAAATACGGCGGATCAATTCTTCGCGACCGATCTGATAGCGGGTTCGATGTTCCTGCTTGGCGATCTGTTTTTCGACTACATTCTGAGTGGCGATGCCGGCGTGGTCTGTGCCGGGCAGCCAGAGCGTCTCGTAGCCTTGCATGCGCCGCCAGCGGATCAGCACATCCTGCAGAGTATTATTGAGCGCGTGGCCGATGTGTAAAACGCCCGTCACGTTGGGCGGCGGTATCATGATGGTGTATGGTTTTCGTTTTGAGTTAGGCTCGCTGTGAAACGCGCCAGATTCTTCCCACGCAGTATAGATGCGTTCTTCAAATTGCTTTGGATCGTACTGGCTGGGAAACGCATCAAGCGCGCTTTGTGGTTGATTCGACATGCTCTGTATCATACTTCAACGAATTGACAGGTCAATTAACGTGTTATGCGACGTTCTGCATGCGATTAGCGAAGTCACGGCCAGAGGTTGCTGGTGGCAAAGGCTTTCTGTCCTTCCGATACAGCACTATAGCTTCTTCGACAATCAGACACAGATCATTAAAGACTTGCTTCTCGTCATCGCCGTGGCAACCGCCGAGAATCAATCCTGGCGCGCTCCCGACATAGCACTGATCTTCTTCAGACCATTCGACGATTTTTGCGTATTTAGCGCTGTCTTTCATTTTTTCAACTCCTCTAGTGCCAAGCGTACCGCTCGGACCTGATAATGTTTTGTATCATTTCCAAGTTTGCCAGAAATTGTCACGGGTTTTGGGGTATTCGGGTGGACAAAGTTTCGATGGCTTCCTTTGCCGCCACGATTCACGAACCCCGCTCTTTCTAATTCGGCTATCAAATCCCTTACTTTTGGCGGCATCAATTCAACTCTGTTTGAGTGGTCGCACAACAACGGCTCATGATCTTCGTACTTATAATTATACCATATTGTCATGCAAATCACAGTCTGCTATGATAATATTTTCCCAGCCAGTCCCCGCTGAAATAAATTGGAAAATGTTTTTTGCGCCTTTGCGGTGAATAGTCATGAATCCACTTCCTTCTTCGGTCTCCGCATTGAGTTCCAACGAACTGGCGGCGTTGTTCAAGACGCTGGGCGAGCCGGCTTTTCGAGCGACACAGTTGCTGGAGTTCTTCTACCGCAAGGGAGTCTCGTCTTATGACGAAGTGACGAATCTCAGCCTGGCTTTACGCGAGAAATTAAAACTTGTCGCGCCGTTATATGCGCTTTCGCTCGTCGCGCGCAGCGCGGGCGACGAGACCGTCAAATGGCTCTGGAGAGCCGCTGACGGCGCTCAATTCGAATCGGTGCAGATCGAAGCGCCGGATCGCATGACCAGTTGTTTGTCCAGTCAGGTGGGCTGCGCGATGGGTTGCGTCTTCTGCGCGACGGGCTTGAGCGGATTCGAAAGGCACTTGCGGGCGCACGAAATTTTGGAGCAATACTTACAGATGCGAAGTCAGTCCGGCACGCATTCCAGTCACGTTGTTTTCATGGGGATGGGCGAGCCGCTGCATAATTATGACGAGGTATTGGTCGCCGCGCGCAAACTGAACGCGCCGCCACCTCAAGGCGCGGGCATCGGCGCTCGGCGTATTACGATTTCAACAGTTGGCATCGTGCCTGGTATCCGACGTTTGGCTGACGAAAACTTGCAGCTTGAATTGGCCATTTCATTGCACGCTCCCGACGAAGAGATTCGACGTAAATTGATTCCCACAGCGAACTGCTACTCCATTCGAGAGATTTTGGCGGCTGCTGAAGAGTATTTTAAACGCACACACCGACTGGTAACTTACGAATACACACTGTTGGCGGAGGTGAACGACTCGCCCGAACAGGCGAGGTGTCTGGCTCGTTTGCTGCAGACTCATCCCTGCAAAGTTAACTTGATTCCTTTCAACCCAGTCTCTGAAATCGGCTTTAAACAATCCGAGTTGAATGCGCAGGAGCGATTCAAACGAATCCTGGATGAAGCGCGAATTCCAACGACGATCCGCTTCTCCAAAGGACGTCAGGTGGATGCAGCTTGCGGGCAACTGCGCCGGCGCGTTCTGGCCGCCGACGGCGTAAGCAGCACTCAATAAGTCGCGTACGTTATTTATTTTATCCATATCATCGCTGGCGTATGTAAACGACATTCCAACAAAACACATTGTACAAAAAAGAAACGATCTTCGCATATTTACTCCCTCGCTATCTAATGTAGTATTATCGCAGAATGAATATGAGCGATCCAAGCGATTCAAACATCTCCTGGCTTGCTTCATTGAAGTCAGCCGATGAACTCACCGACGAACAGTGGCGACAGTTGGATTTTCGCCAACTGCCGCAGGTCAAGACCACTTTCGTCGCCATGCGCGCGTGCGGCGAACTATCGTTCGACAATGAACATATTATCTTGCATGCGTTGGCGCATTCGTGCGCTCCAGATCAGGCGTTGTTCGCGCTGCAGCGCTGGCTGGAAGCCGGCGGCGCCACAGTCGGCAGTTCATCCGATAAACAAGCGCTCTGGGATGAGCCTGAATTTTTAGAACTGATGTGCATGCTCTTCGCCGCCACGCCGGCGTTGAGTGACTATTTTTTACGATTCCCCGCGCGCGCCGGACCGGCGCTGGACAATATCCTCAAACACCAGGCGAGCGACAGCCTGGCTTGGCGACAGTCTATCCGCGAGACGGCGCGCAACAATGATACTTACTCGGCGCGGCTGGCGATGCTGCGTCGCATGCGCGTCGAGTGTATGTTGCAGATCGCGGCGCTGGATTTGACCGGGCAAGCCACGGTAGAAGACACCGTGCGATCTTTGAGCGACTTGGCCGATACTTGCATCGAAACGGCGCTGGACATCGCAGTGGAGGCAGTACGACCACGGCTGGGGATACTGCCTGCTCTCACGACTGCAAATCAGATTCAGCCTGGTCTTCAATCCTTCGTAGTCATGGCTCTGGGTAAATTGGGCGGACGCGAACTTAATTACAGCTCAGATATTGATCTGATCTTTGTTCACGCGGGCCGCGGAGAAACGGTCGAAACTTCACGACCGGTTGACGCCGCGACATATTTTACTGCGTTAGGCGAAGAGATGATTGCGGCGCTTGACAAGATCACTGATGACGGACGCGTCTATCGCGTTGACTTGCGCTTGCGACCGCATGGCCGCGTCGGTCCGCTGGTGAAAAGCGTGGAAGAGATGTTGAATTATTTTCAGACCGAAGGACGCACTTGGGAACGACAAGCTTGGTTGAAAGCTCGCGCCGTCGCTGGGAATCTGTCACTTGGCGACGAATTCTTAAAAAAATTAACGCCATTTATCTTCCGGCGCTACCTGTCACTGGACGCCATTGGCGATATGCAGGCGCTGAAACGACAGATCGAGATGAACGTGGCTCGGCGCGGCGAGAGCGAGGACGAAATCAAGCTTGGCCGCGGCGGCATTCGCGACATTGAATTCACCGTTCAGTTTATGCAGCTTCTATACGGCAGCGAATATCCTCATGTACGCGGCGGCAACACACTCAACGCTCTGTACGCACTGCGCCGCGAAGGACTGCTATCTGATCGTGAAGTAGAACCGCTCTCCGCCGCCTACATCTTCCTGCGCAACGTCGAACATCGCCTGCAATTGCATGGCGACTTGCAGGTTCATCGCCTGCCGCAAGATTCAGTCGCACGGCGACGTATCGCTCGCAGCCTGGGATACGCGGACAAAGCGGCCGACGGCGACCAACTCGCCGTCAATGCTCAAGACATCTTCGAAGCCGAGCGCGTGCGGCATACCGCCAGTACGCGCGAAGTATTCGAGCGTTTGTTCGCCAACCTTTTTCAAGACCGACATGGGACGAATGGACAACTATCCGATCTGTTATTGGCGCCACAACCGGATATAAAAAAAATCGCTGCGCCGTTGCCCAGTTTCGGATTTGCCGCGTCGGAGTCCTCCGCCAGAGAATTAGTGGACCTTAGCCGCGAAAAACTAATTCTAACATCGCCATCTAGGACGAGAAAATTCTTTGCGTCCGTCGCGCCGCAGATACTTAAAGCGCTGGTTGCCACAGGCGAACCTGAAGACGCGTTAAGGCGCTTTTCCCGCATCGCCGGTTCGTTGGGCGCCAAAGCAGTTTTCTATCAGATGCTGAACGAAAATCCGTGGTTGTTAAAAATGACCGCGGATCTGGCGGCGTGGAGTGTTTATCTCACCGATATACTGGTAGCCAACCCAGGCTTATTCGACGAACTGGTGGATGCGCTGCAGACCGGTCAATCCAAGACAGCCAAAGAGATGACCACCGAACTTTCGCAGATCGCCGTCGGCGGCGACATCGCCGACACACTCCGCGCCTACCGCGCCGGCGAATTGCTGCGTATCGGCGTGCGTGATTTGATCCACAGCGCCAGCTTGGAACAGACGCAGAACGAACTGACCGATCTGGCTGAGGCGATCCTGCGTATCCAATTGGAACACGCGCTCAAAGTTCATCGCCAGCGGCACGGCGAAGTTCTCGACGCGAACGGCAAGCCGGTTAATTTCGCAATTCTGGGACTGGGCAAATTCGGCGGCCGCGAAATGAACTATGGTTCGGATCTGGATGTCATTTTCTTCTACGGTAGTGATGGCCAGACCAGCGATGGTTTGCCGGCCGTCAACTATTTCATTGAACTGGCGCAGAATCTGACGAGAGCTTTATCCACGCCCACCGCCATCGGATCACTGTACGAATTGGACGCTCGTCTGCGGCCTAATGGTTCCAAAGGCCCGCTAGCGCTGTCGCCGGATTACTTCAAGCGCTACTGGATCGAAGGACAACTCGCCGACTGGGAGCGACTGGCTCTGACGCGCGCTCGCTTGGTGGCTGGAGACGAAGGCGTCGGCGAACGAACGCTGCATTTGATCCGCAGCGCGATCTACTCGCCGCTAAAAGACACTCAGATGCTGGCTAGGGAAGTGGTCGCCATGCGCCGACGGCTGGAGAGCGCGGCGGAGAAAAACGATCTGAAACGCGGACGTGGCGGCTTGGTGGATATCGAATTCATTGCTCAATACTTGCAGCTCATCCACGCGCCAACTTTTCCGCCGCTGCGCCAGGCCAACACGGAACAGGCGCTAAAGGCTCTGCTAAAATTCAAAAAACTCCCGCTTGAAGATAGCGCAAAACTGCTGCGCGCTTATGAATTTTTCATGCGGATGGAGAATCGCATCCGTATTGTTCACGGACTTTCACAGAATACCTTGCCACAAAAACCAGAAGCGTTGCGAAAATTGGCGCTGCGGACCGGCTATGCTGACTCGCCAGGCGCGTCAGCGGAAAAAGCGCTTCAGGATGATTATCTCCATCAGACGGCAATTGTGCGGAATCTGTTTCAACAAATGGTAGTTTAATGAATTTTGGATTGAGGATTGACGA
>JAZDLP010000176.1:0-4276 GCA_043801885.1 Planctomycetota bacterium | reverse complement strand
TTTTTAACCACAACGCTTCCATTCTCTGCTGTACACGAGGATGAGGATGATGAAACCGTTCGTAATGCAGCGCCTTCTTTTCTTCTTCTGTAAATTGTATTTGAAGCATGGCAGACTCCAGAACAAGAAACGGGTTGTATCAACAAGCCTTTATCTTGTATCGTCTGATTCATGCTGTAACATAAGCCGAAATTTCAGCCGCGTGCAGTATAATCCTTTGCCGAAACGTGCTAATCTACTTTAATGAGCAGCTCCAAGCCCGTGTACATGAACTCATTTACGACAGTCTCGTGAAGTTTGGTATTCTGGGGTTGGGACAGCAAGAGTTCCTTAAGTTCAGTCCACGCGAGAATTGTTACGAAACGATTAGCGAAGATAACAAGCTTTACAAAAAGATGCGGTAAGAACGCGGAGTAGGAGCAAGGCGCGATGAACAGTGAGGAAAAAAAACCTTACGTTCTTTATGTGGATGATGATCCGACGACGCGCATCAGCGCCGAGTCGATATTTTCAACGCTTGGCATCTATCTTGTTTTTGCGGATTCGGGCAAGCAAGCTCTGCGCGAAATTCTCAAACACGACTTCGCGCTCATCATCCTTGATGTCTTCTTGCCTGATATGAATGGCTTTGAAATAGCATCGCGCATCCGTGAGCGGACGCAAAACGATGATACCCCCATCATATTCCTGACGGCGACAGACAACAACGCGGAAAATGCGATCAAAGGGTATGCCATAGGCGCCGTGGATTACATAACCAAACCAGTTATATCTGAAATTCTACGCGCCAAAACGATGGCCTTCGTGAAAATCTACCATCAACAACAGCATATCAAGAAGCAAGCGGAGCAGTTGGCAATGCTAAACATGCAATTGCACGGTGAGATTGCGGAACGCAAAAAAGTTGAGGATGCGCTGGCCAAGATCAACGAGAAACTGGAGATACATGTTAAAGAACGGACGGCGCAAATAGAAGCGACGAATCAGTACCTTCGCCAGGCGGAGAAGATCGAATCCATCGGCAAACTCGCCGGTGGTGTAGCTCACGACTTCAACAACATTCTCTCCGTAGTTCTGGGATATGGCCAGATGGCTCTGCAGCAGATGGCCGCGGACGACCCGCTGCGAAAAAAACTCGAAGCCGTCGTCCGAGCCGGCGAACGTGGCGCGTCGCTGACACGACAGCTTCTTATTTTCAGTCGTAAACAAGTCGTCGAGACGAGGGTGATCAATCTGAACCCGGTGGTTATAGATTTTGAAAAGATGCTGCGTCGGCTGATCGGCGAGAACATTGAAGTAACGCTGGCGCTGGCATCGGATATCGGTCATATCAACGCTGATCCGGGTCGGATCGAGCAGATCATCATGAATCTGTGCATCAATGCTCGCGATGCCATGCTCGGGGGCGGGAAGCTGCATATCGAGACGGCGAACGTAACGTTGGATGCGGCGCATGTCCGGAAACACCCCGGATCAGCGCTTGGCGCTCATATTATGTTGGCCATCAGCGATACGGGCTGCGGCATGTCATCTGATGTGCTCTCGCATCTTTTCGAACCGTTCTTTACCACCAAAGAAGCCGGCAAGGGCACGGGATTGGGACTATCTGTCGTTTATGGTATCGTCCAACAGTTTGGCGGCAGCATCGCCGTGGCCAGTGAACTTAACCGCGGCACGACGATGAAGATATACTTTCCACGCGTAGAGTCCTCGATAACAACAATGCAACAGCAATCGGTGGTTGTGCCAAAAACACATGGTGAGACGATACTGGTAGTGGATGACGAAGAAGACATTCGAAACATGGTGCAGGAGACGCTCCAGAACCGCGGTTACAAAGTGCTGGCAAGCGTCGGGGGGCAGAACGTACTGCGTTTAGTTGAGACGCTTACCGAACCTCTGCATTTGCTGATAACCGATGTGGTGATGCCAGAGATGAGCGGTAAAGAGTTGGCTGAAAAAATTAAGATCAAATATCCACAAGTTAAGACGCTCTTTATGTCCGGCTACACGCAGGACATGATTCCAAAATATGACGTGGACAGGGATGCGCAAACATTTATTGAAAAGCCCTTCATGCCGGCGGTGCTGATTGAGAAGGTGGGCAAGTTGCTGCGGTGAATGCTTACGTATTACAAAATGGCGTACCCGGCGGGATTCGAACTCGCGACCTCAGCCTTCGCAGGGCTGCGCTCTATCCAGCTGAGCTACGGGTACGGGTGGTGGATCAATGACCAACTACTAGAAAGTTACGTTAGTAGGTTACGTACAATTTGCAACGAAAAACATTCTGAAAAACAAAACTCCAACAGATAAGAAATCAATGGCCGGTCACGTTTGGTGTTTGCGCGCGGACTGAAAATTCCGCAGACGGCGTGGCATCGGCAATCGCTGTACGCCCATGAATGCGTCCAACTCATCTTGTGAATAATACGACGGGCCGCGGATCACCAATACTCGATCCACCAAAATTTCGAACCGATCAATAACGCGTCGCCCTAAAATGCGTTGTTCGATGCGCGCGCCTAATGAATCGGCCATATTCAGATCAGTCATAGGCGTCAGTATGACGATAATCAGAGCGGCCGCGACTAGACGAGCTACTGGATTGGTGATGGGACGCAACAGCCAGAACACTTTCTTAAATGAATAGACATCCTTGACCACGCGTGCCACCGTCCGTGATACTAGATCGCGGGGTGGTTCCGGTTGCGGCAATCCAGCCACCGCCTCGCTCGCCCGCAAGAGTTCAGCATCGGCCAGATCAAGTTTATCGTTAATTTTTGTCATGACTGCGCTCGCATCTCTACTTTTGTGTTACAAGAGACCTTTTTTCCTTCAATCCACAATCAAAAAATCCCTCGCCGCCCAGATTATCTTTTCCAATATTTCTTTCATGCTGTTTTCCTCCGCGTCTCCGCGTGAACACTTGTAATTCCCTTATGTTTTCAGGTTTCGCAACAACACGCTCAATCTTGTCAGTGCCGCGTGCAGCCGACTCTTTACGGTTCCCAGCGGCACTGAAAGCGCCTCCGCCGTCTCCGACAAGGTCATGCTGTTGTAGAAATGCAGCAGCACCACTTCATGTTCCAAATCCGTCAGTCCTTCCAGAGCCTTTTGCACCTGCTGCGCTTCATCCCGCCGCACAACATTATCAACGGGATTGTCTCCATCCGCGACCAGTTCGCGCAACTGCCTGCCGTCTTCCGTTTCTTTTCCGCCGTCCAGAGCGACTTCACTGCGCGTTTTGCGCTTGCGAGCATCATCTCGCGCCAGATTTACCGCAATCGCGATCAGCCATGGTTTGAACTGCTTCTGCGTCTTGAAGGTTCCGGCGGCGCGTATCGCGCGCAGAAAAGTTTCCTGAAAAAAATCGTCCGCGCGATGTTGGTCTCCATTAGTCAGGCGTACTAGCAGTCCGAACAACGGCTTTTCGTATCGGCGCACCAACTGCTCCAGAGCGTCGCGATCACCGCCACCAGCCAGCAGAAACAACTTTTCATCCGAAATGTCCGTCACCAGCGCGCTTTCCCGCACGCACGCGACACCAGCCGTTACAATGATTGGCGTTGCGGCCAACACTGCCTGTTCTGCAGCCAATATCTCTCTCCGATGGTCTATATCTGATACGTGTGACGGCTTCGAAGTGTTCACTGTATATTCCAAAAAAACATTGCTAATCAATTATCCGAGCCGCACGCGTTATTGAGTCCAGTGCGGCTAAAGCGACAGCCAGTGGGAGCGTCTTTCGTTTGTACCGCAGGCGTCCCGCCTGCCTCTCGCCTACGAGACGCCGTATTTGTCAGAGCAAGCAGGCGAGACGCTTGTGCTACGTATTTTAACGCGCAATCAAGACAATAGTCATGCAAAATAAAAATAAAATTGTAACACTGAACAGTCTGGCGCGTTAATTATTGTGAAGCATCCCGATTTGGCCGAAGATGCGACCCAAGAGACGTTTTTGAGAATCATTCGGCGATTACCGCGAGTTCAGGCCGACCAGAAAAAATTTGACACATGGGTGTTATGCATTGCGCGTAACGTAGCGATCAGTTTTTGGCGTAAACGACAAGCGCGGGAAGAAATAAGCTCTGAGAATGCTGCGAAACTGGATGAACCCGTGGCGGAGGATGTGGATATACTGCACGCGGCTGAAATTTCGGCTTTTTGTTGAAAGAGAGAACAGAAAAAAGCAAAGGAGCGCTACGCGATTTTTTTGATTAAGTTTTTTGAGGCATGGGCGACGAGAAAATGGGAGTACGAACAGAGTGTCTTC
>JAZDLP010000162.1:0-5058 GCA_043801885.1 Planctomycetota bacterium | reverse complement strand
TCGATGTAGAAGACTTTCGGAGGCGCGCCTGGAATGAAATGGCTGGTCAGGTTGACGCTGAAGTTGTCATGAGCGGCGAGCACCTCGACGGCGTTAGTTTCGTCGCCAGGATCGGCGGCCCAGACGCGCGCGCGGCCTGTGCCCACTTGCTCCAACTGCGCTCTGGCCGTCGTAGCCAGCTCCGGCGGCACGACGCAGTCCAGTCGCAAGAGCGAGCGTGTGTTGACGCCGATGACAGCGCCTGGAACGAGTTTCTCTTTAGCGGGCACGTCCGCGATGCCGAGTTGCAGGTAGATGACCTCCATCTTAAAACTGGCCGTGCCGCTGTTGCCGGCCTCGTCCGTGGCCGTGATGATCACGGGAGTCGTGCCGACGGGGAAAAGCGAGCCGGGGCTTTTGGAGAAATCCAGACTGGGATGTCTGGAGATATTGTCCGTCACCAAAGGCGTCGAATAGTAGCATATCGCTCCGTCAGGGTTGTTTGTAAATTCGATCTGATCAGGCGGCACAAAAATATGAGGCGGTTCGGTGTCATTAACCGGCTCCTTGGGCTCAACTGGGACGTCGCTATAAAGCATGTACCAGCGCGGGAATGGCGAGCCGGCAATTTGTTGAGTGCCGCGGCCGATAATATCGCCAGCCGAGTTAATCCCGCGCGCGGTTGACAATTCCCAACCGGAATCAGCCGGCAATAAGTCGTTGGGCGGAGTATAATTTTTCATGGGATTCACAAACAACAGAAAAATGCTAGAAAATGAACGTGGCCGAGAATGTTGTGTTTCTTATTCCGCTTGCGCTCTTGCGCCATCTTTGCGCGACTTCCTTGCGCGTCACGCTACTAATCGTATCGCATGCAGAGGCAACCTCTTGACGCATCGGTCTCAAATAGCCGAGACATCGATGCTGCCCACGTAAAATGATCTTCATCTATTGATTCCAGTTTAGTTAATGTCAATGGTCTGGTCCACTGGCGGCAGGCGGGACGCCTGCGGTACAAACGAAAGACGCTCCCACTGTTTGTCGCTTTAGCCGCACTGGACTCAATAAGCAATCAACTAGATCACGTCCGCCCGCACTTATTAAGCACAGCTACTGTGAACTTCGCCCAGACACTATCTTCGGCTCCGTTAAAAATCTGCTTTTCACACCACGCAGTTGGAAATAGCGTGACTCCATTCCATTCGAAAGGGAAAGTGCATTTGCCGAATTGAGAATGCGGCTTCCACTTACCTGGTGAGAAGTTCTTGTCAATCACATAACTGATATACGCTCCGAAATTGAACGCGATTCCGTGCAGCCCTTCTTTTTCATTCGTTCGGCTCGACTCCTCATGAACGAGCTGCAATATTTCATCCACCGTTCGCACAGATTCCACAGAGTAATCCAAAGTGATGTTAAAAGCCTCTCGCGCAACCTGAATCGCTGAATCGGCCAAATGTCGGCGCGCATTCTCATTTGTTTGATCGTCAGGTTCATTTGGTTCATCTTCCTCCACATGTGGCTCTGACTCCGTTGCTTGCCCAGTCGTCGCTTGCCCGATAGCGCTATCGATTGCGCCTCTCGCCTCTTCCCAGAGGTGTTTGGCGTCGAGAAACGGAAACGCATACCGCACGCGGATGTGTTCATCAGCGTAACGGATTACCGGACTGACGCCTTCAATCACCCAGCGACCATACATTTTGTCATAGCATTTGCCGATATACGCCGCTAATCCAACCAACATTTCTCGCTGCTCGGATTCCGTTCTGGCGTCTGTTTTTAATTTGGGCATGATATCTGGCAAACGTTTCAAGCTCTCTAAATTATAATTCAAGCCTTTGAACTTCAGCTTGGACTTCTTGAATGCATTTATGATTTCATCATTATTGTAGACAAAACGTAGCAGCGGACGATGTTCAGGTTTGGCGTCGGGATTCGCCGCGAAGGCCATCATAGTCTTTCCTACCAGTGTATCATCACGTTCGGTCTTACCCAGCAATTCTATGGCATACGCGGCGTTTTCGTTCAGAAGAGCGGGGATATGTTCGTAGCCTTTCCGCATTTCCGAGAAATCGAACTTCGGCACCACTTCGGCATCGTTCCAATTTTTGACATCGTAAGGAATCGTGAGCGGCGCAAACAACTTCGATATGGTTTGATGAGATTCTAATTCCCAGTAGTCGTTACAGATCGAATCTCCGAATGTAAGCAGAACCGTTCCGTCTGGGTTTTTCTTGTATTTCACGTCAGGATAAAACGCGCACGCTTCCGCTAATTTCTCCGGCAACACGGGAACATAGCTCGGACCGAAATATTCCAGCCAGCCAAGACCGCTGAGACCGAGTTGGCCTGTATGCGCGCCGTTGGCCATCTTCCCCGCTTTAACTTGATCATTTCGGCGACAAGCTGTGACTTGCGCGACACGAAGTTTCGAACGAGCAGTGTCAATAAGACAACACCACATGTCGCGCCACAATACGTTGTCAAAAAAACAAGAGTTGTATTCAATTCCAATACAGTCGCATTTCGCGTCGTAATCCCTGCTCCATGCAGCATCAAAAACGAATTCGCTAGATTTCGTGCCGTACACATTTAAAAATCCCTGTCCCATATTCTCTTGTGGAATTTCCCAATTTCTTTGCGCAATGTTGATGTCAAATGGATTAGGATAATTTCCCGTATCAATCTCAAATGACATATTCAACAACCTTGTCGTACTTTGTAATATTTTGGTCATTTCAGCCACTACATCAAAGCGACTCTCCAGACTCGATTCTGAAAGTATGCTAAACCGCGCCCAAGGACTCCATTTTCGATTTGCCATGTGCTAAGTCACCTCCTCTAATCGTGATAGAATATATCTTCAATAATATGGATGACCTCCCTTTCAGAGTTCACTTGCTGGATTGCATCCTTAAGGCTGTTACTTAACGGTTTTCCAGGCGGGGTGTGAAGAATTAGCGTTTTATATTGAGTTACGGCACTCGCACTATCTTTTTTCCATTTTTTCAACGCCGTGTCGTACTCAAACCCCAATACATCAAAATATCCTTTGAACTGATTCGTCATCGGAATCTCCGTATCTGGCGTCAGGCTTCCTTTTATCTCGTGCAATACCGAGCCGTCAACAGAATCTGGAATGATATATCCGCCGGTAGTATATTTGACTTTAGTTGGAAAATGTTTGGTGTTTTTCTTCAATCCGTGAAGGTGAAATACCAATTCTTCGTGGGATTTCCCACATAGCCACATCAGTCTCATCCAAGCTTTTGACTTACTCGCGGCCTTCAGTATTTTGATGCCGACTTTGCCGAGGCCAGCAGTGCCAGCGATTATCGCGCCCTGAACGGCGCCGACGCCGGCCTGCTTAATCGCAACTTCCTCGAAGGTGGCCCCATTCTCAAATGCCTTTCGAGCCTCATCTATCGCTTCAACATCGCCACCAAATGCTTTGTAGGTGAGTAGGACGAAAAGATAATTCTCCGGCTTGTTAAGCCCGGCCTTTTCCACAACCGCGCGAATTATAGGTGGCACAGGATCAAGCATTCTCTTGACATACGCTTCTTGACTAGCGGTGAGCGTAATAAGATTGGCTTGATCGCCCGGCGTATCGCCATCCACAATGTAAAGGCCAGTATCTTTATCAACTTTGGAAATATCCTTGACCTTCTTGAGTTCGCCGCCCGGCAGACGGATGACAATCATTTTCTCGCCGGTTATTGGATCGGTAAATTCACCGCCTTTGTATCCTACTTTGTCTTTGGGAAGTTCAGGAAGATCGCCATCGCCTTTGGTTTCAAGATCATGGATGTTGGGGATTTTCTGGCCATTCGTCAGGACCAGTTCCGTTCGCAGATACCGCGCGATCGCTGGCATCTTCAGCCCATTTTCAAACGACGAGTCGCCAGTAGTAAGCATCGCAAGGGCTGACAGATTCTCGACATTGACATCCTTGTATAGTTTTCGTTCGAGCGTGGCGATATCCGGACCGTCCGGTGTGGCACGAGTAGAGAAGACAATCTTCGCGTCCGTGAGCAGGTTCGGATCAAGACCCTTGACGCTCGCCCAAATCGCGTGTGTCCCGGAAACACCAACCCCGATACACGCGTCGTATCGCGAACCACCTAACGCGTTCTGCACACCGGAATACAAATCTAAAGCTGCTCCAAACGCGCCAGCGGTCCCGCTGGCTTGGAACGGAATCACACATGAGACTCGCCGCTGATTCGCATCTATTACTGTGAACGTGCAGCCGAAAGTCTCGTCATCCTTGATGAATTCCGGCGTTAGGCCGAGGGTTACTTCATACTTGGCATCGACAGTGCGATAAGTGGGCGCGAAGTGATCTGGGCTGGAGAACAAAACGAATTTTTCTTTCGCACCAATCGTCGCCTGCCAGATCGCCGTATAATCGAACTGCCACTCAGTCAAGTTTTGGCCATCAGTCGCCGTGGAATTGTCGTAATACATCCAGATGAAATCCGCGTTGGAATTAGCGTGGATAAGCGGAACTTTCACCCATATAATCGATGTGTCCGCCGGATCCCATTGTTCGATAAGATGCGATAGGATTGTCGTTCCGTCCGACGTAACGAAACGCAGGTCTTGTCCTGCGACTTGAGTTTTTCCATAGTTAATACGGAATTTATCGAGCACTACTTTGACCGGGAAAGCAATTAAGTCGGTATTCCGAGCGGAATTATCGAACTCGATCTTTTGACGTTGCGTCCAAGCCGAATTCCACCAGTCAGGCGTACCAGCGCCACACTGCGCAAACGTTTGAGTGGTTTGTTCGCCAGAAGCGACATTCGTAATGACCGCGGTAAATGACGTCGTTACAGAATGGCCATTGTCATCTTTGACAAACTCCAGCGATGAAAGGATTTGACCATTTGCTGACGACGGAGGCGCTCCAGCGCCAAGGACGGTATCCCAATCGGGGAAAGTATTCTCAAACGAACTTGCATCCAATGGTGTGTATTTTGTTACTGGCGCAAGCTCGCGATCCAAGATGTCAATCTTAACGACATTCACTTTCAAAATATCGCGGACGAGGCGGTCGCCGACGAAGCAGACGAA
>JAZDLP010000140.1:0-10445 GCA_043801885.1 Planctomycetota bacterium | reverse complement strand
GTTCCCGCTCAACCCTTTCCTTCTAAATTGGCCTGCGCTTTAAACTCTGTTGACCGTATTCTTCAGCTTCGGCTTAAAGAGGCATCCATGACCTAAATCTTGCCTCGTTTGTAAGTATTTTAATTCTGAAAAGACGTCACCGTAGAGCCACAGAGGACACAGAGACTTATCGAGTCCAGTTTATCTAAAGTTAAGTGCAGTATAAGCAGCACAAATCTACATTAGAAACACTGGAATCAATAAGTACACGGTTACAAAAAAAATCTTCTGTGTCTAGCTGTGTCTCTCTGTGTCCTCTGTGGCTCTACGGCTATCAACACGGCCCGCGCATCAGGAATGTGCCAAACTGCCAGACATCTTCATCTGCGGGACGTCTCCGACCGTAACGTTCGAATGGATCGTGCCAATTTTGTAGCGGCGTCCAGTCCACGGGCTTGGAGATAAACGAACCCAGATAAGGTTTGGCGTATTTCATAATTTCATCATGCGGCAGATCGTCCGGCAGACAAACGCCCATATTGGGATTCTTAATTATCCATAGTACGGCGCTCAAAATCGAACAAGCCACTTGTAGCGTAGTGGCGTTCTGTCCGGGCACTAACTTGCGCGCTTCGTGAATGTCCAGCAACGATCCACTCCACCAGCTCTTGTAGTCGTGGCCCATTAACAGACACCCCAACTCATCGCGCCCTTCGACAATGTCATTGCCCAAGATGCGTTGATTTGGTTGCAGATCGTAATTGCGCATTTGTAGTTCGTGCAGACTGGCGATCGCGGCGTCACAAGGACAATAGGCATAGTGCACGGTGGGGCGATAGACAGGCACACCGTCCTGCAGTACGGTTAATCGTTCTGAAATCGAAAACGCTTCGCCATGGCGGATCACCATTCCGACGATCTCGCCGCACGGAACCCATGATCGCACCCAGGTTTGGCAACCCATGTGAGCCAGGCAGATCTGGTTCTGCGGTCCGTTCAAGTGCAGTTGCGCGCTTGCCGGAAGCGTTCGTTCATGCGTCCCCCACCCCATCTCTGCGGGAGCGATACCTTCCTCTCGAAAACCCTCGATTGACCAGGTATTTACGAACTCATTCATCTTCTTCGGCGCGTTACTGACTTGCGTATCGCGTTCACTGACATGAATAACCTTGACGCCCAAAAGCTGCGACATGCGATTGTAGCTATGATTTTTACAGGCGTCTTCCAATTGCGAACGCCGCTCTGACGCTCGATGGTCGCTCATCCATTTTTTAGCGATGTCTTCCAGCGCGACTTTAGTGAAGTGCGAGATTAGACCAGGATTCGCGCCATGATCCAGCACGGCAGTCGAGCCACGCTGATTCTTCCACTGACTGATCATCTGCCGGATGGCCAGATGACGGAAGTAGAGTGTGCGTTCACGTGGCGGCTTATCCGCGGCGCCCGCATAAGGATCCCATAACTCAACCGACGTATTTACATAGCGAACATGATGATCGTGACACCACTGCAAAATATCGGCGCAGCCAATGTTCCAGGCCAGGTCAACGATAATATCGCCAGCGCCAACGTGCTTACCCAGCAAGTTGCCCAGATTTTCGCGCGTGACGCGGTTTCGGACGAAGTTAGCGCCTTGTTCTTTAACAAAACGCACATGCGGCTCAACATCGGCGAAATCCATGACTGTGATATTTTTTTTCTTGGTTTCGATGTGTTTAAAGAGTAGTGGAAGAGCGCATCGGGAGACTGCGCCCAACCCGATTACTAGAATTTTGCCATCAAATTTCATCATTACTCCTTTAATTTGCAATCAAAAATCCACAATCCATAATTCCTTGTAACCGTATAAGTTGAACATAGACTGAACGGTTACAATTCCTTTTTGTTCATACTCGTTTTAGCGAAAGAACGCAAGAAGTTTGCCGATAAAAAAACTGCTCGATATATTCGCTATGAACGGTTACTGCTTGCGAATGTTCTCTGCCTATATTATTGTCAAAGCATGAAATCGCGCATCGAAATTCCGAGCATAGAGATAGCGGCATTCTGCCGTCGTTGGCAGATTGTCGAAGTGGCTCTCTTCGGGTCCGTGTTGCGTGACGACTTTCGGCCCAACAGCGACGTTGATGTGTTGGTTCGGTTTCATCCAGAAGCTCGATACACACTCTTGGATATGGTTCCTATACAAGAAGAACTGAAACAAATTCTCGGTCGAGAAGTTGATCTGGTTGATTACGCGGATGTCAAACAGAGCCGGAACTACATCCGTCGCAAAGCCATTCTTGACTTTGCGGAGGTAATATATGCAACGTGACGATGCGGCATGATTGCCGTGATTGAGCCACTTGTGACTCCGTAGGAGTTGTGATGGCTCAAAAATCGCAAAGGATTTTTTCATGAAAAATACAGAAATAGCTTATCTGCCCGATCTCTTTATTTGTCCTGATTTCGACGGCGCGAAAGCTATTATCACATTCACGCCACCGAAGGTTTTTTCCGGCGGAAGCTGGAAGATCACGGCAGGAAAAAAGACCGTCGCGAGCGGCAAACTCGCTCCAACGCAAAACCTTATAAGCTTTGAAGTGGCGCTGGAAAAATTCACGCCGTGGACGCCGGAAAATCCATTTCTTTACGCGCTGATGCTGACTCTGAAGGCTGGTCGGAAAGAAGTTCAGATCGAGCAGTCCTTTGGCATGAGAAAAATTCACACGATCAACCGCCAAATCTACTTGAACAACAAGCCCTTCTACATTCGTGGCGTGATCCGCGGACGCGAAGCGCACGATCACCCCAACCTCTGCGGCCTCTCCGAAGTGGAATACTACGAGAAATTTATCAACACACTGAAACAGTTTGGTTTTAATTTTATCCGATTCCATTCGAAGACGCCGCCTCCGGCTTACTTTGATGTCGCCAACCGACTGGGCATTCTGACTCATATTGAAGTTCGAAAGTATTTCGGCAAGTATCAGAAAGAACGCGTGCGGATGGATGAAGATCCCGTTTTAGTTCAACCGCGGGATTGGAAAGAGACCATCCTGCGAGTGCGCAATCATGCGTCGCTCATCGCCTACTGTCTCGGCAACGAGATTTCCAAACCAGGTCAAAATCCACAAGTGCAAGCGCGTGCGGAAGAATTACGAGCGCTCGATCCGACACGGCTTTTCATAGATACCTGCGCTCACGGCGAATACGACCGCGGCATTGTTGATTTCGACGTGCAGCATATGGGTTATTTCGCGCCGTTCCGCAAAGATTACAACATGTTCGATGTAACGAGCAATTGGGCGGTCTTCGGCTCGGTGGACGGCAAGGCGATGTCTCATGGTTCGACAGAGGCGCGCACGCGCCGCGAAGTCGAGGCACGCGTCCCCGTGCTCGCACACGAAATTGGACACATCGTCGCCTACCGCGACTTGGAGGGTCTTCGCGCCAAATTCAAAAAATACAAAATGCCGGAACCTTGGTGGCTGGAGGAGTTGATCAAACTCCGCGCTCAAAAAGGACTGGAAAAAGACTACGCAAAACTCCGTGAAGCCAGTCGCCGTTTTCAATTCATTTGGCACAAACAAATTTTTGAAAGCATTCGCAAAAGTCCGATACTCTGTGGTTTTCATTTCCTGCAATTTTCCGACACGGATCGTTACGAGAACGCCAACGGTATTCTGGATTGCTTCGACGATGTGAAGCCAGGCTACGATTCGAATGCCTATCTGCAATTTAACAATGACGCCGTGCTCGTCGCCGACTTGCCACGCCGCGCTTTCTTTGAGGGCGAAAAACTAAGTATCCCGGTCTGGCTCTCCAACTGTTCGCACGCGCTCTCTGGCGAAGGAACGCTCGCTTGGACGCTCAAATCAAAAAGCGGCAAGAAACTGAACATCGCTGGCAGTCTCAATCGGATTGAATTACGAGAAGGACTAAAAAAAATCGTTGTTATCGAAGTTGTAATGCCAAAAACAAGCGCCGGAAAAGATTTAGAACTCCAGATCGTTCTCAAGCCAGGCAAAGGAAAATCGGTCGTCAACACCTGGAACCTCTGGCTCTACCCCAACCGTCCCTGGACACTAGCTATTAAAAAGGCCACGGCGCTTTTGCGAGATGTCAATCTCCTGAAACGGCATCCGCAACTGACTTTGTCCAGCGATCCGAAAAATTCTGAAAAACTTATGATCGTGGACCGCTTCACGGACGACGTCTTCAAGCATCTGGAAAAAGGCGGCGACGTGTTAATGCTCCACCGCGCGCCTGAAACACGGCAGCGCGACGCGCAGCCGGAAAAATACTACATGCCCGTTACTTGGGACCGTTTTAAGGGCGTTATCTGGGATCGCGGACATAATCTCGGCGGATTTATGCGCCCGCATTCGGCGCTCAAAATTTTTCCTCACGACGGCTTTATTGATTTTCAATTCACCGAAATTATCAACGACTGCGACAAATTTAATCTCGACGATTTTCCTGCTGTCGTTGAGCCGATTATTCAAGGCGCGGACAAAATGTCTCGTGATCGTTTCGATGTGCATACATTTAAATTGAGCGAACTGCAGTCGAGCTGGACAATGCGCAAGTTTGCCTATCTCTTCGATCTGCGGGTCGGCCAGGGACGACTGATGATGTCTGCCTTCAACTTCACCGGCCTTGAAAAAGATACGCCGGAAGCCTGCGCCATGTTTGAATCACTCGCCGCCTGCGTTGTTGCTCCAGACTGGGAACCGGCAGCGAAGATAAGCGTTCCTGAACTCATGCAATATCTGGCGAAAAAGGGTGGCGAACCACGTATTAAAGAGCGCATGATGACTCAGTACTGGCAGCTCGACAACGCGCCGCTCGAATCAGCTCAGTATTGGAAAGATTCTGAAGCGTGGATCAGGGAAAATAAGTGAGATAGCCGCATGTTTTTTCCTTATGCTGATGAGTTGTCACGCGAGCATCGGGTCTCGTGGATGAACTGGCTGCTTATTGCGCTTAATGTCTGGTTTTTTATCGATCTGGGGCTACGCTCCGATTACGAAGTCATTGTTTTACAGTACGGCTTTACGCCCGTCGAATTTCGACACAGCACTTTGCTAACTTCGATATTTCTACATGGCGGATGGATGCATCTGCTGAGCAATATGTGGTTTTTGTATTTGTTCGGCGACAATGTCGAATCTCGCTGCGGGCCGTTCAAGTATCTATTCGCTTATCTGATTGCAGGAATAGTCGGCAATTTCAGTCAATACGCTTTCTTCCCGGACTCGGCCGTGCCCAGCATCGGCGCGTCTGGCGCCATCTTTGGCGTGTTGGGGATGTACCTGTTTTTCTTTCCAGGAAATCGGATCAAAGTTTTCTATTTTGTGTTCATCTTCATTGGTAGTACGGCAGTGCGAGCAGTGTGGGTCATTGGATTGTTTTTTTGCATGGAACTGTTTTACAGTCGTCTGCAGACCATGAGTGGCGTAGAGAGTGGCGTGGGCCATTTGGCGCATTCAGGCGGCTTGATAGCGGGCGTAGTGTTGGCTGCGTTCTACACCGCGCTGAAATTGACGCCGAACGATCACCGCCATCTCTGGGCGTATCTGACCGGCACGGCCGAATCGGACAACGCGCGCGAATCGGAGAAAGCTGGCGCCGTCGCGACTCCAGCCACTAGTCACCAGCCACTAGCCACTAACTACCAGCCACTAGCCACTAGCGATCCGCGACATGAGATCGTCGCTCTGCTGCACACCGGTCGCGCCGATGAGGCCAAGCGAGCTTGGCGTCGGTATGCCTTCGATCAGCCCGAAGGCGTGTTGCCGGCGCGCGAACAGCTTGAGGTAGCCTTGGCGTTGGACAAAAATGGTGAACACGGCGTAGCGCGTGACGCTTACGAACGGTTGCTGGCCGCTTACCCGAATGAACAACCGTTTTCAGCCGAGGCGAATCTGGCGCTGGCCGGGATGTTGCTCCAGGAGATCAAAGAAACCGGCGATCAACACGAATTGCCATTGATCCAAAAACTTCTGCGCTACGCGGCAGAACAACATCCTTCTCCAACACGTCGGAAATTGGCCTTGCGCTGGCTCCAGGCAACTGGTGACAGCTAAATGGATTTGCAAGCGTGTAATATGATGAATTGCTTATTTTGGAAAAAGTGTTACCTTGATTTAAACTGTGCCGATGTCGACGATGTGGACGCGAAGATACTTGTGAAGGAGACGAAGGCGTGGACTTTAAAAAGTATCTATTTTTCATAGTCATAGGCGTACTTTTGCTAATGATACTCGGCGCCTATCTACTGATCGTGCCTTCAATCAACTTGGGCGCTAATGATCTGTTGAATAAATGCGAAAATCAGGCTGGGAGGCTGAAGAAGATGGCCGAACGTGCCGAGCAGCCTGACGCCATCAAGACTCGCAAGCATCTCGATTGCGCTAAAGAGTACGACGAAACTCTCAGTACGCAGTTAAAAGACTTGCATGATCTGCTGGCCACCAAATTGAAGTTGGAGCAACGCTTCAAAGATGCGCCTAATACCGGTTCCGAGTTCGATATTTGGCTCGAAAATCTGCGAAAAAGTATGCTTGCTAAAGCTCAACAGGCCAACCTTAAGATCAGTGTGCCGACTGATAAGCTATTGTTTGAGGATGAACGCACCAGTGACACCGCGAGTAAAAGCAGTCTTCACCGCGATTACCGTCTGAAACACATGGCCATCACACAAGAGATTTGGGACATCCTTTGCACAAAATGGGTGCGCCAGACTGCGCCGATGTTCACAACTGAAGTCGTCAGCGTTGAAAAGCAAACTAATTTGGAATTGGGCGCCTTGGAGCTGGAAAAAATTATTATTGGCGCCGCCAGAGATTCCGCCGATCCGCCCACTTGGCTCTTCGATGCTTATAATCGGGCCAAAGGGTTGAGAAGCTCCACTACGCTTACTTCAAAGAATGCTCCAAGTATCGTTGACTTGCCTTATACATGCACCCCGATAGATATACAGTTCGTGGCGCCTTTTTCAGTAGTTTCTCACGTTCTGAAAGCGCTGGAAAATAGTGACCGTTATCTGGCGGTTATTACTCGTCTGGATTATCAGCGCGCCACAATTCCTTATCCGTCCGCCAGCGAAAAAGGTCTAGAGATAGCGGGTCATAATCCGACGTTGAATACCTATTATCTCGAAGGCCCGGTTCGTGTTCTGGTCACCATGGAACTATATGAATACGACAAGAGCAAAGAAGACAATCTAAAGAAATTAGCTGGAATAAAATAAGCAATCAAGAGAGGAGACGATGAGTGTGATAAAAAATCATGGCGAGAAACTTGTGTTTGGAATCATACTATTGAGTTGCGCTGCTTTTATTGCCTATAATTACACTCAGAACTGTGAGCCGGATAGCCTCAGACAACTCGATACGAACCGTCAAAAAATCCAAAATAAGCTGAGTACCCCTGAAGTGACGGCGCAATATGCTTTTTCGTCTGAAGAGGCTGGGAAACTCGCCAAGTTTAGGGAACGCTTTAAGCAAAATCTTGATCGTCCCACTGTCGCAACAGTCAATTTGCCTCAGAACGTTGTCTATCCGCGACCAATGCGGCCGAGCGCCGACCCGGCGACCAAACCGGGCGAGATACCGGTAGTCCATACAGTCGCGGTGCTTGGCGATCTAACTGAAGTCGCAGCTCGCGGTGATCATGGCTGTATTTTTATCTCCTACAAACTGCCCAAAAATATGAAACATATAGAAGTTGTTCGCGTCGAGGTTTACCGAGGCGATGCAGCCGACAAAATTAACACTCAAACGCCCTATAGTATTATTGAATATGGGACGGAAGAGCCTGTTGCGCTGACTGAAGAAGTAATTGCACCCACTGTTGTCAGAACTGAAAGGATTGAGCCTAACACGGAAACGATGAGTAGCGGCGAGCGCTGGCGTCGTGAGAAACCCGTTAATCCTCCGGTGGAAAAAGATAAGGAAAAGGATGTCCAGAAACCTCTCGAATTGCCGGCAGAACTCGCAGGGATGCAGGTCCACCCCGATGTTGGGGTGGATCCAAAGAAGCCTTATTACTATCAATTACGCTTGGTAGGTCGCATGCTGGTCGCGCCCGGCACTCGCCAAGAAGAAAAAGCCCCCGTCAGTATGAAGCCTTCCAAGATACTCGTCTATGACGCGCCCAAGGACGCCATCAACATCGTCGCCAAGAATGCTAATAATAAACTTCTATTCATCTCGCCACTCAGTAAAGTGGTGAAAGCTACTTCGCCAGCCAATTATGAAATTCGTCTCTCTGGCACAGATGAGTCCGCCGGCCCCATACCTCCTCTTGGCACTCCGGATCACCTCTTGCGTGATTATACCAACTACAAAGGCAACTTCGTCGTTCGCGTCTGGGTCAAGGACGCTCAAAAATGGGAGGAATTGTCACTGCAAGTTGGCATTAACGAAAAGATCAAGGGCACTATTAGCTATAAACCCGCAAACTCCCGCGAGCATAAGCCATATGATTTCGATTCGGGTTATGTTATGCTGGAAATTAAAAAAGTTAGTGTGCCCACCATGATATCGCGACGCGTACCGAAACTCGACGCAACCGGCACGCACGTCAGCAGTAATGGTATTGCCGAGTTTATCACCATCGAGGAACTTGGCCACTCCACCGTCAATGCGGTGGCAGTGTTAAAGGATACTTTGACGGATAAGATTGAGGAATATTCACAGTCACCAGACTATCTGCGGCGCGCAAAAGATATTGCATTAATTCGCGCGATGGCGACACAACAAGAGGCGGAACGCAAGGCCGACATGGCGCGCAAGAAAGTCAAGCCCCAAACTACTCGCCCTAGCCCCCGCCCATAGCGGCGGATGAAATTTTGAGGAACCATGAAAGACATCATCAAACATCTAAAGTTGTTGAATGAGTTGGATATACGCCTTGTCACGACAAAAAAAGATATCGAACGGTTGCCTAAAGAACTCTCTGAAAAACAGATTCAACTTAAAATTCTCAATGATTCCATCGAACGAGTCAAGTCTGAGATCGTGCGATTGAAGATGGAAGCCAATAGCTTGGAGTTAGAAATTACCAGTGGCGAGGAGATGCTCAAGCGTTACGCCAAGCAGATGAATATCCTGCGCACCAGCAAGGAATTCGAGGCGATTAAACGCCAGATGGATGCGCAGCGCGTCTGGAATAAGGAAACCGAAGGCAAGGCGCTTGAATTTTTGGAACAAATAGATGTCAAGCAGAAGGATGTCGAACTGAATCGCGTCACGATCGCAGCAGTTGAAACGGAATTAGCTGCCGAGACCGCACGAGTGGAAAAAGAGGTCGCGGAACTGCAGGCGGAGCACGATAAACTATATAAGGATCGCGAAGCATTAACCAAAGCTGTGCCGGAGAAGGAATTGATGTTATACAACCGCATCGCTAGCCGGGGTCAGGCGATCGCTTCTGTGGAGCGTGGCATCTGTTCAGTCTGTTGCATGCGTCTGCCGCCGCAAGTCCAAAACCTAGCGATTCTGGCTAATGATCTGGCTTTTTGTCCGAGTTGTGGCAGGATTCTGATGGCATCATAGCAATTATCAAAATTTTCTGTATCCTCATTCTCTGTGTCCTCTGTGGCTAAAAATAGACTGAACGGTTGCGATTTTTCCGAAGAGCCATTTATTTTAACCCCCCATGGACAATAAGCTTCTCGAAGGTCCGCTACACCTACAGCGTTATCTTGCTCCTTGCGCAGACGTTTTGGTTGACGTCATCCGTTCTTCTGTCCACCATCCTGTCAACGTGATTCGCAGTCTGCATTGTCAGTGCTTGCCCAATCGTGTGCTGAAGACGGTCGAGCCTTCCGACGTTAAGCCGATTGACCCACGCATCGTTCAAGCTCGACAGAAGAACATTGAAAGCGCGCGCAAAATGGCGATCAGCGACGCCGACAATGACCGTCGCATCGCCTGTCGTTTTTTTTCGTTGCGCTTGAACGATGAAGACGGCGTAGTGCACTCAACTTGTCGGCGTTGCGATCGCCTAATTCTACTCTACGACCGTGCGCTGTATTGGGGCATTAAGAAGACAAGCGTCACCGTCACGCCAACTTTCCCATACAAATGTACTTGCGGTGGCCACGCCTTTGAGGTGGCTCTGGGCATTGAATATCCCGACGAAGCGATGGATGAGAATGACATTAATACGCTTACTATTGCCGTGCGCTGCGCCAGTTGTAACGAAATCGCCATCATCTTTGACGACGAAGCTACGTAACATGGGCAAGCCGCAACCAAAAGCGCGCCGTGAAGAAATGGAACCACAGATGAACACGGATAAACACAGATTTGAAGTGAATAAGATCAATTTTTTCGGCAATGAAGTCGAAAAAGGGCGCGGTGACGTGTCAGTAGACAAGGCTCCGTTTCCCCTTCCCGCTTCCCGAACCGGACAGGCGGATTTCCCGCATCCGGCTCTCCCTCAGAATTTCACTGCGCAAAGCTTGCAGCAGT
>JAZDLP010000139.1:0-13454 GCA_043801885.1 Planctomycetota bacterium | reverse complement strand
GTTCCCGCTCAACCCTTTCCTTCTAAATTGGCCTGCGCTTTAAACTCTGTTGACCGTATTCTTCAGCTTCGGCTTAAAGAGGCATCCATGACCTAAATCTTGCCTCGTTTGTAAGTATTTTAATTCTGAAAAGACGTCAGTCTATTTTCATCTTATTAACCGCGAATAAACGCGAATAGACGCCAATATTTATTTCTCCTGAGATTCGCGTTTATTCGCGTTTATTAGCGGTTCATTACTTGAAGGGACTGAACGGTTACAAAATCTTTGCGTTACGAAAAGATTTTGACGATTAGTCGCACAAGTTGATGTTACATGGTTACAAAACTTCGGTTTGCGCAATAGCCAGCGTCAGATTATACTATTTAATGATGAAACTCAACTTCCTTATAATCTGCGGCGTGTTGTTGTTCAGTACGACGGCCTGCCATCGGTCTTCTCGGACGGAGAAGCCCATGCTTGCCGAGCATCTGACAGTGAAAGTAAAACAAACCGCCGAGTTGTCTGATCGCGAATATCTGATGCGCAAAGCGACGCTGGGCTCTCGAGCCGAACGGTTGGAGGCGCTTGATGTCATTGACCGCGCTAACGATTCGACGTTGTTTGAGTTTTTGCTGGAGCGTTTGAAGAAAGAAGATGATCGCTTCATTCAGATTCGCGTTATGCAGGCACTAGCCAATACCGGCGATGTGCGAGCTGTGTCGCCGCTACGTTTTTTTGCGCGTTGGGATCAGACGCGCGTGGGCGTGGAAGCGATCACGGCGCTGTATGAACTGGGCGATGATTCGTTCATGCCGCATCTAATTATGAAAATGCGTCCGGACGAAGATAATCCCGAGATGCCGGGTATCGCTCATCGTGCGCTGAAGAAAATGACCGGCATGGATTTACCGCCCAACCAACGCGCCTGGCTAAATTATTACCGGAGCCACCGATTGGCGCCGTACGAGTCGCGGACATGGTTCTGGCCGTTCCGTCCGTCGCTGCCGGCGACGGTTGAAGGCACCACAAAAATTGCGTCGCACTCGAAGGGCAAGTTCCCGTTGCCGGATAAAGAAGTCAAAATTCGTCGCACCAATGTGACGTGGTATGATTTCTGGCGGTCGGATGAGCCGTAGAATTTGATTCAATTATTGGTCGCACTCCGGAGAATGAGTGCCAGCGTGTTTATGAGCAAGACATTCGACCTCTGCGAGCAGCCGGATATCTACGACCGTTTCCTCGGCAAAGTCATCCGTCTGACTACTGGATGCTGGCGTTGACGCCGAAGTTGCGCGGGGCCACATCTGAATCCGAAAAAGCCGCATTGCAGAACGCCGTCACGACGACCGACGCGGAGATTGATCGTCTGGTGTATAAGCTGTACGGCTTGACGGAAGAAGAAATCAAAATCGTGGAACAATAACCCCAAACAACCTTTTTTCCTTCAATCCACAATCAAAAATCTAAAATTCCGTAACCGTTCAGTCTATGTTCACCTTATTAACCGCGAATACACGCGAATATTTTTTTCTTCTGTGATTCGCGTTCATTCGCGTTTATTAGCGGTTTATTGCTTGAAGGGACTGAACGGTTACAAAATTCCCTTATGTTCAAAAAGTGTTGTCTTGATTTGAACCAGCGCCAAAATTATCGTAAGATACCAACGAAAGGCAATTTGCTATGCCGCCAACCATCAAAATCTTTGCATGATGCAAAGATTTGGCACGATGGGATTGCAGGCGAGACGCCTGCGTTACGCGCGAAGGAGACAGATGTCTAATATCTTTGATGGCATTGAACACGTGGCGATCTCGGCGCGTAGTCCGGAAGGGTTGGCGGATTGGTATGTCAAGACGCTGGAGTTCGAGATTTACACCACTTTTGATAACGGCTCGAACAATCCCAAAACCTACATGCTGCGGCTAGGCGAACATCCTCCGTTCCTCGAAATTTTTGCGGCTGATCGGAGTCGTCCCGGACACGAAAAGCTCAACACCGAACCTGGACTGGTCCACCTGGCCATCCTAGTCAGCGACTTCGACCGCGCCGTGCAGCGCTTATTAAAGGCCGGCGCCCGTCCGGATGGAGAAACACGATCAGGACCGCTCTTCTCCAAAATACAATTTTACCGCGACCCCGAAGGCAACCTCTTTCACATCCTGTGGCGGCCCAAAGCGCTGGAACGATAAAAGAGGGGAAATTACTCCGTGGCCAATCGCACCGCGCTCTACGACGCTCATCTGGCTCTCGGCGCCAAGCTGATTGATTTTGGCGGCTGGGAAATGCCTATTGACTATCCGACTCGCATTCTGCGGGAACACAACGCTACGCGCGCCGCCGCAGGCTTGTTTGATACGGGACACATGGGCGAGCTGGCTGTCGAAGGCCCCGGCGCGTTGGCCAGTCTGCAATCGCTAGTCAGTCGTGACCTGGATGGACTCGCCGACGGACAGGGCCGCTATGCGTTGCTCACTACGTCTCGCGGCACAGTCTGCGACGATCTGATCATCTTCAAACAGTCCGAACATCATTACTACGTGGTGACCAACGCCGGCACGCGCGAAAGCGATGTCGTTCAAATCAGCGAGCGCTTGAAGCACGCGACGCTCACCGACCTGACGCCCGAGACTCAGAAGCTGGATCTGCAAGGCCCAAAAACTTTCGAGATACTCGCCAAACTCTGCAAGACGGAAATCCAAAAACTTAAGCGGTTTCGCATGGTCGTCGCAGAAGTAGCCGGCATTCACACAATTATCTCTAAGAGCGGCTACACAGGTGAAGCCAACGGCATCGAACTATTCTTTCCTAAAAAAGACGCTGTAAAAATGTGGGATGCGCTGATAACCGTCGGCCAGCCGTTCGGCCTGTTGCCTTGTGGCCTGGGCGCGCGCGACACACTGCGACTGGAATGCTGCTTGCCGCTTTATGGACATGAGCTGTCTCAAGAGATTACACCGCTGGAAGCGGGGTTGGAGTGGGCCGTGTCGCTGAATAAGGAGTTTGTCGGAGTAGATGTTTTGCGCAGACAGAAGGAGCAAGGTGTGCCGCGAATACTAGCGGCGTTGAAGTTTGCCGGACGACAGCCGGTGCGCGCCGAGCATATTGTTTTTGCCGCAGATAAACCGGTCGGACGTGTTACCAGCGGCACTTTCGGACCCAGTGTGGGTTGCGCCATCGCGCTGGCGTTGGTTACTCCGACCGCGGCGGTGATCGGTACAAAATTACAGGTGGATGTTCGCGGCCAGAGATTGGATGCTGTGGTGGTGAAAAAACCGTTCTATACACCAACGTAACGCAGGTTACAGCAGAAAAAGAAAGGATACGCAATGAGTTACGTTCCGACAGATTTGAAGTACTCAAAAGAGCATGAGTGGGTCAAACTGGAAGGCAAGATCGCGACTATCGGCATCACCGATCACGCGCAGAATCAATTGGGTGATATTGTCTTTATTGAATTGCCAAAGGTGGACAGAATAGTGGAATTAATGAAGTCGTTCGGCGTGATTGAATCGGTCAAGGCCGCCAGTGATATTTTTAGCCCGCTCACCGGTAAAATCGTCGCGGTCAACGATGCGCTGCGCCAGACGCCCGAACTGATCAATCAAGATTGCTACGATAAAGGCTGGATAGTAAAGATCGAACCCGACAATCTCGACGAACTGGCGCAACTGTTAGACAATAAAACTTACGCGGAATTGATTAAATGACCTACATACCGCACACGGTGGCCGAACGCGACGAGATGTTGCGCGTGATCGGCGCTCAAACGCTGGACGACCTGTTTGCGCATCTGCCCGCGGAAGTCAAGGCGGGCGCGCTGAAACTGCCGCCGGGACTCAACGAAATGGAACTCAGCGCCGAAATGAAACGGCGCGCGTCTAAAAATCATTCGACAGACGAACTGACCTGTTTTCTCGGCGCCGGCGCTTACGACCACTTCATCCCGCCGGTAGTGGATCAACTGCTTTTGCGCGGCGAACTCTACACTGCCTACACGCCCTATCAACCCGAGATTAGCCAGGGCATTCTGCAGCTCGGCTACGAATACCAGACCATGATGGCGTCGCTGTGCGGTTGCGATGTGGCTAACGCAAGTCTCTACGACGGCGCGACCGCGCTGGTTGAAGGTTGCCAGATGGCGTTGCGTCACACTGATCGCAAGCGCGTCGTGCTGGATGGCGCGATTCATCCGCATTATCTGCAGACGGTTAAGTCGCTATTGCAGGCTCAGAATATTGAAATGACGATCATCGCTCCGAAAGCGAATGAATTCCGGAGCGATTTACAAGGTCTTGCTGCGCAGGCTCACGACCAGACCGCCGCCATCTGCGTTGGCTATCCGAATTTTTTTGGCGCGGTTGACACTCCGCAAGCTGTGGCTGCCGCCGCGCACAAGTCCGGTGGATTGTTAGTGGCCGTATCCAATCCGTTTGCATTCGGATTGTTGCAACCGGCGGGCGCGCTTGGCGCCGATATCGTCTGTGGCGAAGCTCAGGCGCTGGGCATCCCGCTGCAATTCGGCGGGCCGTATCTCGGCTACCTGGCCTGCAAGAAAGAATTCGTGCGCCGTATGCCTGGCCGTCTGATTGGCCGGACGGTGGACATTAAAGGCCGCCAGGCGTTCACGCTGACGCTGCAGGCGCGCGAACAACACATTCGTCGCGAAAAGGCCACCAGCAATATTTGCACTAACGAGGCGCTCTGCGCCATGCAGGCGCACGGCTACATGAGTTGCCTGGGACACAGTGGTTTGCGGCGCGCTGGCGAATTGTGCGTGATGAAAACCGACTTGCTGCGGCGACAATTAAAAGACGTCGCCAAAGCACCGGACTATCCCGCCTTTCATGAATTTGTTTTTGAGACAAAGAAACCTGCGGCGCAGGTATTGGAGCGCTTGCTGAACGTCGGCATTCTCGGCGGTCTGGACTTGGGGCGCTATGACCAAGCGCGCGCAAATCAGATTCTTGTGTGCGTGACAGAGAAGCGAACTACGGAAGAAATTGATAAGTACGTATTAGCGATAAAAAGCTAGTTTTTCAACCGCGCGCAGTATACCCTTTTGACGTTTGCTTGTTTTTCTTGTAAATTGAGTGGGAAGTGGTTGTTAGTCGCCAGTTTAGCCAGAACCATCGCAAGGAGCGGGATATGCCAGTTAAGTTTAACGAAATTAAACCGGGCGAAGCCATTATCTTTAACAACGAGATATGGATTGTCTTCAAGAAAGATCTTCAGACCCGCGGCAACCTGCGCAGCTACTATCAAGTGCTGCTCAAGAACTATGAACGAGGCAACGTCTTCAACCAGCGATTTTCGCCGGACGACAATGTCGAACAGGCTTTTCTGGTCCGTAAGGAATTTGAATATCTCTACACTGACGGCGAGATGCTCGTGTTGATGGACCCTGAAAATTATGATCAAATCAGTCTATCCAAGATCATGATTGGCGAGGGACTCAAGTTGTTGGTTCCCAATCTGCGCGTCCAGATCGTCAGCCATAATGACAAGCCGCTACGCATAGAGATGCCGCAATTTGTGGAAGTAAGTGTCACCGACACGCCCGAAAGCGCTCGCGGCGACACGGCCACCAGCGTCTTCAAGATAGCCACTATCGAGACAGGCGCTGAGATCAAAGTCCCTGGTCATATAAAGAAAGGCGACAGGATCAAAGTTCGCACCGAAGATGCTGAGTTTATCGGCCGTATCAACTGATTCTCGGAGAGTGGTTCTAGATGGGGTCCGGCAAGTAAGTTAGGATCAGAAAGAGAATGAAGAACAGAATTACTTGGGAACGAGAAAAGGGACGCGGGGCCAAGATCAACTGGAAGAACAATACGGAGGATATATGGTTTTGTACCGTGGGGGACGACTATTGCTTTAACGTTGAAGCGGTTAAATTAAAGAGGCGCGTCATTGCTCCCTATCGCTCCGACGATGGTGAACCAAAAGACTGGGAGGAAACCCCAGACGGCAACTACCGACTCACGCATCCGTCAAATCTGTGGTCAGACATTACCATTCCTTTTTGGTCGATGCCAGAGAACACTGCCCACCCTGCTCAGAAACCTGAGAAATTAGTAGCGAAGCTTGTTCTTGCGAGTTCTCGACCAAACGATCTGGTGTTTGATCCATTTCTGGGAAGTGGCACAACAGCCGTTGTTGCGCGTAAACTCAATCGTCATTTTTGCGGCATTGAACTCAATCGGGAATACTGCTGCTGGGCTGCAAAACGATTGAAACTGGCCGACACCGACAAGACGATACAAGGATACGCAGATGGAGTTTTTTGGGAGAGAAACAGCCTAAACGAGCAGAAGCCGCGCAAGAAAAATAAAATCGAGAACAAAACCATGTTGGAACTTTACCATGAATGATACTCTTCAAAGTCTGCTTGATCTGATTGAGGCGAAGAATGGAATACGTCGTCGCTGAATCGAAGTATTAGCGAGAGTGGCATTATGGGCGAAGCAGAAGCGCTAAAAATATTGAGCAAGGAAACAAAAGCGCTCATTATAGTCAGCGAATTCGAGGCGCGTCGCATGCCCATGTTCCAGATGCGCGCAGTCTTGAACGCCATCATCAGCAACGAAGAAGAAAAGAAAGACATCATTGACTTGGTAGATCGCGACTTGCGCGCCACCGGCTATCCGTCCGACAAAGTTGGCGTTTTCCTGAACGAACTGATTCAGCTTCCCGCAGTGGTTAAGCCGCCGGAGATGAGTTCACTTTTGGGCACACGACGGCTGCGTTCGCCCTTTGCGTTGGGCTTTGAAGCTGCCGGACCGATGGCCGATCAGGACAAATTGATTTCCAAGACGGCGGTTTACACAATGAAACCAGGCTCACCAGCAGAAGTGAGCGCGTCACCTCCGTCGTCGCCTATATCAGCGACAAAGCTGCCTATCTCGCCGAGCGAGGCGCCCACGCGGCACAAGACATTTGTATTCAACGAAATGGGACTGCCCGCCGAGGCCGCCTCGTCAGGCACCAAGGCTTGGCGCGAACAATTATTCTTCGGCAAAACGAATCCAAACCTTTCACCGAGCTCCATAGAGCCTAGCGTTCCTGGCGTGCTTAGCGTTCGACCATTGGTGCTGCTCGCCGACGACGACAAGCGTATTCGTATGGTTTTCCGTATCCGTATTGAGGAAATCGGATTGGATGTCGTGGAATACGATAATGGGCAGGAAGCCTGGAACCGCATTCAGAAGGGCGATATTACTCTCGTCATCCTTGACATGAAAATGCCAGGCCTGCACGGCCTCGAAATTCTCTCGAATATGCAAGACAAGCAGATACATATCCCGATTGTCATCTGTTCGGCATACGACCAATTACAGCATGAGTTCATTGTTAAGAGTCATCCTCGCTTGCGCTATCTGGTCAAGCCCGTTGCTCCGGAAACATTGATCGCGGCGATTAAAGATTTGCTTGCTCTCAAACCACACACGTAGCGCGGGCAAGCCGCAAACAAAAGCGGAAAAAATAGTAATCGTTCACCACGAAAAGTATTCACCACAGAGCCACAGAGGTCACAGAGTCTGAAGTTGAATAAAATAACAGATACAGATCATAGGAGCGGCCATCTATGATTTCTCTGTGTTCTCTGTGTCTCTGTGGTAAAAATAAACTGACCGATTACAAAAATTGTGGATTTTAGATTGCAGATTGAAGGAAAAGTCGCATCCAAAATACGCCTTCAGACGCGTGCGCCACGCCGGCCGATACGCCAATTATGAAGCAATATCTGGCGGCGAAGACGCGCTATCCGCGGCACCTGTTGTTTTTTCGTATCGGCGATTTTTTTGAACTCTTTTTTGAAGACGCTAAAACCGCGTCGCGTGCGCTGGGTTTGACGCTAACCTCGCGACACAAGGGCGCCGACGCCGTCCCCATGGCCGGCGTGCCCGCGCATACCGTCGAGCAGTACTTGGCTCGACTGCTGCGGCAGGGATTTTCTGTTGCCATTTGCGATCAGACTGAAGACGCGCTGCAGGCCAAGGGTCTGATCAAACGCGACGTAACTCGTGTCGTTACGCCCGGCACGGTGCTGGAAGAAAATCTGCTCGAAGCAAAAAAAACGAACCGGCTGCTGGCCATCTGGCCCGATCCAATGGTAGGGTCAGGCGTCGAGGTCGAGACCGCCTCGCGTCGTTACGGATTAGCTTCGGTAGATATGGCTTCTGGCGGCATTTTCGTTCAGGAACTCGAAGACACAGTGGCGTTGCGTTCCGAGTTGGCGCGTTTGTCGCCCAGCGAATGTCTGTTGCCAGAGGACCCGCCGCTACCGCTCGGTCAGAAACCACCGTCGCTCCTTCCACTCGGAATCACCGACGCAGTGGCTGTGGCGCGATTAAAGATTGAGGCATTCGGCGCACGCGAAGCGTACGAGCGACTCGTCAGCCGTTTTGGGCAGAACGGACGCGACCAGCAGGCTGTGGCCAGTTTCAAGAAACTGAACAAAGATCTCCCGCTCGCCACTTGCGCGGTTGGCGCGCTGCTGGGTTATATAGATGAGACTTATGCCGGCGGCAAAGTTTTATTGTCGCCGCCCAAGCCATTTGATCCCGAGAAATTTCTCGTTCTGAGCGACGCGGCGATTCGCAGTCTTGAATTGTTGGAAACGCTGCGCGTGCGCAGTTTCGAAGGCTCGCTGCTGTGGGCCATTGATCGCACTTGCACCGGCCCCGGCAGTCGTTGTTTGCGCGAATGGCTGATCCGACCATTGCGCGAAATCGAGCCACTCAAGCTCCGCCACGACGCCGTCGGCGCGCTGGTAGAACACATTGATCTTCGCGCGGAATTGCGTGATCTTTTGAAAAATCTGGCGGACATCGAACGCATCGCCGCGCGACTCTCCGCCAATCGCGCCACGCCGCGTGATCTAGTGGCGTTGAAGGACAGTCTGTTGCTGCTCCCCAAGCTGTACGAATGTCTGAACTGCATCTGTGGCGACGCGGAAATGTTGCCCGTAACCGACGCCACTCAAACGCGCGCTACGCCGTCCGTTGAAACGTTGTTGATCTCAATCTGCCGACGCCTGACAGGACTGGACAGCATCGCCGCATTGATCGCTCAGCAACTCAAAGACAACTGCTCAAATGTACTCAACGAAGGCGGTCTGATGCAGGCCGGTGTTGACGTTGAACTGGACAGCTTGCGCGCCATTTCCAGCGGCGGCAAAGAATGGATTGCAGCTTTTCAGATCGCGGAAGCCGCACGCAGTGGGATCGCCAATCTGAAGATCGGCTATAATCGCGTCTTCGGTTATTACATTGAAATCTCGCGTGCGAATCAACACTTGGCGCCGAAAGACTATGAACGCCGCCAGACGTTGACTCACGCCGAACGCTATACCACTCCGGCGCTGAAAGAACGGGAAGCAGAAGTGCTGGGCGCCGAGGAGAAAATCTGCGCGCTGGAACAGCAGCTCTTTCTCAAGTTGCGGGAGCAGGTTGCTCAATCGGCGGAGTTGCTCCAAATCGCCGGCCAGGCGCTCGCCGAACTGGACGCGCTATGTTCGCTGGCGGAAGTCGCTCACAAAAAAGGCCACACGCGCCCGATCATCAACGACTTCGGCCGACTGCGATTCGAGCAGATGCGCCACCCCGTGCTGGAGGATACGCTGCCGAAGGGCGAGCTGGTGCCTAACGATCTGTCTTTGGCGACTCATCCAAAGAGCCAGGCAGAAGAAGATGACAACACACCGCAGATACTGCTGCTCACCGGCCCAAACATGGCCGGCAAATCAACATACATTCGCGCCAGCGCGCTGTGCGTCATCCTGGCTCAGATGGGCGCGTTTGTACCGGCGGAGAAAGCCGAGATCGGCCTGGTGGATCGAATCTTCACTCGCGTCGGCGCGGCCGATGACGTTGCTGGCGGGCGCAGCACGTTCATGATCGAGATGATGGAGGTCGCCGAAATCCTCGCCGCCTGCTCAACCAATTCATTGTTGATTCTGGATGAAGTAGGTCGCGGCACAAGCACGTATGACGGAGTCAGTCTGGCTTGGGCGTTGACCGAGTATCTTCACAACGGGTTGGCCAAACCGCGCACGCTATTTGCCACGCACTACCACGAATTGTGCGCGCTGGAGGACGAACTGCCGCGTGTCAAGAACGCGTCCGCGGCGGTCAAAGAATGGCAGGGCGAGATTACCTTCCTGCACCGGATCGTGATGGGACCCAGCGAACGCAGTTTTGGCATCCATGTTGCGCGCCTGGCGGGCTTGCCGGCCTCTGTATTGAATCGCGCCAGAGATATTCTGGAGGAATTGGAGAACGAAGCCGCTCATCGCGTGGACGATCTGACTCAAGACGGTGCGCAGATGGATGTTCATGAAAAACAGAGCGTTGTCGGCGCCGACTTTGGAAAAAGGCGGCGTCTTAAGCCCACGGCCTCTGACGGCCAACTATTGTTGTTCGAGCCTGCTCCCGATGTGCTCGATCCTTCTGTCAAAGAGCTGCTTGAAACCTTGCGCGCGCTTGATCCGCGCGAAATAACGCCGCTGGAAGCGCTCAACGCGCTGGACCGGTTAGTGCGGAAAGTAAAGGGGGTGAAGTAGATTCGTCGTAAATGCTTTAATTTCATCTCTGTGGCTCTGTAGTGAATGGTTGCCAATTATTTTTAAAATATTGTCCACTTTACTCCACACCTGGCGACATTATTACAGGAGATGAGTAAGATGGCGATCACGACTTGCGCTCAAGAGAGTATCCGGGGTCTTGGAATGGAATCTCCATCCTATCTTCCTGACGCTTTCTGGCAACTGGTCGAACAGTACCGCGGCGAACTGGTCAATCAGGCGTTGGCTATTACTGGCAACATGGAAGATGCGGAAGATGTTGTCCAAGAGACGTTTTGTGAAGCGTTCCGCGACCAGGCTAAGATAAAAAACCTTCGTTCACTGAACGCGTGGCTGCGAACCATCAATCACGACAACGCGCTGGATTACGTTCGCAACGTCCGTCGCCAACGTAAACGCATTACTAACAAACAGCAACAGTCACCCGACCGAGAGTACACCACCGGTGGGTTCAGTGTCTTGGAGATGCGCGACTTGGTGGCCAAAGCCATTGAATACCTCTCGCCTGAAATGCGTACTGCAGTAGTGCTCTGCTACTGGGAACACCTCACGCTGAATCAGATCGCCGAACGCATGCAAATTTCGTCACGCACCGTCCGCCGATTGCTATTTAATGCTTCCACAATGCTTTACGGAAATCTGAAAGCATATTTGCCGACGTCGGCGGAGAACAAGCCGACTGAATCATCAAAATCCAAACCCGTTTCTAATACGAATACTACTAAAAAAGGAGGCCAGTCATGATTCTAACTTGTGAATGCAACGATATCGCTGAAAAAGCCTACGATTATGCCAATGAGTCGCTGTCTTCAGAAGAAGTTGAGGCCATTGGACAACACTTGCAACGATGCGCGGCCTGCCGCAGTCGGATTCAACAGTTTCGAGCAATGCAAGACGTCTTGCGCACGACGGTGGGATCGAAAGCATTCAGCCCAAATTTCAATGAAACTACTGGTCAACGTTTGCAGGCCATTATGACTAATAAATCCGATAAGTTATCAACATTCATGGATGTCGAAAAGTCTGAGTCTTTTGCAGACAGATTACAAGTGCTGGGCGGCGCGCCGTGGTGGGGCGTTTCGATCATGCTGCATGTGCTGGTTATTTTGCTGGCCGGATTAATTTCGATGAGTCTCGAGCTGCCGATAGCGGAAGACGTGATCGTGATAATCACCGAACTACAGCCGCCGGCGCCGATTCAGCAGATAGAACCGGAGAAGCCAAAGAACGACAATCGCGCCGTTCTGGAATCCAAACACGATACGCCGCCCACTGATCCGACGTCAAAAGATCCCAGCGACATCGTGGTGCCGCCGGAAATTCTGGCTCTGGCCGAGTTGGGCGATCACTTTGAAACCATTAACCCCGACCGGCCGGACACTCAAAGCGCATTCGGCAACCCGGATTCTCATTTCTTTTATAGCATCAAAGGTAATGACGAACCCGAAGGCGGTGGCGGCATGGGTGGCTGCAGCTTGGATAACTTGATCGGTGTTGGCGGCGCGGCCAGTCCGGGCAGTGGTGGCGGCTGGGGCGGCGGGCACGGCACAGGTATCGGCGTCGGCACTGGCGCCGGTAAGGGTAGTTTCGGTTCTCGCACCGGCGGTGGACGGAGATTGATGGTCAAACGGCACGGCGGTTCCAGAGCCACCGAGGAAAGAGTTGATATCGGCTTGGAGTGGCTGGCTCGCAACCAGGAAGCCGACGGTCACTGGGACAACGTCAAACATGGTGGCATACACCCGGATAAGCAAGCCAATGCCGCCATGACGGGCTTCGCGCTATTGGCGTTCCTCGGCGCGGGTCATACCGAAAAAATCGGCAAGTATAAGGAAAACGTCATCAAGGGCGTTAAATGGCTCATTGATAATCAAGATGTGAGCGGTAATTGGACATCTGTTCGTTGGACTCTTCATTACGCTCAGGGCATTGCCACTATGGCGTTGGGGGAAGCCGCCGCCATGGCTCGTATACCGGAAACAAAAAAAGCCGCGCAGGCGGCAATTGACGCCCTCGACAGACAGCAAAATCAGACTGGCCCCTCTGACCGCGAAGCTTGGGACTACAACCCTCTTACCGGCGAAAAACACGGCACAAACGACTCATCTATCATGTCTTGGTGTATTCTGGCGCTCAAGTCTTGCAAAGTCGGCGGTCTGTCCGTAAATCCATCGGCCTTTGAAGGCTGTCTTAACTGGCTCAACGCTGGCCAGGACTTGGGCAACCACAAGCCCTTGGATATTGACCCATACTTCGAAGGCGGCAAAATGGCCTATCGAGGCACTTGCGCTGCCCCAAAAAAGAACGATTGGACTAGTGCGGGCTACGCAGCCGTAACAGCGGCTGCGGGTCTGTGCCGCATGATGATTGGTGGCGCTAGTGGCGATACCGTGGGTGTGTCCGGTCCCTGCAACCTCATTCTCAAAGAACTTATTCCCACCAAGTATCCGTTCAATCTCTACTTTGGTTATTACGCCACAATGTTGATGTTTCAGAAGGGTGGCGACCACTGGAAGACATGGAACACGGCCATGAAGAAAATATTACTGGAGGCGCAGTGCAAAGGTGGTCAGGACGATGGCTCGTGGAATCCAAAAGGCGCCGGTCATGTTGATGACTCTCGCGTAATGTCCACAGCCCTAGCCATCCTCTGCCTGGAAGTTTACTATCGCTACGCTAAGATGGCGCCGGGTGCTGCCGCAAAATAATCGAGACACGCTTTTTTCTGAAGATAAAAACGGGAGGGGAGGATAAAGTCATGAATCGTTTACTTTCTATTGGTGTCTGGATGTGTCGGGTGTGTTTGCCGCTAATCGTATTGACGATGTCGTCTTTCGAGATCGCAGGAGCTGAACCAATAACAGTTCGATCATTGCTTTTTGAAATG
>JAZDLP010000138.1:0-5522 GCA_043801885.1 Planctomycetota bacterium | reverse complement strand
GTTCCCGCTCAACCCTTTCCTTCTAAATTGGCCTGCGCTTTAAACTCTGTTGACCGTATTCTTCAGCTTCGGCTTAAAGAGGCATCCATGACCTAAATCTTGCCTCGTTTGTAAGTATTTTAATTCTGAAAAGACGTTAATAAGGTGAACATAGACTGAACGGTTACAGAAATTTTAGATTTTAGATTTTTGATTGTGGATTGCATCTTATACTATACCGTACGCGGTCAGAATTTCGGCTTTTTCTACTGAGTGAAAAAAGCCGAGATTTCTCCCGCGCAGAGTATACAAGCATCTTGCCGATAGGCTCGACGATTGCTTGTAACTTCGCATGGGGAATAAGTGCTGACTGAATATAACCATCGCTTGGAGACTCTGACACGGAAGGCGCTGCGTTGGCCTCCCTTGGCTCCGCCAGTGCCGCCTGCTTGTCTGCCTGCGCATCTTGCCATTATTATGGATGGCAACGGACGCTGGGCGACCGGTCAGGGGCTGCGCCGCATCAAAGGTCACCAAGTTGGCGCGGAATCGGTGCGACAAGTAACTCGTCATTGCGGTCAGATTGGCATTAAAACGCTGACCTTGTATGCTTTCAGCACTGAAAACTGGAGACGTTCGAAGACCGAAATAAATTTTCTTTTCCGCCTGCTGAAAAAGTACTTAGTACGCGAACGACCGGAACTGATGGCCAACCAAGTGCGGCTCACTTCTATCGGCGATACCAGCGCGCTTTCGGCGGAAGTGCAAGCTGAACTGAGCCTAACTGAACGGCTCACAGCTAATAACACCGGCTTGAATTTATGTCTGGCGTTAAATTACGGCGCTCAAGATGAAATCGTGAGCGCCGTTAGAACATTGACAACACGGGTGAGCGACGGGGAATTGCAGCTCGAACAGATTACGGCGGAGCTATTTGAAAAATCACTCTTCACTGCGCATCTGCCGCCTGTCGCACTCTTGATCCGCACGGCGGGCGAACGACGGCTGAGTAATTTTCTGCTCTGGCAAGCCTGCGGCGCGGATTTCTATGTTGCCCCCGTCTGCTGGCCTGATTTCCGAGTCGAGCATCTTCGAGAAGCCATCGTTCAGTACGCGAACCGCGCCGTTAGGGGCGAATGATTATTCGCCGTAGGGGCGAATGATTATTCGCCGTAGGGGCGAATGATTATTCGCCCCTACGCGTTACATTATGATTGCGGTTTTAGGCGCCGGTCGTTCGCTTGCCTGGTCCATTTTGGTGTTCGCCGGGATGATTCTGTCGCTTGTCTTTGACGGCCTCGCGTACCGCCTCGCGCAATGCTTCACGATCAGCCTTGATGGTCTCGCGGTCTTTCTTCAGTTCACCCTTCATGCTTTGCAGCGTTGCCTTGTCGTGAGCTGCCAGCGCGGTCTTAATCTTTTCGATGTCCGCCAGCGCATCCTTCAAATCGACGAGTAATTTGTCGGCGCTAGTTTTAACCGCAGCCGGCGCGTTGGGATGAGCCGTGATACGTTCCTGCAGCTTTTGGATATGCTCAGAGATCCGTTCACTCATCTTGGAAATCCGTTCACTTATCTTGGCGAGATGCTGTCCACGATGCCCATCGCCACCATCACCTTGTTCGCCTGCCAAAATCGGCGCGCTTAAGAACAGCAATGTTGCCAAGCACCCTCCGGCGAGCCAGGTTTTGATATTCTTGTTATCCATTGCCAAACCCTCCTACCCTACTCTCCCCCATTTCAGAAATCGCCGCCTACGCCGGCAGCGTCATTTTTAGTAAAGCGAAAGCTTGGCCAAAGCATTTATTTCTGCGTCTTTTTTATAACTACATGTCGTAAAACGAGTTGCAAGAACACCGGCATTTTGACTATTATCGGCGAAGTGTAGGAGAAGACTACATCGTAAGCAAACCGCAACCAAAAGCGGTGTTGACGGGGCGACGGGGCGACGGGGCGACGGGGCGACGGGGGGAAACAGCTTTTGCTCTCACGCAAAGATTTTGGCTCATGTCGTTAATTGTGTGAAAAGACGCAACGTGTCTCAGTGAACGGTTACTCTCGGTAAGTAGCGGAGCATCCCGGCGCTTCGAAAACTTGTACACTACTCAGGCGAACACCTTGAGGCAGGCACGCCTTGAGATTTTGATGCAACACTCGAGCGAGGTTCTCCGCGCTGGGTGACAGTTTGTTTAATTGGAATTCGACGACATCCTGATTGAGAAATCGGCCATTCAATCGTTTCACTTCCTTGGCCAGCAGTTGTTTTAAATCGAGAAAATCAATAAGCAGGCCGGCGCGATTTAATTTCCCGCCTGTCACCGTGACGACAACTCGAAAATGGTGCGAATGAGTCCGCTCGATGGCGCCGTGATAGTCGCGCAATGCGTGCGCAGCTCGGAAGCGAGTTTCCATGCAGACGTCAAAGCGTGCGGACAAAATCGTCTCCTTATTAGCAACCATGTAGCGCAGGAATCTTTGCCTGCAAATAACTTGGTTTTAAGAGCATGATTCAAATACGCAAGCGGCAAAATACGCTCTTTAATCGGATGATCCGTTCTTTTTGAAAAAGTGTTGATTGGTTTGAATCATGTCGAAATTACTATACCTTAAAATAGTAGCCGTTCACCATAGAGCCACAGAGTATCCATTCGAGGCCAAGCCGCAACCAAAAGGCGTTGTTGACGGGGGCGGTTACGATTATTAAATATGCGGATAAAAATTTGTGGTGTCAAATGCCCGGCTGATGTGTTCGTTGCGACGCAAGCTGGCGCGACTGCGGTGGGAATCAATCTGGTTCCAGAAAGTTTGCGTTGGATCGGCGGCGTCAATGCGGCGCATCGGCTGATAATGGATTCGAAGGCGACTGACAAATTGCTCTGGGCCGGTGTATTCGTCAATCCGGACCTGGTCGAGCTAGTCAGAATTACGACCATACTGCGCCTGCAGATCGTGCAGCTTCACGGCGAAGAGACGCCCGACTTTGTGTTGGCTCTGAAACGTCGCCTGCCGAAGAACGTCGCCATCTGGAAAGCGATGCGCGTGGCCAGCGCCGATGATCTCGAACCGCTGAAAACATATCAGTGCGACGCCTGGCTTGTGGACGCCAAAGTCGCGGGCACGCGTGGCGGCAGTGGCAAGACATTCGATTGGAGTATTCTCCAACGGATGCAGCGATCAGTGCCGTTGGTGCTCAGTGGCGGATTGAATCCAACCAATGTGGCGCAAGCCATACACGTCGTCGCGCCTGATTGGGTGGACGTGGCCAGCGGAGTAGAGAGTACGCCCGGAGTAAAAGACGCGGCGCTGATTGCCGCCTTTGTTCGGGCGGCAACTCTTCGCAACACGACGCGGTGGGCTGAGCGAGCAGTTCCGCGGCAATCTTCAAGCAACGGTCGGTAAATTTATTTTTAATCGCATATTTTTTCATCGGTTCTCTTTTGCTTGCGGAACGCTTTCTTGCCGCAACAACGAGCAAAAAGCTTCTCGCTTCCACAAGGGCAGGGCTGGAACCAGTTGTCTGGATCCTGCGATTCTAAAAGATCATCATTATTCAGCGCGATTGCGTCAGTATCGTCATCTAACCAATGGTAAGGATTCTTATTTGCTTGCAATATTTCGCTGGTAAAGATTACGAAGAGCCCCAACGTCATCATGGCTATAACGAATGTTTGGAAGGAATTGAAATCAAATAGCCAACCCAGGATGAGCGATAGAACCCAGCTAAAAAATAATATGCCGATTATTATACCAAATGCGAATAATACATTACTAACGATATAAACGATTCGCATGATTATTTTAACCTCTCTATAAATGCCATAAACAGCTATTTTTATTTTAACATAGCTTCCACAAAGCGGCAACTGGCGATATATGGATCGTGATCCGCGATGATCGCGGAAGAGACGGCGATATGGCGGACGCCGGCAGTCTTTAGTTCAGCAACGCTTTCCACGGTAATCCCGCCAATCGCAAAAACCGGGATCGGCAACTGTTGCGCGCTCACTTGTTCCGCCAGCGCCACTCCGGCCAGGATAAGCGACGACTTTGTGGTCGTCTCGTACATGGCTCCGATCGCTATGTAATCGGCCTGTTCCGATTCAATAGCGAATTTGACCTGTTGGATCGAGTGAGTCGAGCGTCCGATCAAGAGTTTCTCGCCAGTCAGAAACCGAGCTTCGGCGGGCGCTAAATCTTCTTGTCCTAAATGCACTCCCGCGACGTCTGCCGCAATCGCCACATCGCACCGGTCATTGCAAATTAAAATTGCGCCAAAATCCAGGCACAGACTTTGCAAATCGCGAGCCTGCCGTAGAAAGTCTTGGTCTGCTCTTCCTTTCTCGCGCAATTGCAACAATCGCACACCACTCTTCAAGACCGCTTTCGCCGTCGCCAGCAAACCATGCTGACACAACGCTTCTGTCAGCAATACGTAAACCGCCGAATCGTTGACAATGCTGGCGTTATCGCCGGCAGATATCAGCCATTGCTCCGCTTCGTACAGCTTATACCGAAAGTTCGCAAACTCCCGCGCGGTCGCGGGATAGGACGCACGCAGGTACTCTTCCATAACTCGCGCCGCCTCCTGCGCGCGTTTGAGGCCGCGGTGCGCAACCTTTTTCGCCGACTCATGATCACCATTCTGCGCGACGTCGTCTGCGGTCTTATTCGGTCGAAGTGGATCCTGAATTACATGTCGGCTTTTAATCAATGCCTCATCAGAGAAATGCGGCTTTAATAGATTATTGATAGCGCCACGGATCGTCTTTAGCGCTGTGGACCAACGATTATTCCCACACGCGAATCGAATATAATCTTCAGCCGTTCGTATTCCTTCTCGCGCCCGATTGGCGTTGGCATCAATCAGGCGGAGAGTATTAACGCTGAAGGATTCATCCATGTTTTTGGGGTAATTCATTTGCCGAATCTAATATTGAGTAATCGTACGATATAGTATCTTGCTTGCCAACTCAAGCCAAGTCCATTATCATTATAAGTATTGTTTGTGCTGCTATGACTTAACCTTTTACAGTATTCTAGTAGTCGTGAGGATGTAAGAACATGGAGAGCAGTGATCTGTTGCGATTGGTAGATTCAATTCACCGTGACAAGAGCATCTCAAAAGAAATTTTGTTCGATGCCATTGAGCAGGCGCTTTTGACGGCCTCGCGCAAACGCTGGGGTCCTCATGGCGATTTATCGGTTAAGATCAACCGATTTACCGGTGACATCGAAGCCTACGAAGACGGTCGCCGAATGGATCCGAACACATTCGGTCGTATTCCCGCGCAGACGGCCAAACAGATTATAATTCAGAAGATTCGCGAAGCGGAGCGGGATGTGATCTACGCGGATTATGAAGCCAAAATTGATACGCTGGCCAATGGCGCTGTGCTGCGCTTCGAAAAGGGTTCGATCATCGTCAATTTAGGTCGCACTGAAGGAATAATACCGCGACAAGAACAAGTGTTTAACGAGCAATACCGTCCGGGCGATCGTATCCGCGCTTACGTGGTAAAAGTGCAGAAGAAGGGACAAAAGGT
>JAZDLP010000126.1:0-3283 GCA_043801885.1 Planctomycetota bacterium | reverse complement strand
GCTAATTATCAAAATCTTTGCGTGGCGCAAAGATTTTTTGCGACTTTTGAGCAAAAGCTGTTTCCCCCCGTCGCCCCGTCCCCTTGTCTCCCCATCAACAACGCCTTTGGGTTGCGGCTTGGCCTTGAATGTGGCTCTGTGGTGAACGGTTACCAAGCTACAGCGTCCGATTACTGCCAATACAGGCGGCGATGCGCGTCCACAAATGCTTTGAATGAAAATTCCCTGACTACTCGTTGTCGCGATGCGGCACTGTGGCGCGCATGTTGCGCTGGATCGTTCAGTAACGACAGCGTCTGCCGCGCGATGTCGTCCGGATCGCTGACTTGCGCCAGCAATCCGGCTTCGCCATTAACCACCACGTCGCGCGAACCCAGCACGTCGGTAGCGACTACGGGCACTCCCCAAGCCATGGCTTCCAGCAGCACGTACGGCAAGCCTTCGTATAGACTGGATAACACCAACACGTCGAACCCCGGGTATAGCGCTTCGGCGTCCTCACGGTGGCCGAGCAGTCGGAATTTTTCTGGCGGCAAGTTCAGTTCAGTGGCGCGACGGCGGACTTCGCCTTCCAGTGGGCCGCTGCCGACCAACAGAAAAACGGTCTCGGGCTTTTTTTTGAGTACGAGAGCGGCGGCGCGCACAAAAATGCCCACGCCCTTCTGCGGCGACAGTCGCGCGACCATGCCTACCGCGGGCGTCTGCGCTGTTAATCCTAACGCGGCGCGCAGCGCAGCGCGTTGCTCCGACGAAATCGGCGCTGGTGGCTCGATGCCATTTGGAATCACCACCAACTTTTCCGGCTCGGCCACACCACGCGACAACGCATCATCACGTTGGCTTTGTCCCACGCAGATAATCGCTCGGCTGAACTGTGCCGCGTGTCGTTCCAGCATCAGATACATGCGCCCACGCAAACCAGCCGACCACTGAAACGGAAATACATGCGGCGTATGAATGACGTTGCGGATGCCCAAGCGTTGCGCCGCCTGCCGACCCAGAAATCCAGCCTTTGAGCTATGCGTATGAATCAAATCCGGCGCAATGCTTCGCAGATGCGCTTTGATCTGCCGATACGCTCGCAGGTCGCGCCAGGGATGAATCGAACGCCGTAGTTCGGGCACGAAAATGTAGCGAAAATTGTTGTGAGTGGCGGCCAGTTGAGTCAGTTCTTCGCGAAAACCAGGCTCGCCCCGATCACCCAGAATCGCGTAAACTTCGCAACCTTCTTCGGGCCGCAAAAAAATGTGGATCAACTGGCAGAGATGCTTACGCACACCGCCTTGAGTCGCTTCGCAAATGTAACACAGTTTGTTAACCATAAGCCTGATTGTGAAGAAGGTTTACTACATTATTTGCAACTTCAGGTATATTGTATAATATTCTCTTTCGGATGTCATTCTTGAGAACTTGGACGTGAAGTTGATCCGCAGGCACTATTCATAATAAGCTAATTTTAGGCATCCTGTCTCTTGATCCGATGACTGAGTCTGCGATCTGTTTTGTTATCTTATTCAATTTCGTCTCTGTTTCGTCTCTGTGTCTCTGTGCCTCTGTGGTGAACAGTTACCTAAAAGTTTAACGGAGGACTGCACGGTTACAACGCAATTTGGAGATAGTGCGATGAAGCTGATGGTGACAGGCGGCGCTGGGTTTATTGGTTCAAGTTTTGCGCGGATGGCGATCGCAGCGGGACATGACGTTACAGTGTTCGACGCGCTGACTTATGCCGGCAACATGACCAATTTGGAGTCGGTTCAAAATGCCAGAGGCTACCGCTTCGTCAAGGGCGACATTCGTGATGACAAGTTGGTCGAAGAGTTGCTTCGTTCAACTAAACCGGATGCCATTGTTAATTTCGCCGCTGAGACACATGTTGACCGATCCATTCTGGACGCCTCGCCATTCGTTAATACCAACATCGGCGGCACACAGACACTGCTGGACGTTCTGCGGCGCGTTGGAACGACGACGCGCTTTCTGCAAATTTCAACCGACGAAGTCTATGGTTCAGCCGACGATCAGAATCCGTTCACCGAGAAAAGCTGCCTGAAGCCATCCAGTCCGTACGCAGCCAGCAAAACCGCTGCGGATCTGTTCGTGCTGGCTTTTCAACATACGTTTAAAATGGATGCGTTGATTACGCGCTGTTCGAATAATTACGGCCCGTATCAGTTCCCCGAGAAAATTATTCCGCTCTTCACCACCAATCTTTTCGAAGGCAAGACGGTGCCGGTCTATGGCGACGGCATGCAAATTCGAGACTGGATTCATTGCGACGATCACAGTCGCGGTGTAATGGCTGCGCTTTTGAAAGGCAAGGCTGGCGAGGTTTATAATCTCGGTGGCGGTAACGCTCTGCCCAATCTCCAAATCACACGATTGCTCTTGAAACTGACCGGCCGCGGCGAGGAGTTCATCCAATACGTTACTGATCGCCCCGGCCACGACCGCGCGTATCTGATTGATCATGCCAAGGCCACTCGCGAACTGGGCTGGCAGCCGCTTCTCGACTTTGAAAAGGGTTTGGCCGACACGGTTGCCTGGTACCGAGATAATCGCAACTGGTGGGAATCGGTAAAGTCGGGCGCGTACCGCGAGTACTACGCCAAACAGTATGGGAATAGATGAACAAAAAGGGCACGGCATGCCGTGCCCCTACGTCGCTTGCGTTTTTTTGGCGCCGACGACCTCTTTGAAGCTCCAACCGAATTTGCGGCAGTTGCTTTTGACGTGTATATCCCACGTCGGCTCAGCTTTGGGCCGACCGTTGAGAAAGCAGTCTATAGCCAAATAGACGAGCGGTCTGCGGCCTTCGCAGAAAATACGGTGCGGCTTACACGGCGGGATGCGTACTACATTGCCGGACGCAACGGCGAATTGCTGTTTTTCGCCCCCGATCTCTAGGCGTCCGTGTCCCTTAAGGATATAGAAAATCTGTTCAGTATCGTCGTGTTGATGCATCGGTGGCGCTTCGCCCGGCGCCAGTACCACGACAAACACTTCGGACGTTTTAGCTTTCGAGCGATCCATCACCAGATCGTTAATGTGCGTCGGGAAGCGATATCGTTTAGTTTTGGTTGTGCTGAAGATATACTGCATAAAATCCTCCTATCCTAGATTTTTCGTAGCCGTTCATCATGCGCCACAGAGTTACTATGGAACTTGAAAAAAGGCCAGTTACCTCGAAAAGGAATGGGTTACAGAAAGTTCAGTTTGTGATGTTCGAACGTTTCTCAACTCATTTCAGGGAGGGCTGGCCGATGGGAAATACTATCATGGT
>JAZDLP010000111.1:0-2486 GCA_043801885.1 Planctomycetota bacterium | reverse complement strand
AGTTTAACTACGAACAACCAGACGATGTTGAAGAATAGCACACCACAGAGTTCCAGCAACACGCTGGCGCGGGCGTGGCGAACGTCTGGTTGGACTGCGAGCGCGTTGCTGTGGGCGTTGCTGGTCGCTTACTTGATCGTTAATAAACCGGTTGCGCTACTGGGCATTCCGCCGATCTATATTGGCGAATTGGTTCTCGCATGCGTGTTGTTCGCCGCCGTTGGACGCTATCGTGAATTCGTGATTGAGCCTGTACGCCGCGCGTGGACGTTTCGGCTGATTGCGATTTTTTTTCTATACGGTGTTGCGCGTGTAGCGTTGGACGTTCCAGATTTCGGTCTTCTCGCGCTACGCGACGGCGTCATTGTATTTTATGCGCTGCTGGTTTTTCTGGCGCCGGCGGTCTGGAGTCGTCACTCCGCTTTCTCTCAGAGCGAGAGAGAAACCACATTGCCGACACAGGTTGCGCGTGTGCTGTTACCGGCGTCGTTGCTGGCCGCGGGTTGGGCAGCGGCCATCGCATATGGATACATTGATATCTGGCAGTTGGGCGGAGGATTTTTTGCCGAGACCAAGCCTGACTTTCTGACGCTGGCCGCCGCTATTGCCTTCTGGGTCTTTACGATCAGCGCGATGAAACATCAGCCTTTTTTTCCTTCAATCCACAATCAAAAATCAAAAATCAAAAATTCCCTTATGTTCCTTGTTGCCATCGTTATCTCGCTCAACTGTCTGTGGCTGATGCTGCATCTGCCGACACGCGCTGTGCATCTATCGCTCGGTCCATTGCTTTTGATCAGCGTCATCGTTTGGGCATTCACTCGGCGACGACGAATGCTGGTGTGGATTGTTGGCGGATTGGTGTTGTTGGCAGGCGTGGTCGTGATTACGCCACGCATAAAGCAGAACGTCACTGCAGTCTGTCGCAAGTACGCGCCCAATGAAAATCTGAACTTCTCGATTCGTCAGGTAGAATTAAATCTATTGAAGAATCCTGAAGTTTATCCGCAGTTTAACGTCAATCTAGACTTGATGAACCTCACCGAGAAAGCGCGGCGCGAACGCTGGCAGAGTATTTTTTCCATAGACCAGAAAGAATTTGAAACTCTGGCCGGTCAACGCGCCGCAGACGCTACCGAATGGCGTCTCACTTTCTGGCTTCGTTCCTTTTATTACACTCTCCACCACGCGCCGATCTTTGGCATTGGTTTCGGCAAGAATATCACCAACGTCAACCGCCGCGCGCCGGATTTGCGCTCGCGAGAGTCGCTGGCTTGGCGGATGTTCATTCCCGCCATGAGTGTGCAAAATCGCAATCCACACTCCGCGCACTTGACGATCTTCACGCGCATGGGTCTGATAGGGCTGAGTCTCTGGCTGGCGATTCTTGGCTTGATCTTCGTGAGCGCGTTGCGCAGTTGTTGGTTTTACCGCCGCATGGCCGCGAGCGGGAACCAACTGAACGCCACGGAACATTATCGTTGCGCGTTTTGGGATACGTTGACAGTGCTCGGCGTCTGGGTGATTTATCTCACTACAATGTCGTTTAGTGTGGTTCTTGAAAATCCGTTCGGCGGGATGTGGTTCTGGGCGTTGACGGGGGTGCTAGTGTTTTCTCGTACCGCGAAGGAATAGCTTCACCATTCGAAGCCCACCGAGTTCAGAAACGCGCGAGCCAGTAGCATGTGTCCAACAGCGTTGGGATGTACGCGGTCCCAAGCCAGTGTCATCGAGTGGCAGGTCTTCAGCGCTTCGTCAAAGGGCGCTTGCGTATCCACGAAGATAGCTTTGTGTTTGGCCGCCAGCTTCTTGACAATAGCGCCGTAACAATCCATCTGCTGGCGCATTGCATCGTTTCGGTTGGTCTCAATAAAATACGGCGTCATTAACACCAGGCCTTTGAGCGACGGGGCGCTGCGCGCTGCCAATTCATCCAGCGTAGCCTCGTACTCGTCAGGATAGACGTGACGATTCGTTTGCTTCGGCAGATCAAACTGGCGCCAGACATCGTTGATACCGATCATGATGGACAGCCAGTCGGGTTTGAGATCTAACACATCAGTCTGCCAGCGCGCTTTCAGATCACGCACACAATGGCCGCCAGTGCCCATATTCACCACTCGAATTTTCAGTTCCGGATACACTGTGTTCAGTAGCGCGTCCACGAACGCGACGTAACCTCGCCCCAGCGCATCGTTACGGCCCTCGCCGATCGGTTGAGCGCGACCAACGTCGGTAATCGAGTCCCCAATCATGACTAACTTGCTGCCCTTGGCGATTTTCATTGAATCTCCTTTATCCGCAGATGACGCAGATGTACGCAGATGAGGGCGAACGGAATATAATCCGGCTCATCCGATTAAAGCGTACTTCACAGTGTGCAGTGCAAAGATCTTCAGCCTGAAGAACTCCGTATCGCGGTAGCCGTAAGCTTGACGTTGCATCGTTTTGATTTTGTTGTTGAAGCCTTCGAGTTTTCCGGATGA
>JAZDLP010000088.1:0-11273 GCA_043801885.1 Planctomycetota bacterium | reverse complement strand
CCCCTAAAATCCTAGCCGCGAGTGGTATAAAGGCGACCCGTGAACGGTTACGAATGACGATTGACGAATGGCGATTGACGATTGACGCACGTAGAATAGAGGCTGATACTTTCATTATCAGCCTCTCCCCGCTTTCATTCCTGAGCCGCTCATGCCTCCAAAAACGTATAGTGACTGGTAACTTCTGACCTCTAGCCATTATATCCAAGTTTTCCAGCCAGCGCGGCCACTTGAGCTTTACCGTCCAGCAACTGTCCCAGCGCGTCCCATTCGCCTTTCAGCAAAGCTTCGCGTGCGCCGACTTTCATCTGAAATGATATCTGGCGCTTGTCGCATGTAATCGTGCTCGTGGCCAGATCAATCCGTATTTTAAGATTAGGGTTTTTCTCGATAGCGGCAACAAGCAGCGCGATCTCCGGCCCGGTCACTCGCGCGCAAGGCATTCCAAGAGTGGTACAATTACCGGCGAATATCTCCGCAAAACTTTCGGCAATGATCGCTCGAATGCCGAATTTTTGTAGCGACTGCGGCGCGTGTTCGCGCGAAGAGCCGCAGCCGAAGTTGCGACCGCTGAATAAAATGCTGGCGCCTTTATATTGTGGCGCGTCCAACGGATGATTGAGGGATTTGCCAGCTTTGTCAAAGCGAACGTCGTAAAACAGATACTGACCGAGTCCGTCAAACGTGACGCACTTCATGAACTGCGCCGGGATAATGCGGTCGGTGTCAATATCGTTGCCGGGCACATAGACGCCTGTTCCTTCGATTTGAATAATTTTTTCCAACGGCATTAGTAGCAACTCCTCAAGAGTTTCTTCGCCTTCGCCGCGATATTCTCCGGCGTAAAGCCAAAGTGTTTGTATAGAGTTTCAAAGGGCGCGGAGATACCGTAAGTCTCCATGCACTGGAAGTCGCCTCGGCTGCCCACATATTTGTGCCAGCACATCGGGTGTCCGGCTTCGACAGCCAGCCGCGCCGTCACGTCCGGCGGCAGAACTTGATCCCGGTAACTCTGCGGCTGCTGGTCGAATAACTCAAATGACGGCATGGCGACCACTCGAACCTTAACACCTTCCTGTTGCAGCAACTCGGCCGCGCTCATGCAGAATTGAATCTCGGAGCCGGTGCTCATGATGATCACGTCCGGTTTGACGCTGGCATCGCCGATCAATATATATGCGCCCTTGAGCAGATTGGCCGCGCTGGGGTATTTATTGCGGTCAATCACCGGCACGTTCTGCCGCGTCAGAGCCAGAGCTGTCGGCCCATCACGGTGTTCAAGCGCAAATTTCCACGCAAAGACCGTCTCGGTCGCGTCACTGGGCCGAATCGTGGTCAAGCCGTAAATGCTCCGCAGCATCGTTAAGTGTTCGATGGGCTGATGCGTCGGGCCGTCTTCGCCTAATCCGATCGAATCGTGCGTAAAGACAAAGATGGACTGAGTTTTCATGTACGCCGCCAGGCGCAGAGCTGGTTTGCAATAGTCGCTGAAGACCAGGAACGTGGCGCCGTAGGGGATCAACATCTCGGATAAAGCGATGCCGTTCAGCGCGGAGCCCATGGCGTGTTCGCGCACGCCAAAATGAAGATTGCGCCCGCCGTAAGAGCCTTTGTCCATGTCATGCGGCGACATCGTCTTGTTGTCGGTGTGCTGGAAATCGCCCAGCCCTTTCATGAGTGTCGAAGTTGAGGGCGACAAGTCCGCGCTGCCGCCGATCAGCATGGGCAGTTTCGAGCCGATTGCGTTGAGAATTTTAGCTTGAGCGACACGAGTGCTGAGCGTTTTTTCGCTCGCAAAATTCGGCAACGCTTCGATCCAGCCATCGGGCAGTTTCTTCGCTTGCCAGTCTTTGAATTGACGAGCCAGATCAGGATGCGCTTTTTCGTAAGCTTCAAACTTCTTATTCCAATCATCTTCCTGTTTTTTGCCGCGAGTCGTCTGCGAACGGAAATGGGACAGCGCTTCGGCAGGGACGTAAAAATCCTTCTCCGGATCCCAGCCATATGCTTTCTTGGTCAGCTTGACTTCATCTTTGCCGAGTGGCGCGCCGTGCACTTCGCCGGTATCTTTTTTGTTCGGCGACCCGAACCCGATCACAGTCCGGATCATAATGATGTGCGGTTGATTTTTAACCGTCTTGGCTATCTCGATTGCGCGTTCGATGGCTTGCAGATCGTTGCCATCGGAGACTGTTTGCACGTGCCAGCCGTAGGCTTCGAAGCGCTTGGCTCGATCTTCAGTGAAAGCGACCGACGTGTGCCCTTCGATAGATATCTGATTGTCGTCGTAGAGATAAATCAGATTGTCGAGCTTGAGATGGCCGGCCAGCGATCCGGCTTCGCTATCCACGCCTTCCATCAAGTCGCCGTCCGAAACGATGGCGTAGATATTATAGTCGAGAATCTCATGTCCCGGCCGGTTGAAATAATTGGCCAGATACTTCTGAGCGATACCCATGCCGACGCCGTTGGCAAAGCCTTGACCGAGCGGACCGGTAGTGGTCTCAACGCCTGCGGTGTGGCCGAATTCGCTATGACCGGGAGTCTGACTGCCGAACTGTCGGAACTGTTTCAAATCTTCCAGTGTCAACCCGTAGTCAGTCAAAAAAAGAAGACTATAGAGCAGTGTGCAAGCGTGCCCGGGCGAGAGGATGAAGCGATCGCGATTTACCCATTTAGCGTTGCCGGGATTGTGGCGCAAGTGGCGCTGCCAGAGCGCGTAAGCCATGGGCGCTTGTCCCATAGGCGCGCCGGGATGTCCGGAGTTGGCTTTTTGCACCGCGTCAATGCACAGACAGCGGATAGTATTGATGCAGAGTTGGTCGAGATCGGCAACGGTCGTCGGCACAGTTTTCTCCTTGCAACTAGACGCTTTCGCGAGCGTTCGCACCCGCTTGGATTTTCAATGGTGAAAACAACTGATTTTGAATTATACTTCATAATATAGTAAAAGGAAGTACAAGGCCACAGAGGAAAAGGAGTTATTCTGTTATGCAAAATCACCTGACGTATCGTAAGTGTCTTCCGATTATTTACGTTCTGCTCGTGGCGCAGGCGACAGGATGGGCGATGACCGCAGACGAATTGACTGGGCGGACTGGAGTCGCGGGCGGGTTCTGCTCATTTCCGCACGCCGTCCCAGGTGACGAATTACTGGCGGTTGAACTAGCGAAGCGCCCGTCATTCGTGGTGCATTTCGTATCCCAGGATGCGGCGCTCGTGAAACTTCTTCGCGCCAAAGCGGAGTCGGAAGGGATTCTAGGGCGATCACTTTATGTGGAGATAAGCGGCTCGACGCCATTACCTTACGCGAACCGGATGGTGGATGTGTTGGTAGCGAGCGGTTTGCGTGATGCGGATCTGACGCCGGAATTAAAAAACGAATGGTTGCGTGTGCTGGCGCCGCGTCGTGGCGCGGCTCTCGTGGGTCGCGCGAAGGCGGCTGGTGACGAACTATCTCTGGACGCTCTGAAAGCCTGGACAAAAGATATTCCGCTGGCGAATACGATAACGGATGGTTCCGGCACGTGGGCGATTTTAAGAACTGATTTGCCAGTGGATTCCGATTCGTGGACGCATCGCTGCCACGGCCCGGATAATGCGCAAGTATCGAACGATGCTACGTTCCAAGCGCCATTTTTGACGCAGTGGTGGGGCATGCCACGGCAGGAAGGGTTCTGGGGAATGACAGTGGTATCGGGGAATGGCCGATTGTTCTCGCTTCGGAGCAGCCGTTCCGCTTACGAATCAGTGTTCCTCACCGCGCGCTCTCTCAACAACGGCATCGTTCTCTGGCAAAAGTCGCTGCGCCAGGCTGTCGAGAAAGAAAAAGTTCCGCATGGCGGGTTCATCTCCAGCCGTTCTTGCGTGGTGGTGGCCGGCGATACGCTGTACTTGGCCGAAAAGGACGGCGTTCTGCGATTGAACGCGGAGACCGGCGAGACGCGTGATCGCATCCTTGGTCCGAAACCAGGCGGTCAGATAAAATGGCTGGTGGTCGTTGACGGTATGCTCGCGGTAGTGGCGGGCGATGCGGATATCATCAAGCCTCTTGCTTATCAAACGGTCGCGTCAAATCCGGTCGGCCGGGAGCTGGCTGTCTATGACACCGCCTCGAAAAAGGAACTCTGGCGCGACACGGTTGCCGGCGACATTGACGAGCGAATGATCGCCGTGCGCGGCAAGCGACTCTACTGTATAGTTCAGGACGTGGGGCTTGTCTGCCGCGAGTTGGACACCGGCAAGATCGTTTGGACAAATGCTGACCCGGAGATCAAAACTGATTTCCGACTTCCTACTGATTTTAAAGTTCTTGGTGGACTACTTGCTTCTCAACCTGCTCTAATGGCGCTTAACGACGTCATTCTGCTGCGCGCTCAGTGGGCGAAGAACCTCATCGCATTGTCCCCGGTGGACGGCAGCATTCTGTGGAAAAAACCATCTCTCCCTACAGGTGGCAGGCGCGATGGAAGTTTCCAACGATCCCTCACGGGAGTGGCAGTAGGCAATCTCTGGTTTTATGGAAAGCGCCCGATAGATATCAAGACTGGTAATGATATCAAGGGACCGAGGTTCACATCCTCCGGCTGCGGACCCACCTTTTCGACGCCTAAATATCTGATCACTTGCTGGGGCAAGGTGATGTCGCTCGCTTCTGCTCGATTCCTTCGAGACACAGACACAAAATCGCCCTGCGACATTGGTTCGCTTGTGTCCGAAGGACTGCTGATTTCTTCGCCGTCGGAGTGCGGATGCAATACAGAAATCAAGGGTTACCGAGCGCTTGCCTCGGCAGGCAGTATCCAACCCCACACGGCGCCGCCGTGGAATGACCGGCTGACCGTGCTTAATCGTGATGAGCCTGCGGCGCTGGCCGTGACGGACGCCGATTGGCTTACATATCGTCATGATTCGCGTCGCAGCGGCGCAACGACCGCATCTGTGGGCGGCCAGCCAAAGGTACTCTGGCAGTGGAAACCGGCGGGCGCGATCCCCTATAGCAATGTCTGGAATGTTGACAATGGTCCGCGTCTCGCGCCGGATTTTCTGGCAACGGCGGCCATCGCTGCGGGCGGCTTCGTCTGGTTTGCATCGCACGATGGCATCATCCGTTGCATGCGAGCGGATTCCGGCAAGGAGATTTGGACATTCGCGACGGGCAGTATTCTTTTTGCTCCACCAACTGTCTGGAACGGACGCCTGCTTGCGGGCGGTGGCGACGGTCGGATTTATTGTCTCGACGCTACAACCGGTCGGTTGCTCTGGCAATTCGCGGCCGCGCCTTGTGATCGGCGGATATTCTGGTTCGGTCATCTCATTAGCACTTGGCCCGTCGTCTCTGGCGTTGTCGTTCAGGACGGCATGGCCTACGCCGTGGCTGGCTACCGGAAAGAGAATGGAATCCACGCATATGCCTTGGATCCCAAGACCGGGCAGGTCGCCTGGGAGAAAGACAACGCGGGTACCGATCCTTGGACCAGCTTAGGCAGCCTCGGACATTGTGCCGCAGCGGGAGGTCGGCTGTGGCTTTCCAGCGCGCCTTCCGGTTTTTTCGATCTCAAGACGGGGGACTGGAAAGCGCTCAGCGGTTATCAGTACGGATGCGAAGTGGGCGTGTTGGACAAATGGGTGTTTCAAGGCGGAAGACGGCTCAGTGAAACGCAGGACACGCTGAATCGTCCTTTTGATAGCGCTAACTTCCTTGCCGTTGACGCCGATCAGCAATCGGTACGATTCAAATTAAACGAGACTGGGACATCGTTACCGGTATGGGACAGCGAACTTGCCGTCATGCCTCCAAAGGCGTTGTCGGGCGGTCTGACGGCGGTCCCGACAGCAAAACTATTGACTTGGCTTGCCGGAAAATTTCCCGTCGAACCCGATCCGAAGAAGATTCCGTCGCCTTCGATTATTGACTGGTCCGAGTTGAAATCCTGGACGACGGAATCCGTGCTGCCGATTGCCGTTGCGCTGGCGAAGGATCGGGTGATCGTCGCTTGCTCGGATGGCGGAAAAAACAAACTCGTCGCGTTCAAACGTGATGACGGGACGAAGGATTGGAGCGTGGATTTGCCCGAGCAGCCAGTCATGAATCGAATCGCTTTGGATCGCGACGGCCGCATTTTTGTAGCGCTCTGTGACGGCTCGATGTTGTGTCTTGGAAAATGAATGGCGTTGCGCCGTAATCAATACGCTTTGAGGTGAACTGAATCACATCTGAAAATTGGCAATGGTTTTGACAATGTCAACGTTTCGATTTAGAACACAAGGGAATTTTTGATTTTGGATTGAAGGACAAAAGGTCGTTTTTGATAATAATGCCAACACGTAGTCAAAGTAAAAATTTTGCCGTAGTCATCATGGCCGCCGGTCAAGGCAAGCGGATGAACTCCAACTTGCCAAAAGTGCTCCATCTGCTGAACGGCAAGCCGATGATCGAATGGGTGGTGCGGAGCGCCAAGGCGGCGGGCGCGGCGAAAATTGTGGTCGTGCTTGGCCACGGACGCGAGCAGGTCATCAAAGCGTTGCCGCCTGGCGTGGAATACGTCATTCAGGAAAAACAATTAGGCACGGGTCACGCCGTCAAATGCGCCGAGACTGTTTTGCGCGATTGGAAGGGCGCTATCGTCGTGCTCTCCGGCGATGCTCCGCTGTTGCGCCCTGTCACTATCCGGCAGTTAGTCAACAAGCAGTCCGAGTCAACTGCGGCGGTAGTGGTGCTCACCGCTAAAGTTAACGGCAACCACGCCTACGGACGGATTCTGCGCGACGAGACAGATCGAGTGACGGGCATTGTCGAGCACAAAGACGCAACGCCCGAACAGCGCGCCATTGACGAAATCAATTCGGGTGCTTACGTTTTCGAGTCGGGCAAGCTCTTCCCAGCGTTGGCGGAACTCCGCAATATCAACACGCAGGAAGAATATTATCTCACCGACGTCCTGGCGAATTTCGTTAAGAACAATCAGTTGGTCATGGCGGTTCGAGCGATCTCCGCCGCCGAATGCCTGGGCATTAACACCGCGGCGGAACTAATGGCTGCCGAAGCCGTTCTGTGCGAACGCATGGCATTAAACGTGATCGAACCGATGAGTGAAGATTCTGGATTGATGTTGGCGACAGAGTTGTCACATAATCTGCGCATCTTCACGGGCAATGCGAACATCAAATTGGCCGAAGACATCTGCGCCTGCTTGGGCATTCCAATGGGCGACGCGGAAGTAAGTCGCTTCCCGGATGGCGAGACGAAGGTGCAGATTCGCGAGGATGTGCGCGGTCGGGATGTCTTTATTGTGCAGCCCACCAGTCCGCCGGTAAACGATCATCTGCTCGAACTGTTGATCCTGATTGACGCCGCCAAACGCGCTTCGGCGCAGCGCATCACCGCGGTCATTCCGTATTTTGGCTACGCGCGCCAAGACCGCAAAGACCAGGGACGTGTGCCGATCACCGCCAAGCTGGTCGCAAACCTGATTACGCAAGCCGGCGCGGATCGAGTGATGTGCGTCGAATTGCATGCCGAACAGATTCAGGGATTCTTTGATCTGCCAGTGGATCATCTTTACGCCACACCCGTGCAACTCAAACACATGCGCGAATTGAATCTGCCAGATTTAACCATCTTGAGTCCTGATTTGGGCCGCACCAAAATGGCCGAAAAATTCGCGCGACGGCTAAATGTCGGTTTGGCATTCATCGAGAAAAAACGCGTCGGCGATTCTGAAGTGATTAAAGGTCACGTGGTCGGCGATTTGAAAAATCGCAATGCGCTGATTATGGACGATATGATCTCGACCGCTGGATCGGTCGCGCAAGCCGTGCATACCGCGTTGGAATACGGCGCCAAGAGCGTGATCGTGATGGCGACGCATCCGATTTTCTGCGGGCGCGCTTTCGAACGCCTTAATGGATTGCCGATTACCGAATTGACAGTCTGCGATACGATCGAACTGAAGAAGCGTCCGGAGAATGTGAATCTTAAAGTATTGAGCGTGGCGACGCTATTGGGTGAAGCAATCAAACGCATACACAAGAATGAGAGTGTGAGCAAACTGTTTGTGTGAGATAATGTGGTACAGCAGGTAATTATCCGAGCCGCGCGCGTTAGCAATCGGTCAAGAACCGCGCCCTAACGGTCGCGGCTTGGATAATAGCAACAAAACGCGGCGTCGCCGAGGTTCCGATCAGCTAATCGGAAGAGCGGCTCGCGAAAAATAAGAATAGAAAAAGGGGCATGAACATGATGGGTGAATTGAACGCTGAAATTCGCGAAGGCAAAGGGCGGCACGCGGCTAAAAAATTACGAATGAACGGACAGTTGCCTGCGGTGATTTACTGTGACGGCAACCCTGGTACCAATTTGACAATTGCCGAACGCGACTGGCTGAAACTGTTGAATTCCGGACGACGCGTGGTAACGCTGAATATGCCCAGCGGCAATCGCCAGGCGCTGATTAAAGCCGTTCAATACGACGCGCTCGGCGAACGCACTCTTCACGTTGATTTCAACGAACTGCGCGAAGGTGCGAAGGTGCGCGTATCGGTCGTGGTGGGAGTCAAAGGCATTCCAAAGGGTCAGATTGACGGTGGCGTACTGCTGCAGGCCGTGCATACTCTGCATGTCGAATGTCTGCCCATGGCGATTCCGGACAAGATCGTGCTCAACGTTGAACCGCTGGCCGTAGATGACCAGATTCGCATCAAAGACCTGAAGCTGCCTGAAGGCGTAACGGCGATTGATGATGGCGAAATAGTGATTGTGGCAGTACGTATGCCGAAGGCCGAAGTAGTCGCGGCCACGCCGGCGGAAGGCGCGCCATTAGAGCCGGAAGTGCTCATGGAGAAGAAGATAGAGGAGACAGGCGCGGAAGCCGACGTTAAGACAGGCGAAAAGAAAGAAGACAAAAAGAAAAAGGAAGAAAAAAAGTAATTCGTTTTTGATAATGCCATGAAGCTGATTATAGGGCTGGGCAATCCAGGACGAGAGTATTCGAAGACGCGGCATAACGTCGGTTTTCGCGTGTTGGATATATTGGCCGAACAGTTGGGTGTGGCCTTTGATCGCAATAAATTCAAAGGGATTTATGCGAGCGCTACAGTGCCGGAACAGTGGCAGAAGTCTTCGCTACCTAGTACTAAAGATAGCGAGATATTGCTTGTTAAACCGCAAACATTCATGAACTTATCGGGCGAAACGGCGCAGTGCTTCTGTGGCTACTATAAAATCGAACTGTCGAGTTTGCTTGTAGTGGTAGACGATGTGGCATTGCCAGTAGGCGCTCTGCGATTGCGGCGCAATGGATCGCCCGGTGGACACAACGGGTTAAAGGATATTACGCAGCGGCTGAGCAGTCAGGAGTTTGCTCGGCTGCGAATCGGAGTGGGAGGCCGCGAAGAAGGGACGGAACAGCCGGCGGAAGATTTGCGCGATCATGTGCTAAGCCGGTTTTCGCGCACGGAAAATGAACTGCTGAAAGAGAAACTAAAACTCGCCGCCGCTTGTTGTCTGGTCTGGGCCGGACAAGGCATTGCGGATGCAATGAACAGCTTTAACGCGCCAGAGAAAAAGGCGTCGCTCGAAAAAGAAAAAATGTAACCGTCAATGCCGTCTCTGTGTTCTCTGTGGCTTTGTTACAAACGGTTACAAGATTTCCACTTTGCCGCCTTGCGGCATGAGATCGTAGAGTTCTTCGACGTCTTTGTTCAGCATTCGAATACAACCTTTGCTCTCGCGGCCCGGCACACTTTCGGGCAGCGAAGTTCCATGCACGCCTAATCCGCCGCCTTGCCCGCCATTATCACTGGCGGCAAAGCCCATCCATCGTGTGCCAAGAATATTGGCCGGATCGCCGAACGGCAGACGCTTGCCGTTGTAGTACCAATCCGGATTCATCACTTTTTTCTCAACGATGTAGCTTCCACGCGGCGTCGCGTTGCCCGGTCCAATGCCGACCGGGTAACGACGAATAAAGACGCTATCAATGTACAGAGTGCCGGTGAGTCGGCTGCGATTTACCTTATAAAGCACATCGCCCGGCAACAATTTAAGCGTCTGTCCATAGCGCACGGTCAGCTTGTCGTTCAGGCGATTGATGCGTTTGCCCTGTCCCTGGTTGACTTTGTACTTCCTAACGATTCGTTCGAGCACTTCGCCGGGTTCGACCTTATGCATCACGGCCTTGGGCGCGGAACAGGCGACTTTCGGATCGAGCACTAAACGATTGGTCAGTTCAACGAGCCGTTCGAGGCACAATTTTTCAGCCTGATCGTCAAGTTTGTCCGCATCGAGCGCCTGCTGATAAAGCGCGCGAACTCGTTCCAGAGCGTCAATGGCGTCGTTGGTTTTGTCTTCGGCTCGCCGCGCTTCTTCCAACGCAGCCGTTGCTCTGCCCCATGACTCGGCACCGGCGCGGAGCATCGCCAAGTCGGTATCGCCCAAACGACTCAGCGAACCAGTCCGACACCAGAAGTTTATCAGCAGCGCATCAGTAGCTATCTCCGTGTCGGAGTTGAAAACGCCCAATGATTCGAGCTTCTTCTTCGCTTCATCAATTTTTCCAAGCAGCAGAAGCGCGCGAGCTTCGAGCACCGCCGCTTCTTTCAGTTCAACGTCTTCCTTCGCGCCGCTCAACGCGCCTTTCAGATGCTCCAGCGCCGCTGCAGCCTGGCCGGTTCGCAATGCGATATAAGTTTTCTCAAAGATACGGGTAGTTGCCATGGTCGTCTCCGGCTTGACGATGGGCGTGAGCTTCGAAGCCGAACCAATGGCCGGACCGTAACCGCTTCGTTCGCCCAAAATGACCGGCGGCATGACAATCACTTCTGTCTTTGGCGCAGCTTTCGCCGTGGATAGCTTAAGTTGTTCCGCGTTCTGCGGCGATGCAGTCTTGTCGAAGACCATGACAGTGGCAGTCTCTTCAGCGATGACGGTGCATGATGCCGACGCCTGGTCGTTGGGCAAAAACTTCAATACTCCGAAAACGGCCATAATCGCCGTCAGGACTCCCGCCATAATGATCAGCAGTCTGCGGCGCAAATTACTTCTGCGATTAACGACGCTCTTCAGCGCTTCGGTGACGATCTCATTATCTTTGAAAGCATGCATCTTTATATCCTCCCGCCGAAACGTTACATAAAACACTCTCATTTAATAATCGGCAAAAAGACGTAAAATCTGAACAAAATATATTGGCCGTGGTGGAATTTTTTTTCGGACCTGAATAGAGGGTACCCCAGTGCGGTTTTTTTTCGCTCGGTAGGACGCGCCGCACTGG
>JAZDLP010000081.1:0-2459 GCA_043801885.1 Planctomycetota bacterium | reverse complement strand
GGGGGGGGGGGGGAACAGATAGTGGCCGATTTCCGTGCTACAGTGTCCTTTTCTTGCGCTTTTCTTCGCGCGCCGCGAAGATTTTTTTACAACTTTTTTAGGCGAGCTGTTTCCCCTCGTCTCCTCGTCCCCTTGTCCCCCCGTCAACAACGTCTTTTGGTTGCGGCTTGGCCGCGATAGGTCTCTGCGATAAATTGCACCTGAGTCAATCCATATACCGGCGGTGTGAACATGGTAAAGACAACGACGCCGTCGCGCGTCATGCACTTTGTTTTTTTAGCGACAGGGTTGAGCTGGTGTGGATTAGTGATCATCACTTCGGCGTTGTTCCGGCCTATCGGCAATGCCACGCGCACCGTCATCTTTGGCTTGCAGTTGTCCGGATTGTAGTTGATGAAGTGCAGATCCACGCCGTTCTCCGCGTCAATCGCTTCCACAAACACGCAATCGTTGCCGGTGACGCGATGAGTCAGCGGACGACCGCATGCGGCCGCGTCAATCGCTTTCAGAAATTCTTTGCGGTTCTTCACCGGCAGCAAACCGGTGCCGCCGATTTCAAACCAATCGGTCAAGTCCCACTTTGTGACCACGTCCCATGTTGGCACATAGACCAAGCAGCCTTGTCCGACCTTTGCGGTGGCGTACTTGTCGGCTGGTGGTTGTCCCAACCAACGCGCGAGACTTCGTTCGACGTCGCGCGGCCGATACCACTCGTTGAAACGCGCCGCTTTGCCCGAAGCAATCACGCCGCCACCGGCTTTCATGAACGCATCCAGAGCGTCCAACCAACGATCAGAGATCGCCTGAATCTCCGGCAAAGCGATAATGCGATAGCGGTTTAGCTCATCAATCTGTTTATTGAAGATGATGCCCCACGGAATTTTTTCGATAGCGAGCGTCTGTTCAAAAGCCATGAGCTGCTCATGGACTTTGGCGCAGTTGTAATTCGTGGAAGGTTCAGCTCGCAGCACAGCTACATCATGCCGATGCTCGCGCTCATGGAAGAGACGCTGATTAGCGCGCAGAAACTGCGTCATCGGCGAATAGAACGCGCAAATGCCAATGTCGCCCAGCCAGCCGTGACCTTCGATCTTCTTACGGTAGTTTAAAACTTGAGATTCGGCAGCCATTAATTCCGAACCTTGACCGTCCACTACAGTAATATGCGTACTGTGAGATGATTTATAAAATCGCACTTCATTCATGATCGCGCCGTCGCGAAGACCCGGAGCGTTGTGATCAATGCAACTGAAGTCGAGCAGATCGCTGAAGGCGCCGTGGCAGATACCATGATTGAACGCGCGGTTGTGGCCGTGAATGCCTTTGATGTTCATGCCCACGGCGGTATCGGGTTTCTGTTTTTTCACGTGATCGGCCATATCGCGATAGAAATCGGTTACGGTCTGAATGCGATGATCAATCCAATCCTGAATATGCGGCACACGGATGGCATCCAGCCCCCAAGGCGGGCACGCCTGGCTCCAGATCGGCGGCATCACGTCCGGATACTCGGCAAAACCATAGCGTTCCTCGCATTGTTCCAACGTGTATTTTTTGCGGATCATCTCGCGCAGATGCCGCACGCAATTTTCGCAGCGGCATGAGCGCGGTTCGTGGCGCAGTATCTGATTATCGAAGAAAATCTCGTCAGCCTTGATCTCCTGAACCGCAACATCCAATACGCGTTTTGTATATGCGCGGTAATCGGGATGATTCAGGCAAGGGAACCAGCGTTGAATCTGGTAACCGCCATATGTGATCGGATTGCCGGCCTGATCTTTGCGCGCCCAATTGATCGCTTCGGGCACTTCCTTAAAGAAATAATCAGTAAACATCGTGCCGCCAACGTAAACCGAGACCAGCATCCCGCGTGCATGCAGTTCCTTGGCATACGCGATGGTCCGTTCGATGGACGAACGTTCGTGTTTAAGGCCGGCGCCTTTGAAAAAATGAGCGCGGTGAGGGAGATGCAGTCCAAGACTCGCCATCAACGCCACGTTTTCAGGCGACTGATAACCTAGCGCCTGGCGTTTCTCGGCCGTGCCGGCCGTGCCGCGATTACGCAAAAACCATAGTGGCTCGTGCGTCGGCCAGATGCAACGTTTGACCAGCGTATTCAGTTTTTCAATATCCAAAGGAAACGGGCGGTTCGGATCGCCGCGCAGCCATTTTCGAGACGCCATAAATTTCTCCCTTCCTTCAATCCTTATGTTCCCGGCAAATCTTTCTCTTCCAGTTTTTTAAACAATACCTCCGGTCGGCTTAATTGCAAGCCGGGCTTGATGATTTCTTCTGGCCGCCAATTCGCGCTGCCTGGCGTCGTGGATTCATTGACTCCGAAGTTTTTTAGAATCGCCGCAGAACTCTTCGGCAAGAACGGACGTAACGCCAGACCTAACGCTGCGACGCGGCACAGGCAGACGTAGATCAGTCGGTGGCACTCGGACGGATCGGTCTTG
>JAZDLP010000018.1:0-13945 GCA_043801885.1 Planctomycetota bacterium | reverse complement strand
CGTCTAAAAGATCACGAAGAGACGCGGCCGATTGGTTCTTGGGAGCAAATCCCGACACAGAGTATGGTCCGTTTCTAGCGATTCGATAACATGGTCTTTCCGAAAAAGTGGAAACGACCGAATAGCAGAATGCGCGTGATCGGCGACGGCAACCCATCCTTTTTGAGAAAGCAGGCTTGACGAGTAGTTCCATAGCAGACCCATTCGAGGCCAGGCCGCAACCCAAAGGCGTTGTTGACGGGGAGACGGGGAGACAGGATGGCTAAAATTTACTTATTGAGTCCAGTGTTTCTAATGTAGATTTGTGCTACTTATAACGCACTTAACTTTAGAGAAACTAGACTCAATAACTACTTTTCAAATCTGTTCATCTTTGTGCCTCTGCGGTGGACGGTTACAAAAAATCTGTGTTTATCCGTGTTCGTCTGTGGTTTTATTTCTTCGTGGCGCGCTTGGGATTGAGGCTTGGTTACGCTATGAAACATTGGTTGCTGTTAGTGATAATTTTGGCGATGGCATGTTTCAGGCTGGCGTCCGAAGACGCCAAACTGGCCGAAGGTTTTGCTGTTGGTGGCGCGGATTTAATTGCCAAGAACAAAATCGAAAAAGGGCAACAATTACTGTACCAGGCGTTGGCTTACGATAATAACTGCGTGATTGCTCTATATGAACTGGGCAAGCAGTTTGAAGAAGAGGGTAATCTTGTCTTGGCGGCCGATTTCCTGACGCGAGCTGTCGTGGAATTTGCCAAAAACGAGAAGAGCAACTCAAGCTACAACGCTAAACGCGCCGACGCCACTCGACGTTTGCAAAAACTCAATCCGTGCGCGATGCAGTTCAGTTTGCTGCTGGAGTATTATGGGCAGGATTTAATCAGAATCAACAAAAAGGTTCCGGACAGTCTGACTACTGATGAAATCGGCATTCGCATCGAGCAATTGAAATTAGCCAGTATTCTGCCGAAAGATAAATTCCCCAGCGTTCCGCAGCCTATCGTCAAGTCGGCTGACTCGCGCAACCCAAAGACTGATAACAATATTTCGCCTGATGTCGAACGCGCGCTAAAAGGTGCCGGCTGGACCACCATCCTCGGCGCTTGGACAAAGAAAGCTGACAACGTCTATGAAGTCACTAATGGCAAATTGGAGGCAACCAAGCTCAACGGCAGCATTCAACTCTTCGTTCACAAGGGTAACATCGGCACAGTCTTCGCTTTTGTTCGCGCGACTAAAAGTCACTTAAAACGCATTCCCGGCGAACTTTTGTACAAGCGTGAGCTTGGCAAAGGTTACGGGGTGATGATCGGTGGGCAAGATTGCAAAGGGCCAAACTGCAAGCTTTTCATGCCGACGCAGCGGATGGACGGCAGCTATTCGCCTTATATGGAACATTCGTTTCTATTGCCTGAGACTAACGCTAAAAATTATGTCATGGTTACGGTACAGGACTCAAAGTTAGAGATATTCGTTAACGCCAAGAAGGAAAGATCGGCAAACTATTTGATTACCAAAGAAGGCACATTTCTTATCACTATTGAAGGTACGGCGACCATCGAAAACCCTACGGCGATAGGAAAGTAAAATTGAAAATTGGCTATACCATTAACAATACTCTTCTTCGTGATCTCATTCACTTCAAATCTGTGTTTATCCGTGTTCATCTGTGGTTTCATTTCTTTGTGGCGCGCTTTTGATTGAGGCTTGGTTACGCTATGAAACACTGGCTACTGCTAACGGTTTTGGCGTCGGCTTGTTTCCGACTGGCGGCCGAAGACGTAAAACTGGCCGAAGGTTTTGCTGTCGGCGGCGTCGATCTGATCGCCAAGAACAAGATTGATAAGGGGCAACAGTTATTATTCAAAGCGTTGGCTTACGACAATAATTGCGCGCTCGCTCTATATGAGCTTGGCAAACAGTTCGAAGAAGAGTGTAATCTCGTATCAGCGGCTGATTTTCTGGCGCGAGCTGTCGTGGAATTGGCCAAGGGTGAGAAAAATCGCAAAGATTACGTCGCCAAACGCGCCGACGCCACTCGACGTCTGCAAAAACTCAACCCTTATGCCATACAAATTAGTCTTCTGTTGGAGAATTACGCGCAGGATTTAATCAAAATCAATCAAAAGAATTCAGATGGTTTGACCGCCGAAGAGATCAGCAATCGCCTTGATCTGCTAAATTTGACTAGTGTTCTGCCAAAAGACAAGATCCCAATTGCGAGTGGAAAATTGGTTCTTTGGAATCAATACAATGCGGATGGCAATAATTGGGGCACTTTGCAATGTAATATCTCCCTTTTTCAGGGATCAAAAATAATATGGGAGAAAAAGGAATTGCCGGTGAAGTGGGAATCCGGCAAAGATTGCGCCACAGAATTACGTTTGCCGCCAATTGCGTTTGATCGCATACGGGTTGAAATTACCAAATGGTATTCCATGGGCGGCGGATTGGCTGAAATAGAAATTTGGAAAGGCGCTACGAATATAGCGCGAGGATGTTTAGTGATGGCGAGTTCTGTTTATCGCGAGAGAAGCACCATTCAATCCGTAACCGACGGTATTACTACCTCAGCTCATTACGGCAAAGGTTATTGGCGATTGTCTAAAGGCGCTGCTGGTTGGGTAGAAGTTGATTTTACAAAAAAATCACCCGTAAACACCACGCCATCGGCAGACGGCGGCTCCGAATAATAATTACCTATTTTACGCAGCGACGTAAGGACACGGTATACCGCGCCTCTACGGTTGCGGTCGAGTCGCTACAGCGGTGAACGGTTGCTATTCCGCATTTATAACGTGCAGACGCCCGTCGGGTGTCGTCAGGTAAAGATAGGCGCCGTGCAAACTCATCTGACTGGGCTTGCGTTCCATGCGGTAGTCCCAGACTACGCGTCCGTCGTCGAGTGCGATAGCGTAAACGGTGCCGAAACTGGAGACAACGTAGAGCAAATTGCCGCAGAGTAAGGGCAGTTCGGCCGCGCCGTCGAGCGAGCGCTGCCAGAGCGCGGCGGGATTGTTCTGGCGATCACGGGCGTATTTCCGAATGAGACCTTCGCGAGTAATCATGTAAACATTTTTCTGGTCGGTGATCGCGCTAAAGGCTTCATCGCCGACGCGTTGCGTCGGCAGAGTCCAGACTTTGACGCGTTGATTGAGATCAACGGCGCTGATCGCGCCATTAGTGTGCGTCAACACCGCGAAGTGTTCCGAGGGCAAACGAGGCAGCCGATTGTTTTCGGCGATAGGCGCTTTCAAGTCCAGACTCCACAGTTCACGTCCATCAATCGCGCTGAACAACACCAATCGTCCGCCGGCGCTCAGTGCCACGAAAGCGCCTCCGTTACGAGGCGCCAGCCCGGCGGCCAGCGCGCCTTGAGGCAGTGACGTGGCGGGATCCAGAGCTTTTTCCCAAATCGGCGTGGAAGGCTGAGCTAAATCGAAACCGCGAATTTTACCGTCCGTGCCGGCTATCGCCAGTAAAACACGGTCGCCAGACAAGACGGAGCGATCAAAGTATGGTATGCCAAGTGGTTCGGACGACAGTGTCAGCAGCTTCTTTACCGTTGGCTTGCGTAAATTGATCTCTAATATATCGTGCGAACGCAGGGGCAACAACAGGCTGTCCTCGGTGTACGGCTCCGGCGATTGGCGCGGGTACCACCAGCTCTTGTCGCCGACTATTTCAGGCGAATGGGATTCTATTATGTATAGCGGACGGGGTCGCGCCTGATCATCGAGCAACTGATCCAACGACCACAATTTCTTCTGCGCAGTCAGATCAAATGCGGAGAGCGCGGCACCGTGCAGAACATACAGCGTATCGGCGATGACGCACGGCGGCGTGAAGATACTCTCATTGAAATCCAACACCTGCACCGCTTTTCTCTTCAGGCGGAGATGTATCTCTACATCATCAGGCATCAAACGAGTAATGCGCCGTTCGCAGGTTTGGTAGCCCTGCTTTTCAAGACTCAGTGTTACCGGCAGATGTATGGGCAGCTTGACTTCTTGAGGAGTTAATCCAACGGTCTGACCGTTAATCTTCAGAAGCGCTTGTGGTGAAGCGCTAATACAAACGGGAATCTCGATTTTCTGACTGATCAGGTAGCCCGTGTTCCGTTTAATCAGAGCAACGTAAGCCAGTCGGCCGCGACTTTTATCCGTAACGAATGTCGCTTGAGTCTGTTCAAGTTGTTTCTGCGCGAACTTAGCGCGGTCTTCCAGTTCGGTGATGCGCGGACGCAAATTGGCGGTCAATTCAAATTCCGGATATTGCTTTTCGAGCCTGCGTAGTGTTTCTGCGGTGGCAATCACGTCGTCCTGCTGATCTTCGATATCGGCTTCCTTGAGCGTGATGTGTACCTGCTCCAGACGCGCTCGGATGCGGACGCTCTCCTCGCGAGCCTGCTGATTGATTGGCAAATCCGGCCATATGGCAATCGCCTCTTCGTAGATTATCAACGCTTTCTCGCCGCGTTTCTGTCCCAGCTCTTTTTCGGCGGCAGCCAGCAATGCCTGGACGCGCTTTTCGAGTTGAGCCAGTTTTTGCAGTTCTGTCTGAGCATCCCTTTTGACGGACGTCTCTGGCGGCGCGGCGACAACAATTCCCTGGAACTTGGCCTTGGCTGCGGTGAATTGTTTTTTCTGCAGTAAATCGAGCGCTTCTTGCAGTTTGACGCGTAGCCTGGCTAGCAACTCTTCGCGAGCGAGAGCATCGCGTTTGGCTTGGATACGGGACAGATTAGCATTGATATTGACTGCCTGCCGACTCTTTGGGTACTGAGCGAGCAAGCGGTTGTAGCCAGCCTCGGCGGCACCCCACTGGCCTTTCTGCTCCATCGCTTCGAAGAACTGTAATCTATCGGTGACATATAGATCGAGCTGTTGAGAGAGAAACTTCAATTGTTCCAGCGTGCGCTTGGCAATGTCGCTCTCCTTATCGGGAATGGATTTGTACAGATTGTTCAAAATATCCATTGCTCTATCAAAATCACCCGCGCTGATGGCTTGTTCGGACGCGAGTATGGTCAATCGGTAAGATTCGACCAGTTCCGCTATTGGCGCGTACTGTCGTAGCACCAGATAAACGATCAGCGCGAACGAGAAAAAGACGAGGCCGCCCAACCCAATGCGACGATACCGCCGTCGGCGTCTATATTGCTCAGCCGCCGCCTTGTAACTGATCGCCTCGCCGATATCTTGTTCATCGCCCGAAACATTAGCGCGCAGGATGACACCGGTGGTATCATCAATCATTTCCTGCAATTGCCGTTGTTCCTCGCTCTGTTGAGCCGATTCCAGCAAGCGACGGTAGATATTCAGCGCATCAAAAAAGCGCTTCTGGATACAATGTTCAGCGGCCAGCCAGCGCAGTTTGCTCGCCGGATAGGGAAATATCCAGCCATCATCCAAAGCCTTGATAAGAATCTTGTAGACTTCAAAGCGACCCAGGCAACTGCCCTTGACCGTAGTCTCGATGGTGCGCCCTTCCTTGATCAATTTAAGGACATGTTGTGTGCCGCGCGGGGCGTATGTCGCCATTTCGTCCGCCTTGGCGGTTAGTTGAAAACAGAGGTACGGAGTAGGCAGACGCTTCTGGATATTTTGCCATTCCGGCAAGTAGCGCGTAGTTTCTGCGATTAGCGTCTGAAGATTGATGCTGGGTGTCAAGCCTGTGGGGTCGAAGAAATCCGACACCCCTTCCAACGATACGGTTAATGTATTGCGCATGTCGCTATGCGCTTCTGCCGCGATGTCTTTAATTGTCTCGTCGCTATCGAACGAAAAGGACGCATTCTGCCAAGTGAATAGATCAAAAAACTCTTCTTCCAGTTGAAACTTCAGAGCCTGTTTGATGCGATCCGCGGTAATAAAATCTTTTTTGATTAAACAGACGCCTAGTTTGGATGGCGGTTCGCTTTTTCGTTGATCCCGTAGCGCTTCGGTTAATTGCATCTCGGTCAACACGCCACGAGTGATCAGGAGGTCGCCTAAACGCATCCGCTTCGACAGTTTGTCGGTAAAAATAGTGAGCGTTGCGTCTTGAAGAGCAATGTGCTTCGAACCTAGCAAACTGGTAATGGATAGTACGCCCGTGGCATGTTGTTCAGTTAGAATTTTGAATAGGTCAGTCAGACCGATATTTTCCAGATCGCTCTGCAGTTTCATTTTGGGTCACCATATTTACGAATATGATCGCTGCGATTATCTGACTCGGACGTGTCGGCTCCAAAACGGCGCTCACGAAGATCGTCCCGCGTCCGTTGGTGAAATTCATTGCCACGATTTTTACCTTCGATGGCTTTGCGCACTTCATGTTCTTCAGCCAGCCGTGTGGCGGGCGTGGCCGGTTTGACCATATAATCCACTAATTCCTGACGGAAGACTTCCTCGTTCGCAAAATATTTTGAGCGTCGCACCAGACCCACGTCAGGAGCGAACCAGTAGCGCAATATCTCGCGCCGATCCCGTGACTCTTGCCGCACCAGCACGCAATGCTGAAAAGTCTGCCGTGGCGTAGCGATTGTAGCGGCGGTTGTTTCTATCTCATAGAATAAATCCTGCCCCGCCGCGCCTGTAACTACCCACTTGTAGCCGGTGTGTGGCGGCAGGATCAATAGATAGCTGCGTCCGCGGATGCTTTGAAAACCCACGTAGCCGTTGCGTTTCGACCAAACCTGTTCGGCGGTGTCGTAAATAGCGCGGCAAGTCAATTCGTCCACTGCCGCGCGTAGTTCCAAAACCACGCGACGAGCAGCAGCCACCGGCGTGGATGCTTCGCGTGGCGAGGACGGAGTAAACGCATCCACCACAATCTCCGCCTTTGCGGGCAGCTCATTTTCGACGTGGCCGCCGGACTCGTCCGGCGCGCCGACCAGCGAGGCCGTTTCGATGGGCTGATTCGCACTCAATCGAGTCAGAAGCGGCTTGTCCAATAATCGATATTCCCAGCGATTGCCGTCGCGTAGCGGAAAATAATCCGTGCGTGGCACAGATTTTTCACAACCAGCGAGCGGTACCAGCAACGCCAGCACGCCAATAATGCGAGTCAAAAAGAACCTAATGGAATTTTTGATTGTGGATTTTTGATTTTTGATTGAAGGAAAAAAGATCGTTTTTAGCAGCCAATTTTGCCTTTGGCAACAAACTTTGAAATTTCTATGCTTAAATATCCAATTCATCCTTCAACCTTCAACCTTCATCCTTCATCGCTTCTGTCAAGATGGCAGCGAGTTGTTTGCCGACGGTGAGCGCGGAGTAGGCGTCCAGGAATGTCTCTGCCGGTGGCGGCCATAACTGACCGGTGGCGATGCGTTGCAGCAGCGCGGTAAGACCGACGCTATCTCTCGCGTCGCACCACGGCTGCCGCCACTGCTCCATCAGGCGCGAAGTCAGGCTGCCTTCAGGCGTGATGGCGAGCAGTGGCTTGCGCGCGCCCAGATAATCCACCAGTTTGGATGGGAAGAAGACGCTGTGCCGCATTGGCGCTTCGATGGTCAACAGCACATCTGCCGCAGCCATCACCGTCAGACTCTGTAAATACGGCACAGGTGGACAGTAACGAACACAAGCGGCAATCTCCGCAGCCTGATCCAGACCGACAAACTGCGGATCAAAACGGCCGGTTAACCATAACCTAATACTATAACGATCGTTTTCTCGTACCGCAGGCGTCTCGCCTGCCTGCTCTGACAAATGCGGCGTTTCATGGACGAAAGGCAGGCGGGACGCCTGCGGTACAGTCGTTGTAGTACTGAATTCAGGCAACTGCGGCTGCGCTTTAAACAATCCGCTCATCGCCTCGAAGAGCGTAGCCGGCGAACGCAGGCCATAAAGATCGCCGACGTGCGCAATCACGCGTGTGCCCGGTTTCTCCGTCGGCAGCGTTGCTGGTAGCGGTGCCTTAGAGTATAAACTGGCGTCAAAACAATGCGGCACGACGCGGGACTTGGCGCGCACCGCATCGGATTCTTTGGCTAGCATCGTCTCGCGCAGAGCTTCGCTGACGAATATCAACCTCGTGGCAGCGTTGAAAACCTGTCGTTCCAAGCGCGCCAAAGCGATACGCGTCATCGCGCTTTTGTAGTAAGCGTGCTGCGACCAAGGATCAGAGAAATGCGCGACCCAGGGAACGCCCTTAAACGCGCCGGCGACCAAATCCAGCGCGGCCAGATGCGACACTGGTGGGTGACTACGCGAATAGATCAATGTTGGTTTTTTGTGTTCCGCCGGAAACAGCGCCAGACTCTTATTCACGGCTGCTTTCTGCCAGCCACCCTTGCCGCCCAGGATGCGCTGCAGAATGGTTTTACGGCCTTTCGGCAGGGGTTCGAAGCGGTGTATGCGTAACGTCTTGGGCAGCAGACTCTCCAGCATCTTGTCCGTGGACGCTTCGTCGCCTGGCGCGGCGCAGACCAGATCAATGGCCGATTTCGTGAGAGCGACGGCAACCAACGCCTTCAACGTCTTGCCGACGAGAATAGATTCGGCCGACAACCGCGGCGGCGCTTCGTAGGAGAGCATGAGTAGCGGCGTGGTCATTTGAATCTCAACCGCCAAGACGCCAGGAAAAGCATAGGATTAGCCATAGCTGTACTGTCCGAAAGTTTCTTAAGATTGCAAGTCATTTTGCCGACACATCTTTCATGCTGTTTTCCTCTGCGTCCTCTGCGCCTTTGCGGTGAACGCTTACCAATTTACGTAACAGTATTTCGACGGCTTTTTTGAGTTGCGTGTCTACGAACGGTGATCGTGGCTTATCGTCCGGTTCGGCGGTGAGCGGAACGGGATCAGCCAGCCGATTTTCACGCGGATTATTATCTTTTAGTTTGCGTTGTTGACGATCAAGCAGTAACGCGCGCTGCTGTTCCAAACTAAATGGCGTCAGATAATCCGGCGTGATGCCCTGACCATCAAGGCATGCTCCCTGAGGCGTCTTGTATTTAGCGATGGTAAGCTTCAAAGCAGCCTCGCCCCACTTGCTCAGTGGCACAGGGATCACTTCCTGCACAGAGAACTTGCCAAAGCTGCGGTCGCCCACCAATACCGCGCGGTTCCGATCCTGCAACGCGCCGGCGACAATCTCGGACGCCGACGCGCTGCGCCCATCAATCAGCACAGCTATCGGGTAGTCCGGATGAGTGCCTTTCTCGTGAGCGTAATGAATTATCTCCTGAGTACGGCCAGTGTCGCCAATGCGAGTAATGACACTGACGATTTTGCCGTCCTGGAGAAATAAGTCCGCCACATCCTGCGCTGATTCCAACAGTCCGCCGGGGTTTTGGCGCAAATCAAGGACGAGCGCCTGCATGCCCTGCTCTTCCAGGTTCTGCAATGCGACATCCAGATCGTCCGCGGTTCGATGCTGAAACTTGAGAATTTCAACGTAGCCAATTTTGCTGCCGTCGCTCACCCATTCGTTGCTCATAATCTCGGCGACCGGCACGGATTTGATCTCGATGACTGCCCGAGTCAACTCAATGTCCACCGGCGCAGTCTCGCCTTCGTGCAGTAGCGTCAGCGTCACCCGAGTGCCGACTCGACCTTTGATGCGATGCAAGACTTCTTCGAGTTTCATATCTTTGGTGGAGACGTTATCAATCTTGAGAATAAGATCGCCGGGCAGCACTCCGCCTTTCCAAGCCGGAGTATCCTGCAGAGGCGTCAAGACCGTCAGACCGCGCGAATTGTTGGCGTCAATCTCGATACCCACACCTTCCAACGCGCCGGTCGTGTCCGTCTTGAAGCTGCTGTAATTTTCAGGTGAGAAAAAATGACTGTGCGGATCAAGCGCGGAAGCCATGCCGTCCATGGCGCCATAAAAAAGTTTTTTCTCTTCCGTATCCGTGATATCCGACACATAACGTTTATGAATGACTTTAAGGAGTTGCTGATAGACTGCCTGTTGGCAATACAGCGTATCCATCTCGGCGGGGCGCAGAATGCTTTGCAGGCGCAGAGCCAGCGCGATAACAACCGCAAATAAAACCAGCCAGGCGAGAGTTCGAGAAGCCATAACCGCTAATTCTATCACGCTGCGGCGGTTGAGAATAGTCAGGTTGTCAGTGTTTCGAAAGCTAAGGGGCTGTCGGTAAATGTGTGGAACTGTCAATTCCACAATCGTTTCCGAATGCCATCCACGGCAGACTTGGCCAGAAGTAGCGAATCATGGGCCTCGGCCTCCGGCGGCGCTTCGTCCGAGCTGGGGTAGCGAAATTCCCAGGCAAACACCGTCAGATCGCGGGCAGGGTTGAGCGCGTCTTTCAAGGATACGTCAATTTGCTCACACGCTGAAGCCAATTCATCGAGATCATGTGTCTTGCGGAACGTGATATCGTGAGCCGTCAGAAAAGCTTTCATGGCCTTCTCCGCCGCCTGTTGGCAGTGGAACAATGCGTCTTCAATCAACGGGGGTTCTGCCGCCAAGTCCACCTGCGCACTGCGCAAGTCATTGTCGGCCTTCTGCAACCAAGCCTGCGCTTCTTGTCTCTTCTCATTCACCATAAAGCAACCTCCCTTCCCGCGCAACCGTGGAGGGTAGTGACGAAACAACGGCCAGGCCCTTATCGAACTCTTCGCGCGTGAAGACGAGCACGTCTTTGGCGATTCCCACTCCGCAGAGAGAGCGGAACGCCTGCTGCTCGCGTTTGTAGCGCGGCAGAGACGAATCGCGGACAACAACAAGGAAGTCGAAATCGCTGTCCTCATTCGCTTCTTCACGGGCACGCGATCCGAAAAGATAGATTCGTTCCGCCGATAGACTGGCTCGCAAGCGGCGCACAGATTCCGATATTGAATCGGCAACCGGGATTGAATAAGTTGTCTCGATCATGGGTTCTCCGTCCGGAAGCAAAATAACGCGGAGAAACTTACTTGCTTCCTTGATCTTTTTTCACTTTGTATTCTTCTCCATAGTTCAAAGTGATTTCAGAGTCGTTGTGTTGAATCGCGGCTTTAGCGCTCCCTCCAGAAGCGAGATAATCTCCCGCGTCTGGTCGGTCATGCGCAATAATTCATCCATCTTCAGTAGATTGCTCACCCGCACCCACAGCAAAGTCGAGTGGACAGGTTTAATGAGGTAGTCTGTTGCGCCTACAGTGAAGGCGTCGTTAATTGTCTTGGCATCCTGATGCGCAGTCAAAAAGAGCACTGGCAATGCGCGAGTGAATGGTATTGCGCGCAGGCGACGGCATACCTCTAATCCGTCCAGACCTGGCATGGCTACGTCGAGCACACATAGATCGAAGCACTCGCGCGCCACCTCTTGTAATGCCTGTGAGCCATCCTCCGCCGGTGTAACTTCCATATCATGCATCATCAAAATCTCGAGCAACATGTTCCGCACATCCGGCTCATCGTCAACCACCAGGAGCTTTGGTTTTCTTTGGACAGTATTCATGTCGAGTACCCTCGGGACACAATCGTCTTCAGTTGATTTCGATATGCGTTGTATTGTGTGTCCAACGCTTCGAATTCTCGTCGCACTATCACCATGTGCGCCAAGCACTTCATTCGCGCCACCAAGTCGGACGGATTAACTGGTTTAAACAAATAATCTGTCGCGCCCTTCTGCATGGCCAATTCAATCAACTCGATATCCGCCATGCCGGTGAGAAACACCACCGGAACTTCCGCTACGCTGGGATTAGCTCGAATGGCCGCGCATACATCGTGGCCGGTCATGTCCGGCATTTGAACGTCGGTGATCACGATGTCCGGCGGTTCTTCCAGGATGCCGCGCAGACCGTCGCGAGGATTGTCGTAGTACCGCACACGAAAGCCAGCATCCTCCAGTGCGTTGCGGAGGAACTCGCCCACTTCATGGTCATCGTCCACGCAAGCCACGCTGACGGGAGGCAATTCAGGCCTAATGGGAGCAACAACATGCGACGGTTCGAACGACTGCAAGACTTTCGCCAATTCATTGAGCAATGTGTTGGCATCGGTAAAACGCTCGTCCGGATTAAGTTTCACGCACCGCTGTACAATGCGCGCTGTCGCGGAGCTGATTTTCGGACACAGCGTCTGGATATCAGGCAGTGAGCATATTGCCTGCTGACGCAATAGCTCCGTTGTTGAATCTGTTTCATATGCCGATTTGCCGGCGAGCAATTCGTATAGCACGACGCCAAGACCGTAGATATCAACGGCCGGTCCCGGCACTATGCCTGGAGTGATGGATTCAGGAGCCATGTATCCCGGTGTACCGGCAATCCATGGATGTTCAGGCTTCTGCCTTTCTTTATTATTAAGCAGTGGCTCCATGTACTGAGCGATGCCGAAGTCGAGCAGTTTCGCCACGCCGTCCTTGGATGAGATGATGATGTTTCCAGGTTTAACGTCGCGATGCAGATATCCGGCCGCATGGATGGCGGCCAAGCCGCGAGCAATATCGCAGCCGATGCTAAGGACAGCCTGTTCGCTGAGCGGCTTGTCGTTGAGTGCTACATTCACGAATTCTTTTGCCGTCTTCCCCTCCACGTATTCCTGAATCATGAAGAAGAAACTGCCTTCTTTGCCCAAATCGTAAACTCGTACCACGTTTGGATGGTTGACACGCGCGCCGACGCGCGCTTCGCTCAGCAGCGGCGTCTGCGCGCCTGAAACAAGGGCAGGCATAATCTTCACCGCTACGGGGATAGAGAGGCGCAAATGAAATCCTTTGAAGACCATCCCCATGCCACCTTCGCCCAGCAACTTGCTCAACAACACGCCACCCAACACCGGCGGATCGCCGCGCTCCTGCACCAGTCGCTGATAAAGAGTTGGAAATTCTTGCTCTTCCATGCTTTCTATCGCCCCTACTAACCGATTCCTAACGATCACGGCTCGGATAACAATAACTCAAAACGACTTTTTTTTTCTTCAATCCACAATCGCCGCGAAGATTTGCATTATTAGCAGCGTAGAGAGGTTCCATGGAAATAGCAAGCATACGATTGTTGCGAGAGACTACTGAACTTTATCATTTCTCATGAAGATGTATCGGCAAAATGATTTGCAATCTTAAAAAACTTTCGGACAGTACAATTAGTATTTTCTTTAGGTCGTGAACGGTTACAATTTTTTATTACGCCCTTGTGGTTTGATGGGACTGAATAGTTGCACAAAATTCGCATGCATCATCCACGCATAGTGATTATTACCGCCATCAAGTCCGAATTTGAGGCGGTCGGCGCGGCGTTGCCGCAGTCCGCACGGGACGAAGGCGTGTTAGTGCGCGGCGGCGTGGGGCCGGAGGTGGCCGCACGTGCGTTGCGAATAGTTCTGGAATCATCCAATCCGCCGCGATTGATCTGCACCACTGGGTTTTGCGGTGGCTTGAAGGATGGCTTGGAAGTGGGCGATGTTGTACTGGCCGACGCGTTGCTTGACGGACGATCAGCACCGGAGCAAGCGATCAAGATCGAAACGACGCTGGTGGAAAAGCTGGCCGCGACGCTGAATGTTCGACAGATTCGGCACAGCATTGGCTCGATGATCTCCACGCCTTCAATCGTGACTCGATGCGAAAACAAACGCGCGCTGGCCGCGACTTCGGGCGCCATCGCCGTGGACATGGAATCGTTCGCTCTCGCCGCGAATCTAAACTCGCGAATCACGCGGCTGTGCGCGTTGCGCGTGGTCAGCGACAGCGTGACGGATGAATTGCCACCGGAGGTTATTAGTTTTCTAAATTCAAACGGTGATGTAAATACAGCTAATGTTGCCCGCTTCGGTTTGCGCAGTCTGCGCAATATGAAGATTCTTTGGGATCTGAAAGGTCGTAGCGATAAAGCCGCAACAGCGCTCACCGCCGCCTGGCGAAATGTTTGGCCGACGTTTGAAAAAGAGGAATTTTAGATTTTAGATTTTAGATTTGAGATTTGAGATTTTGAATTTTGGATTTGAGATGACAGGTGGACGAGAACCCTCTAAGTTCTCTCTAAATAATTTGTAATTCGTAATTTG
>JAZDLP010000367.1:0-20314 GCA_043801885.1 Planctomycetota bacterium | reverse complement strand
TGAGCTTATTCTCCAGGTTTTTTGTCATCTTCCCCGTATAATCTTGTAAAATAGCTTAAAATAGACTGAACATATTATACATAAAAAATTATATTTCTCCTCGTAAATTGCGCGTTTTGTGGCTTGGAAAACAGAAACTATGTACGGGCGCAGAACCTCGGGAACGACCATTATTCGATAGAGTTCGGCATGAAAGTCCCTGCATCAGGCCAGTCAGCACCCACCCTCAACAAAGGCGCTGGCTGGATAAGCGTAATCCAGGTCGACACCGAACAGTAGACGACATTCAACCTTCGGTGGTGTATCAAAATAGCTAATCAGTTAAGGCACTCTGGCCGGGTAGGTTACCCATTCTTTGATGCTCCAAATGCCCCGCAGACCATGGTCTGGACAGATTTTATTCTGACAACAGAAGTGTTCGATGAGGCGCATCGCTTCTCTCCACAATAGAAAGTCCTTGGCCAGCTACAGCTTGCAGTTCTTTCTATTATCGGTATATTGAGTGACAAACTTTGAAATTCCTATACTTTCAATAATGGTATAGCTCGTTAGGCATGCGCAACTTTAGGAGGACCAGACATGTGGGCGCGAATTAAACGTATCTTCCGTTCGTTTTTTGGGGCGGTTGTCAGCATGGGCGAAAACCCTGAGCTGATTTTGGAGCAGAATGTTCGCGACATGCGCGACAAGGTGCCGGAGATGAATACTGGCATTGCCAGAGCGCGTGGCGGCATCATCCGCATCGAAAATGAGATTACGCAATACAAACAGGATATTGCCCGTCTGACGGCGCGCGTCAAAGCATGTCTGCTCAGCAACGACGAGGAAATGGCCGGTCAGTTTGCCGTGCAGCTTAAGCGCGTCCAGGAAGCGTTGGACCGCGACCATGCTCAATTGGAATCCGCCAAGGCCGGCTATGAAGCGCTGTTGAAACTCAAAGAGCGCTATATGCGTGAAATGAAACTGAAGACTGAAGAAGCGCAGCGAGTCATTAGCGAAGCGCGCGCAGCCAAATGGAAGAGTGAACTGGCCGATGTGTTCGAAAGCTTCGAAGTCGCCGGCGTGGACGCGACTCACCAGGAGATGATCGAAAAGTTGCGCGACAAGACGGCCATGGCCGACGGCAAGATCGCGGCGGCTGTCGAGAGCGTGGACATGAAGACGATCGAGATGGAAGAGAAGGCTCGGCAATTTGAAGGCCAGGAACTACTCAAGCAGTTCAAGCTGGACTTGGGGCTGGAGAAAAAAACCGAGCCTGCGCCAATCGGTATCGTCGCTCCCGCCGAACCAGTTAAAGAATCACCAAAGACCATCGGGCCGGAACGAACGAGAACAAATTAGGCGGCCTAATGAATAATCGGATCGAACGCGACTCTGATAAGGTTACGCCGTCGCGTGCTTTCGAAAACTTCGATTTCTTCGACTCGTCGTTCGGTCGTAGTCCCATTAGTCTCCAAGAAGCAAACACACATTCAGGAGGTAGAGGCTATGTTGAAAACGTTATGGGCAGTGGTCAGAAAGGAGAAGATTCAGCTTTTGGAAAAGCAGAGAATCCCGGAAGGCACAAGAGTTCTGGTAACTCTCTTGCCGAAGGATGAGGAATCCCAATTCTGGTCGGAAACAAGCCAAGTCTCTCTGGATATAGTTTGGAACAACGCAGAGGACGAAATATATGCGGAATTACTCAAAAAATGATGTATTACTGGTTCGTTACCCCTTCTCAGACCTGTCAACTTCAAAGGTAAGACCTGCGGTTGTCGTCAGTGCTGCGCATATTTCTGAAGATATTTTTGTCGTGCCACTAACCAGCAGGACAAGTTCGCTTTTGCCGGGCGAATTCATACTGAAAGAGGCGGCGCCACGTGGATTGCATAGCACCACCAACAATACCGTCACACCCTTTTGAGCGGCGAGCGGTTATGCAGGCCGCCGTGGATCTGGCCTCGCCGCAGCAGATACTAGATCATCTGACGACATGCGCTCAGGAGCGACGCGGCTGTTCCGTGGTGGGCATCTCCGCGCCATATGCGACGGCTATGGCCGACAACGCCGATTTGCGCGAAGCATTTCTGCGCGCAAATTTGCTGATCCCGGACGGCAAAGGTTTCACCTGGGGCGCGCGGATGTTGGGCGTGCCTTGCGGCGAACGCCTAGCCATTCCCGATCTGTGCGAGCAATTATTGGCCGCCGGAGACCAGCGCGAGTGGAAGGTCTTCCTATACGGCGCGACTGAAGAGGTCAACGGACTGGCTTGTCAGGCGCTCCGTGCGCGTTTCCCCGGCCTGGCGCGAGTTGAAGGCCGTCAGGGATATGATCAAGGAGCGGCGGAAGAAGACGCGCTGATCGAATACTTGCGAAATGCCGAGTTTAATTTATTGCTCGTGACGCGACCTTCGCCCGACAAAGAAAAATTCCTGGCGCGCTGCTGTTCTCAGGCCGGAGTAGTAGGCGTGGCCGCGGGCGGCTATGCCGATATCCTGGCGGGAAAGGCATCGAGAGCGCCGCGACTGATTCAGATGCTGGGCTGCGAATGGCTTTATCGCGTTGGCCAGGAACCGCGACGACTGTGGCGACGGATCGGCTGGGCCAATCTGCGTTTTGCCGGCGCCGTGCTGTGGCGACATCTACTGACTCCGACAAACCATCCGTGGTGGGGCGCGCGATCCATTCAGATCAGTCTGTTGATGCTGGTGATACTTGCCGCCTATCTTCCCAGTCTGAACGCGCCGTATCATTTTGATGATCCTGAGTACATTCAGCGCAACCCGACTATTCGCAGCTTCGATAAACTCTCCGAGATCACCGTGCTGGCACACCGCAAATTATGGTGGCTGTCGAATTCTATCTGCTATCAGCTCAGTAAATTATACGGCAACCATCAGATGGATAAGCCGTTGTTATATGGCGGCAGCCAGATTGAAAGGCCGGATGTGCGGATTTTCCGCGCGTGGAATATCGCCTGTCACCTGCTGGCGGCACTGGCGCTTTTTGGACTGTTGCGGCGCGGTCTGCGCGCGAGCGGGCATATCTCCGCGCCGGGCACGCCTTACGATTTAGCCGCTTTCGGCGCGGCGGCGATCTTCGCCGCGCATCCGCTGTGCACCGAGTCGGTTACGTACATCTCTGGCCGCGATAACGGTCAAGGCGGCATGTTCTATTTGCTGGGACTGTATGCAGCAGCGATCGCCTTTGAGCGCATGGGAGCGCATGACCCATCTTGTGCAGGCAAGATGCCTGCACCACAAAGAGATAGCTGTCCCTGTTGTGGCGCAGGCTCCCAGTCATCTTGCGCCGCAAGCGCGGCGGATTCGACAATTCGCTGGCCGCGTTGGTTCTGGCCGTTAATTATCGCAATGATTTTTGGTGGCTGCGCGGTGTTGACTAAAGAGAGCTACTTATCTTGGCCAGGCGCAGTGGCGCTGGTTTATTTCTTTTTTTATCGAGGCACCGAACGTCGCACTGTCTCGTTTGGACTACTGTTCGGGATATTACTGTCGGCGCTGGCGCTGGCGTGGGGCGCGAACGGACGGCACGATGGTTATCTCGGCGTCGCCTTCGAACTAATGTTACTCTTCATTATTTTGGGTGCGCTGGCGGGCAGTTCGTCGGGAAGTGTGACGACGACGTGGTTCGGAAAAGCGCGACAGTTCATGCAGCGGCGCGCGCACCGAAGCTGGGCATTCATACTGGCCGTCGCAGGGCTGGGCAGCGCTTCCATCGTCGCGTTCCCATATGCGTACCAGCGCGCGTTTGCCGCGCTGACAGGGTTTCAGGAAAGTTCCGCCATTCGCAGTCTGTGTTCTCAGGCGCATGCTGTGCCGTGGATGCTGCTGCGCGGCATCGTTCCTTACGGGTTAAACATTGATCACGATTTTCCCAGCTTCTGCGATCCAAACGATCAGAATGTACTCGCTGGCATCGTGATCATCCTCGTCTTGCTGCTCTTTGGATTGTTCGGTTTGTATAAGCGTTGGTTGGGCGCTTTCGGCGTGTTGTTGGCGCTGCTTTCGATTCTGCCGACTAATTCGATTATCGAACGTGGCGACATTGTCAGCGAACGTAATTTTTATTTGGCCGCCGCCGGTGGCGCGTGCGCGCTGGCGTGGGTGATGGCGCTATTGACGGAGTGGCTGGCTACGCGCATCGCTGTTACGCCGGAGAGCAAATCGAACAACATCGTAACGCAGGCGTCCTCGCCTGCAACAAAAAACATTGCAGCGCAGTGGTATGAAGCCGGGCTGTGGACCGGTGTGCTGAGTTGTTGTGTGGCAGGGCCATTTGTCTCGTTCACGATTTTACGGAACAACGACTGGAGTGATGCGTATCTGTTGTGGGACGCGGCCAGCAAACGTTCGCCGAACAAGATGCGAGTGTTACATAACTATGGCGTGGCCTGCTTCACGCGCGGCGAAACACTCATCAAGAAAAGCAAGGCTGCGGAAGCGGACGCATATTTTGCGAAAGCGGCCTGGTCTTTTAATCGCGCCATTAAAATTGGTGAGGAAAAAGCCTCAAAAGGTCTTTTCCGTCCGGACGAAGCGGTAGAAGTCAAATGCTTCCATCTAGCGTATCGCAATCTGGCGGCGGTGTATTTTAGACGCTACCGAGCCAACCCTGAGATTGGCGGAGTGCAAGCGGTGAATGACATTAGAAAAATCATGGATGATGGATTGAAGCGCACCGCTTACGATCCGGATTTGGCTATGGCCTTCACGCAGTTCTCTTTGGACCTGGGCAATTCGTCAGATGCCGCGCCGGTATTGCAGCAATCGTTGAATCTCCACGACTGGGCCGATCAACTGTATCTCCCGCTGGGCCGCATCTACATAGACACTGGAAATTTTGCGCAGGCTGCGCATTATCTCAAGCTGGCGGTAGGCATAAAAGAGCTTCATACTGTGGGCGTAACGATTGATCTGCCTCGCGAACAGCGCGCGGAAACTTTTGTCTTCCTCGGCCTCGCGCAACTGAACCTCAACCAGCGCGCGGAAGCTCGCGAATCGTTCCGCCAGTCGTTGGAGTGCGACCCGCAGGCCGTCGTGCTGTTACTGACCACCACGCCGCAGACTCGCAATCCAAAACTCAAGCCGATGTATCTGGACCCGCCGGACATATTGCTGATAGCGCTCAGTCAGACGCGCCGCATCTTGGTACAAACACTCTTGGAAAGCTTAGACGATGCCTTGAAGTCGTCGCTCAAAAACAACAAAACCATCTTGGATATTCTGCGCGGCGCCGTGGCGAGTGAGCTGACTCGCCGCGATCAGATCCAGAAGAAACGTCGCGAGTGGGGCTTCACCGACGACCCAGACGCGGAAAATTAGGTGTAAAGGGATTATCGCGATGTTTAAGAACTGTTTTCTCCCGGCGCCTTGAGATGATTTTCGAGCACTACGACGCCTACGCGGTCAAGTGTGTCTCCGAAGCGCTCGCCCTTGTGGCCATTGGCGACGTACCAATCAAGAACGGTCAAAACGATTCTCAGCACGTGTTCCTCGGTATCAACCTCCAATCTCAACCGATTGGCCAGACGTGGACGCTTACCCATCTTGCCGCCCACGAAAAGCGCGTAGCCGGCTCCGGTCAACTCCCAAGCGCCGGTGGGGCAGGTCGCGACACAGGTGCCACAGGCTATGCAGGTTTCGGCGTGGCAGGCCAGTCGGCCGTTTTCGACCGCCAATGTGCCAGCGACCGGGCAAGCTCGGATACACAACTTGCAAAGTGTGCATCGCTCCGGGAGAAAAACCTTGCGTGCCAAGCCCATGATGCCCAAGTCGTTTTCCAGTGGTTTGATGCAGGCGTTGGGGCATCCCGTGATGGCGATCTTGAACTTGTGAGGTAGCCCGCCACGACCGTAGACCAGACGATCTATCTTCACCGCCAACGTCTGTGGGTCAATCAGTCCGTGAGTGCAAGTCGCTCCCTGGCAGGCGGTGATAGTCCGGACTCGCGCGCCACCAACGCCGAGCTCCATCCCGCAAGCGGTCAAGTCCGCACGCATGGCATCCACGTCCTCCAGGCGGACGTATGGGATTTCCACTCCTTGGCGAGTGGTCAGGTGGACATGTCCGCGCCCGTATTTTCTAGCGATGGCAGCCAGGACCGCCAAGTGATCAGACTCCATTCGACCGCCAACCACTCGCAGGCGCACACTGAAGAGTCCCGGATCCTTCTGTTTTATGAGTCCGACAGCCTTCAATGCGTTGAGATCAATTTTTTTGTCGCTCATCAAGGTGCCTTTCGCGTTCTTTGGCTCAGTCATGCCATTGTCATTCGTATCAGATGATGTAACCCGGCGGCACTGCCGCCAGAATGATGCCGCCACCGGCTACGTCGAAGCCGTCCACCAAGACGAAGCGACCGGTTTCTTCGAATTCTCCAAAGAGGTCGAAGGCCACCGGCCTGTCCAAGCTCAAAGTGATCTTGGCGACTTCGTTGCGAGCTACCTCGTGCTGACCGGCGACGGTCTCCAGGGTCACGGCGTCAACGACCTCGTCGATACTAGACACTTGGGCCTTCGCCTCTTGGGTGGCCAGCTTCAGGATATAATCCTTGCCCCTGACCAGATGGCGCTCGCCCAGCCAGAAGACCTCCGCTTGGAACTGTGAGCTGACTAGCGGAGAGCGATTCGGGTGCGAGACGATCTGGCCGCGCTCCACAAAGAGTTGTTCGGTGAGAGTCAATCCAATAGATTCGCCAGCCTTCGCCGGGCCAACGCGAGAACTGCTCCAGCGCTCAATGGACTTAACCACCGCACTATGATTGGATGGTGAAAAGAGGATGGTATCCTCGTCAGCGACCTTTCCCGATCCAACTCGTCCGGCTATGATCCGGCGAGTATCGAACTTGTAAACGTCTTGCACCGGTAGGCGCAGAGGCAACTCACTGCGCGAGCGACGCGCACTCAGGGAGTCTAGGGCTTCCAGAAAACTCGGTCCCGCATACCAGTCCATCGGGCCACTGCGTGTGGTGATGTTGAAGCCTTCCCGTGCGACCACCGGAATAACCGCTAGCGGAGCGAGGCATAGTTTCGACAGGAACGCTTGATAGTCGCGACTCAAACGATTAAAGACATCCCGCGAGTAGTCCACCAAGTCCATCTTGTTGATGATCACGATGATCTGGCGAATGCCCAAGAGATGTAGCAGAAAGCCGTGCCGTCGTGATTGCTCTTGGATGCCCTCGGCCGCGTCAATCAAGAGCACCGCGGCCTCCGCCGAAGCCGCGCCGGTGACCATGTTCTTGAGGAACTCCTTGTGGCCGGGCGCATCAATGATGACGTACTCTCGTAGAGCGCTCCGGAACTTGACCTGCATGGTGTCGATGGTGATGCCTTGGTCGCGCTCCTCTTCGAGAGCATCAAGCAGAAATGCGTACTCAAAGTGCTTGCCACTCGACTCGCAGACGCTACGGACAGCTTCGCAGCGCGAGACCGGGACACTGCCGGTATCGCACAAGAGTCGCCCGACGAGCGTAGACTTGCCATGATCTACGTGGCCGACAATGACCACATGAACCGAGGGCTGGACATGCACTGCTTGAGCATTGATTGTAGTCACAAACATTCTCCTTACATTACTAGCGGTTTGCTTGCGCTACGGTATTGAGTTACATGTAACCCTTGGCACGTAGCTTCTGAAAGGCATAGGTTTCCTCTTGGTCTTGAGCCCGACCGGCACGCTCGGAGGTGCCGATGGTGCGCAGTTCCTCGATGATCTCGTCCACTGAGGAGGCATTGGACTGAATGGTCTTGGTGCACGGCCAGCAGCCTAATGATCGGTAGCGCTGCCCGTCACGCGCAAAGTACAGACTGACCAAAGGTATCTTCTCGCGCCTGATGTACTGCCAGACTTCGATCTCGGTCCAGTGTAGCAGCGGGTGGATTCTGACATGAGTGTCTTTGTCGAAATCAGTCTTGAACTGGTCCCAGAGTTCCGGCGGCTGATCTTTGTAGTTCCACTCGAAGCGTTTGTCACGCGGCGAGAAATAGCGCTCCTTAGCGCGCGATCCCTCTTCGTCGCGGCGTATGCCAAGAATCAGCCCGGTGTAACCTTTCTCGGCCATGAGCTGCTGCAACGCTGTTGTCTTCAAAGCGTGGCAGCAGTTGACCCGACCATTCTCCGGGCGCATGCCATCGGCCAAGGCCTTCTTGTTTTGTCCGACCACCAAATGGAGGTTCCACTCCTTGGCCAGCCGGTCGCGAAATGCGATCATCTCTGGGATCTTAAGACTGGTGTCGATGTGCACGAGAGGAATCGGGCAGTGCCCAAGAAAAGCCTTACGCGCCAACCATAAGAGCACGGAGCTGTCCTTGCCGATACTCCAGAGCATGGCCAGTTTTTTGAACTTCTTGTAGGCCTCGCGAAGGATGTAGATGCTCTGACTTTCAAGAGCGTCGAGGTATTCCATGTCAAGTGTCCTTTCTCGCGAATCTGGCCGCGCATGTGTCGGAGTGCAGACCGCATTCCTTCTGCTCCGGCTCTTCCCACCACCAACGCCCGTCACGTAAATCCTCGATGCGCCGGATTGCTCGGGTACATGGCACGCAACCGATGGACGAGTAACCTTGGTCGTGGAGCGCGTTGTAAGGCAGATGATGAGCGCGTATGTATTCCCAAACCCGCATCTCGCTCCATTTGGCCAGAGGATTGAGTTTTAGAATTCCACCGTGAGTTTCGTCGATCTCCACTAGTGGCAGTCCCGCACGGGTAACAGACTGCTCTCGACGAAGGCCGGTGAGCCAAGCGTGCTTACCGGCCAGCACCCGAGCCAGTGGCTCGACCTTGCGTACTCGGCAGCAGTTCTTCCGAGTCTCCACCGACGAGTAAAAGTTATTGGGTCCGGCTTCGCGCAGCAGCGTCTCCAGCGCTCGTGTCTCCGGCGCGTAGAAATCGAATGACCGATCATAACGCTCACGTGCCTTTTCGATAAGGTCGTAGGTTTCTTGATGCATCCGGCCGGTATCTAAGACAAAGACCGACGCCTGAGGCTGTGCCTTGAGTAGTAGATCGAGCAGAACCATGTCTTCGGCGCCAAAGCTGCAAGCGAAGGTTAGTTCGTGTCCGAACTCGGCGACTGCCCAATTAAGCATTAACTCGATACTCATAGCCGCCAGTTTGTCATTAAGAGCGACGATGTCTCGGACGGCAATAGAACCTATCATAAGTCAGATTCCCCTCAAATCTCATAATCAGGTGGTCGGCGGCGGCCAAAAGTGATGCGGTCCCAAGCACGCTCGTGCGCGTAGAATAGACCGAGCTTGACGAGCGCGTCGCCCACGCCGATGGCCGTCGCAATTTTAATCTCACTGGTCACGGCCCAAGCAATGCTCATCGTTGTTACTGATCCGGCCACACGCCAGCTCACGGCTTTCAGAATGCTCCGACAGTGAGAATCGCGGCATTCCATTCTATTATCGTTCTTCTCGACCGATTTAGTAAACTTTCGCTCAAAAGAAAACTGCTCTCCGTTTAAGCCATCATGCATCCTTATTGGTAATTGAACTTCTTGACGCTCTTCCAATGTCTGAGGTATGTTCATGAATCACTCCTATCTATGGTCGAAGATCAGAGTTGTGAGATAGCGTTCCCCGGTATCGGGCAGCAACACCACGAGAAGTTTGTTAGTGTTCTCCGAACGCTTGGCAACCTCCAACGCAGCCCAAACTGCCGCGCCCGAAGATATCCCGGCCAAGACGCCTTCCTCCCGCGCCAGCCGGCGTGCGGTAGCCATCGCATCTTTATTGGAGACCTTTACGATCTCGTCAATGACCTTGACATTGAGCACCTTTGGGATGAACCCTGCGCCGATGCCTTGAATCTGATGTGAGCCTGGCTTGCCGCCCGAAAGTACCGGAGAATCCTGCGGCTCCACCGCGACAACTTGGAACTCCGGCCTGCGTTTTTTGATGACTTCGCCGACGCCGGTCAGAGTGCCCCCAGTGCCCACCCCGGCCACAAAGATGTCAACTTTTCCGTCGGTATCACGCCAGATTTCCTCGGCAGTGGTGCGCCGATGAATCTCCGGGTTCGCCGGATTTTCGAACTGTTGAGGGACGAAGTAGCGTTTATCTTGGGCAGCGAGCTCTTGGGCACGCCTAACTGCGCCGGACATTCCCTCGCTGGCCGGAGTCAATACTAGTTCCGCTCCAAAGGCGGCAAGCAGTTGTCGTCGTTCCATGGACATGCTGTCCGGCATGGTCAAGATCAGCTTATAGCCTCGCGCTGCGCAGACCCAAGCTAAAGCGATGCCAGTGTTCCCGGAGGTCGGCTCCAAGATGATGGTATCCTTGTTGATCAGTCCGGCGTGCTCGGCCGCCTCGATCATCGCCACGCCGATACGGTCTTTTACACTGGAGGCGGGATTGTAGAACTCAAGCTTCCCGGCGACCTTGCCGGGCAATCCCTGAGCGATACGGTTGAGCCACACCATGGGCGTACCGCCAACGAGTTTAGTCATGCTCTCAGCAATATTCATCGTTTTCTCCTCCATATACGCGTACGGGCTAAATTTCTAGTTTTTTATGAACCATGCCGTACAAGGCTATGCTCAGATTGAGTAGCACGGTACGTATTTCTCCTGCATCTGACTCTCCTGGGCGAGCAGATCCTGAAAGGTCGTGTTGTCGTATACTCCGGCCATCGCGTCCCGAACCTTCTCCCACATCGGCAGGAAGACGCATCCTCTGTGCAATGGGCATTTCGTCCTAACGTCCCCTGTCACGCATTCGATCGGACCGAGAGGCCCCTGCATGAACCTGAGTATCTCCCCCACTGTCAGGTGATCGGGTTGCCGTGACAAGATATATCCGCCATCACTGCCGCGTTGCGAGTCAATAAACCCGCTCTGTTTCAACTGACTTAGAATAACTTCCAAGAAACGTGGGGGGATAGCCTGCGCATTCGCGATATCCGCGATCTTCACCGGGCCATGTCCTGCTCGTCGCGCGAGTTCAAAAACGGCTCGTAGCGCGTATTGGCATTTCTGGGACACAAGCATAGCGACCCTCTTATCTTTACCTTGTCAACCGATATAGTAATATAGCTTGTAAATTAAATTCTGTCAAAATAAAAATACTTTTTTTACTTTACTTTACTTTGTCAACCGATATAGTAATATAGCTTATGAACTGAATTCTGTCAAGAAAAAAGAGCGAATCATTGGAGAAAAAATATGACTAACATCAAGTACGGACTGGATACTTTGGCGTTGCACGCTGGTCATGTGCCTGATCCCACGACGCTATCGCGCGCAGTGCCGATCTATCAAACCACCAGCTACGTTTTCCGCGATTCAGATCACGCAGCCAATCTGTTTGCGCTAAAAGAATTTGGCAACATCTATACTCGGTTGATGAACCCCACGACCGACGTGTTGGAGAAGCGTCTGGCGGCTCTGCATGGCGCGTCGGGCGCGGTGGCGGTCGCTTCAGGGCAGGCGGCTGTGTTTTACTCAGTGCTTGCCATCACTTCCGCCGGCCAGAATATCGTATCCGGGTCGAATTTGTATGGCGGCACTTACACATTATTCAATTATCAATTAAAGCGGCTCGGAATTGAAGTGCGCTGGGTGGATTCGTCCAAAGCCGAGAACTTTGCGAAAGCCATTGATGCGAAGACGCGCTTGCTGTTCACCGAATCTATTGGCAATCCCGGCGGGAATGTGGATGATTTTGAGGCGATTGCTCGGATCGCGCAACAGAACCGCATTCCATTCGTGGTTGATAATACCGTGTCCCCTCCGCCTCTATTTAATCCCTTCGATCACGGCGCGAATATCGTGGCGTATTCTCTCACCAAGATGATCGGAGGACATGGAACAACTCTGGGCGGCGCGATTATTGAACGCGGCGACTTCGATTGGAAAGGCGCCGACAAGTATCCTGAAATCACCGCGCCGGATCCGTCGTACCACGGCGTCAATTTTTGGGACGCCTTTGGCGGGCATCCTCAGGCCGTTGCACCGGGCTTAGCCTTCGTGCTGAAGATTCGCACCGGTTTGCTGCGCGACACGGGCGCGGCGCTATCGCCGTTCAATAGTTTTCTGCTGTTGCAAGGTGTAGAGACGCTGCCGTTGCGCGCGCGTGCGCATGTCGCCAACGCTCAGACTGTGGCGCAGTTTCTGAAACAACATCCGGCCGTGGCGTGGGTGCGATATCCTGGGCTGCCGGAGCACCCGGACTACGAGCGCGCCAAGCGCTATTTCCCATTGGGGCCGGGCGCCATTTTCGGGTTCGGTGTCAAAGGCGGGTTGGCGGCCGGTAAAAAATTTATTGACTCCGTCAAGCTCTGTTCTCATTTGGCCAACGTCTTGGATGCCAAGACTCTAGTTATTCATCCCGCCAGCACGACTCATCAACAGTTATCGCCCGAAGAGCAGTTGCGGTCAGGAATCAGTCCGGATTTCGTGCGCATTTCGGTCGGTATCGAGAACGCAGCCGATATCATCGCCGATCTTGATCAAGCGCTTGGGAAGTAAAAAGGTAAAAATAAAAGGCGAAAACAGGTGTAACTGATCACCGCCGATCTCCGATCAGTTCGCGATACAGTCGCGCATAGTCGGCCACCATGCGATCAACGGAAAAACGTCGCAACGCTTCGACGCGAGCGGCTTGGCCCAGCGCGGCAGCTTTCTCGTTATTCGTGGACAATTCGAGGATAGCTTGAGCCAGTTTCTCGGGCCTGCCCTTGGGCACGACCAGTCCCGTCCGATTATGCGCGACCAATTCGGGCAAGCTATCCGCATCGGTGACGATCACCGGCAGCGCGCAGGCCATGGCTTCGGCGACAGTCAGCGGAGATCCTTCCCATGCCGAAGACTGGACGTATAGATTTGCTTTATGCAGGAGCGCTGGCACGTCGGCGACGAAGCCGAGAAATTCGACGTTGCGCAGGCTCAGTTTCTTCGCCAGTGCTTTCAAGTTGCTTGCATCCGGCCCGTCGCCCGCGATCTTCAGTCGCAAATCCGGTCGTTGGTCGGCGACAAGTTTCCAAGCGCGGAGCAGCGTCGGAAAATCCTTCTGCGGATCCAGCCGTCCAACCGACACCACACAGGCAGTTGTAATATCAGACTGTCTGAGGATGAGACCGAAGCGTTCTAAATCAATTCCGTTTTCAATGACATGAAAAAAACTCACCGGCAGGCCGGTGCGTTTCTGCTGGAAGCACGCCACGGCATGGGAGACGCAGACTTCTTTCGACGCATATCGAGCGGTGATGCGATCCAGCGCGAATTGCCAAGGTCGAAAACGTTGTTCCGCCACATGTACCGTACTCACCACCCGCACTCCGGCGCGATCTGCCTTTGACAGCCACGCATAAGCCAGCCGCGTCGCAAAGTTGGCGTGAAAAAGATGCGAATGAATAATCAGTGGCCGACGCACGGGCAGCCGGCGCAGAATTGCTCCGGCGCAAGCCAGACTGCGGCGACGCGAAAGTCGCAAGCCTACGACGGGAACGCCTGCCGCCGCCAGTTCTTCTCCGACCGCAGCGCGTTCATCCTCCAAGCACAGTACTGACGGAGTGAATCCGTGCTGCGGCAGTCGCCGCGCCAACTCGGCCACAATGCGCTCCGCGCCGGCTGACGCCAGCACAGGCAAGACCAACAAGACATCCGTCGCGTTGTTCATGGTTTCCACCGCAAATCCATCTACGCTATTAACGTAACCGTTCACCACGAAGGCACACCCTGTCTCCCCGTCAACAACGCCTTTGGGTTGCGGCCTGGCCGCGTTATAAGGCATCAAAAACGCCAGTCCCGCAAATACGGCGAAGGCCGCTCGTCCCACCGCCACCGCTCCGACTGCCGCAATGGCGCCATAAGTCGGCACGAATAAAATGGCAATACTCACGCCCACTAATAACGCCAGTATATGACAGCCGGCATAAATGCGCAGCCGTTGCTGACAGATCAACGCTGATCCGAGTACCGCGCTGGCCAGCACGCCGACTGCGCGCCAGGCGTCAACTTGAAAAATCGGCGCCGCTGGCAAGAACTGTTGACCAAATAGCAACCAAACCACCTGCGGCGCGAAGAGCGAGAGCAATCCTGAAATTAATATTCCACCTGCCGCCAAAGTTGCCGCGGTCAACCACACCGCGCGTCGAAAGTTGCGGCTGATTGGAGAGAGCGCAGACAGGCGCGCATGCGTAATTCGCGCGGGGACGCTCATGAAGCCGGAGAGCGCCGTGACAAGTTGGTTCGAGACTACCAGGAAGCCCAGCTCGACCTCCAGACCGGTCGCCACAAGACTTGGCGGTCCGAGCACACACAAAACTTGTAGCGCGCCGGCGGCCAGCGCCAGCGGCAGTGCCAGGCGACATAGCGACCACGCTCCGGCCAGCGCCCCTGACCAATGTAATGCGCCGTAAGTCCGCCGCACCCACACCCACTCTAAACTAACCTGTAAAAGAATGCAGGCCGCGTGAACCATCAAGACCAATAGCGGCGTCACAGACGTCGGCCACAGGCTAACCAGTAGTATAAGAAGGATCAAATAGCTGATTTGCCGCACTGCAATCAGACCGAAGTACAGCGTGATGCGACCGCGAGCGTCAAAGGCGGCCGGAATGCTCAACGCCAACGCTAGACCATCCACCAGTCCCAGATAAACAAGTTGGCGCTCGTCCGCCACGGACCAGCTCGCCGCGACGCCAATTCCCACAAGTAGCACGACTACCGCGGCCAATTGTCGTTGGCGCAGAAAACTCGCCAGATGCGCTCCAGCCTGCTCGCTTTTCGCTCGAACCAGCAGGCGAGTCAGCAGCGGATCAAGTCCCCACTGCGCAAACTGGTACGCGTAAATACTGAAGACCATGGCCAGCCCGAATCGTCCGTAGCCAACGTCGCCCAAGGCATTAGAGACGATGCGCGCGGAAGCCAGCAACAGTAATTGCGTTAGCAGCAGAAATAGTCCCGCGTTACTGGCGATACGCCAGGGATTGCCGCGCGCGGCAAGCGGCGTCTGCTCCGGTGGCGCAGCGCTGGCGTGTTCAGATTGCGCCATCATGCGGCCTGTTCTCAATCTCGCTGGCGAGATATTCTACTCGTTCGGAAACGCCTCGCCGCCACAGCAACGCCAGACCGATCACTTTGGCGCAAATCTGCACTGCGGCCAGGAAAAGGAAGATAATATCTACAGTCAGCCAAGCTGTTTCTGTATGACGTCGCCAGATTGCGTCGCAGACTACTGCGAAGGTCAACCAATTCATAATCGCCATATCCGGCAGAAAGTATCTTCGCAACCAACGAACGAACCAGTTCTCGGAAGAGGCCGGCGCTGATTGCATTACATGATGGCCACCGCTGCGGCGTTTCAGTCGTTTCAGCAGTCCGTCCAATGTCACGCGATCAGCCATGTCGCCAACAATGCGCGTAGCCATCACTGCGCCCAGCAATCCGGCGAGGATAATGAGGCGGTCGGGGTGGCGTGAGAAAACACCCAGTGTTAGGCCGCAGAAAATCAGCGGCCCGACCAAGTAATGCCGGAACACGTCTCGCAGATAGCCGTCCAGACAGGCGGTGCCGCGAGCACGAGCCACGTCGCCATCGGCGCAATCCAACAGCAATGAAAATTGCAGCAGAACCACCGCCACTACGTCGCCGATCAGCATCCCCGTCGTCAGCACCGCCGCGCCGCCCAACGCCGTCAGCACAGACATGAAGCTGACTGCATCCGCGCTCAGGCCCAGTTTGATCGCCAGCCACGCCAGGGGCGGAGCCAGGACGCGAGCGAAGAATCGGTCGTGCAGCGACAGGACTTCCTTTTCCCGACCTTCGTCATCCGTCCTGGCCAGTACGCGAAGCTCATTTAACGTAATAGGTTGCGGCATATCAATCCTTGGAATAAAGAGCCGCCACTTGATCGGTGGGCCGCCTGGAATTCACCAGCCAGAGCAGCCTCGGTGCCAGGCGCCACAGCGGATCAATGACGGCTTCGTGCAAACCCACAATACATTGTAGTGGAATTCCTTTCAGCGGCGTCGAACAATCAGCGGGTAGGAATCGGTTATAAATTGAGTACAGCAGGCTTGGCGGAATGATGGACCGGCGGTTGAGCAGGCGTAGTCCTTGTCGTTCGAAAGAACTACGATACTGCGCAAACGGTTTGTAAAATGCTCGCATAGTTATTTCTTGCGTCGGATCGGAATATATTTTTTCTCTGAGTGTTGGGCTGCGCGTCTCCCGATGCAGCAGTCGGCCGCCTTTGCCGATGCAAGCTGCGATGCGGCCGACCACCGGCTCTAAACTCTCCGACGGTACGAATTGCAGCACGCCCATCGCCAAGATCAGATCAAAAGCTCCGCCCAAAGCCGTCGCGTCCAGTTCCTCCAGCCGTTGCTGTCGGAACTTTACTTTTTGCGCGACGCCCGCCGCTTCGCAGCGTTTTTGCGCGTGAGCCAGCATGACTGCGGAAAAATCAATCGCCACTACTTCGCCGCAAGTCTGAGCGAACGGCAACGTCCAACGCCCTGGCCCGCAACCCAAGTCCAAGACGCGCCACGTTGAAGAAGGCATTGGCAAAAGCGCGGCTATGGCCAGGCGTTCCGCCCGGCTCCGGTAGAGATCGTAAAGTGAAGAGCAACTACACAACGCCAGACTGGTCATGGCCGCTTCGTCAGCGGTCTCGCGACTGGCGGCGAACGCTTCCCAAAAGGCCTGCGCGTTTTCCTGACTAGCTCGCATTTGTTCTGAATATCCTCTCTGCGCGCTGCAGATCCGTTTCGTTGTCCACTTCCCACCAAGGCGCGCGGCCAATGTCCGCGACATAAAGGTTCGCTTCCCGAAGGTGGTCGGCTAAAATCAAATCGAAGTATTCCTTTTGGCGGCCCGCTGACACGGCGGCTGAGAGCCAGTCATTTAATTTTCGGCCCAGCGTTGGCGTGAGCCGCAACACTCCGCAGCTTTTCCACCCGTTGCTCGAAAACGCGTCAGTTTTTTCGATACTGAGCGTATGAATCAGACCCGCGGCATCCGCTCGCAGACAACAGCCGTCATCCTCCGCGCCAAATGGACGCACAAACCAGAGCGCGGTATCGTTGCGTCCGTTTCCGGCGGCCAGCAAATGTCGGTCAAAACAACAGTCGCCTTCGACAATGTACCCGCCATTCGCCAGCAGATGAGCGCAGAGACTAAGCGAGAACATCGAGTTGCTGATTTCCCACTGATCGTTCTCGACTAACTCAAGCTTGCAACCCGCGGGTGCCTGGATGTCGGCGAACGCGTCCGTGCGGTAGCCAACCACGACGACGAAACGGCGCACTCCCGCGCCACTCGCCAATGCCTCAAGAATATGCGTCAGGATCGTCCGGCCTGCCACCAGCGCCAGCGCTTTTGGCGTGTGATCGGTAAACGGGCGCAACCGAATCCCGCGCCCGGCGGCGAGAATGACGGCGAGCTTATCATCCGCCTTGGCGTTCATGCCACCTCACCGCGACGCTTCTCTCAAGAATATACGTACGGGGATCTCCGAGAGATCGAGAATTTCTCGCAGTCGTGTGGATAGATAGCGCACATAGCGCTTATCAATTTTATCCGAATGGCGGCAGTGAATCACAAATGTCGGCGGGTGTACGGTGACCTGCACGCCGTACAGCAATCGTGGTTTAGCGCTCTTAAATGTCGGCGGCTCGTGCTCGCGCTCCGCGCGTTCGATGGCGCGGTTCAGCACGGGCGTGGGCACACGCGTTCCAGACTGACGGTACAAGTCCAGCGCCACATCCAGCGTTTGCCAGCAACGTGCGCCATTCCGAGCTGAAGTGAACGCAACTGGCGCGTGTCGCAGCGAAGGCAATCGTTCTTCCAGATATTTTAGATATTCGCCCGTCTGTACGCCTTTGTTCTCATCCCACTTGTTCACCACAATCAAACACGCTTTGTGTTGTTCCAGAATAAGATCGGCGATCTTGCGATCAGTAGTGCTGACGCCATCCGCGCAGGCCAACATCAGTAGCGCTACATCGCAGCGTCTAACTGATCGTTCGGTGCGCACTTGCGCGAAAAATTCAACCGGACCCTCGGGTTCTTTAATGCGGCGCAAACCGGCCGTATCCACCAGACAGAATCGCTGTCCGTCTTTTTCGAACAGGATATCAATGGAATCACGAGTCGTGCCGGGGATCGGTGAGACGATTGTGCGATTTTCTTGCGCCAGCACATTACAGAAACTACTCTTGCCCACGTTGCGGCGGCCAACTACTGCCAGGCGCGGCAAGTTCTCCCAGTCAGACCAAGGTTCCTGACTCTGCGGCACGAGCGCCGCGATGGCTTCTTCCAGAGTATCCAGCCCAAGTCGGTGCACGGCGGAAGTCGAAACAATGGTGGCGATACCCAGCGCGGAAAACTCCGGAATATTTGCCTGCGCGTGCGAGCCTTCGGTTTTGTTTACGACTAAAATCAGCGGCCGGTTGAGCGTTCGCAGGCGCGCGGCTACCTGGCGATCCAGTGGCGTCAGGCCTTCTTGAGCGTCCACGATCAACGCCAGCACTGTGGCTGCGTGAGTCGCTTTCAGAATTTGCTCGTCAATCTCTGTGGATAAATTCAGCTTGTCCACGATGCCAATTCCGCCGGTATCCAGCAAGTCGCACGGCTTGCCTTCCACCACGATAGGGTGCAATACTCGGTCGCGCGTGGTTCCGGCGCGTGCGTCGGTGATGGAAATCTCTCGCTTCAGCAGCGCATTAAAGAGACTGGATTTGCCGACGTTGGGCCGGCCCACGAGCGCCACCGTAGGATAGAAACTCTCCACTAAACCTGGACGGCAACGTTTTCCGGCTGGCTGCGCGGAGGCCGCGGGAGCAGATTGATTTGAGATGGGCGCAGGGTGGTCGGGCAAGGGAGTTTGTTCCTTTCACTTTTAAAGATACTGATGCTGGCTTAGTGAATATACTCTACCAAGCCAGTTTCTTCCTTGCTTTTTTAGACAAAGCTCTTATATTACGTAACCGTTCACCGCAGAGACGCAGAGACAGCACAGAATAGAAGGAACTGGACTATAGAAACAATTGGCGCTGAACGTAATCGGGTTGCGTGATGTAGAAAGGATATTAACGACATGGCAGAGAAGATTCGGATACGGATGGAAGCTTATGATCACGAGTTGCTTGATCAATCGGCGCTGACTATCGTGGAACGGGCCAAAGCGACCGGCGCGCGCGTACATGGGCCGATTCCTCTGCCAACGCGCATCGAACACTACACCGTGCTGCGCAGTCCGCATGTTGACAAGAAATCACGCGAGCAATTTGAAATCCGCACTCACAAACGTGTCATTGATATTCTCGATCCGACGACAAAGACGGTCGGCGCGTTAGGAAAATTAAACTTGCCCGCCGGCGTAGATATCAAAATTAAGGCGCATTAACGACTAATCGTTAAAATCTTTGCGAGACGCCTGCGTTACGAATTTTTATCGCTGGAGTTGCGCTGTGCTGTAACTGCGGTAATGGTTACCGCGTCGCACGCGCTTGAATAGACGGTTACGAAAAAAGGATGGTTGAACAATGGGTAATTCGGTAAGCGCCACAAAACGCGAACGCCAGAATCTGAAGCGCAAGCATCGCAATCGCGGCAACATGAATGTTCTGCGCAAAGAGATGAAGCGAATCAGGACGGAGCTTGAAGGCAAGCCGACTGACGCCAACAAGATTTTGGCTGAAGGATTCAAAGCTCTTGATCGAGCCGCTTGCAAGAACGCGATTCCAAAGAAACGCGCCGACCGCAAAAAATCCCGGCTCGCTCTGGCGCTTAATCGCGCCGCCAAGGCCACCGTCACGCCACCTCAGCCGTAAATCGCACTTATTGGCTGTCGGAAGATGCGTTTGCCACAGGTTCGTTGAAAAACAATTCGGTCGAAACCAAAGACCGTGTGAATGTTGTGGCTATAAACAAAATCCTGCGCAGCGATGATAGATCGTCCCTGATCATCATTGGAATTTTGTTGATGAAGTCCGCCGAAGCAAGTGGAATGCCGATATGTCCAGCAGATGAACGCCGATCATTCCAGGCAGGCTCATCACCTCGCGTTCCCATTAGAGATAACACCAAAGTTTCATTTTTTACAAGATGAGCAATGTTCTTGCTGTCGGCCGACTTCATTAATTGTTTTCATGTTATCTCTCTTGGTGTCGCTTCGCTCAACCACCGGCTAATGACTTCGAATCCTTCTTGTTCTCATCTAAGGCGGCGTCAATAAATAAAGGTATCAACTCAGTTAGCGCGTTGAAGGGTGAATGGTGTAATTCCAGTCACCATGAAACGTGTTCCGTTTCAAGTTCACTTGCTTAATCTCCTCATCCGTCACTTTCCGACCAATCGG